>NZ_JBHIQS010000001.1:0-312660 GCF_042196685.1 Bartonella sp. AC329YNZD | reverse complement strand
TTGTCTCTTGCAGGACGCCCTGAAATCATGGCGGATCAACCTCTCATCCTTCAAGGGTTTCGTGGGCAAATCAATGGACCATGGAAAGCCGCTACTGTCACACATCGTTATGAAAAACAAAGCGGATACACAACAGAAATCACCTTTGAGGCACCAAACAAGGGAAAAGAAAGCAACAAAGAATAGAAGCTGGGCTGGTTGCCCAGCCAACGGGAGAAGTTTAGCGACCAACCCGTCCGATGCAACTCAACTCAACATCGCAGCCACTTCTTCTCACTTAAAGCAATGAGAAGACGGCGAATATAGATGGAAGAGTGTTAAAAAATAATGGATATACTTCATAAGGAAAAATTAAAATCTGTTGAACCTATTTCACCAGCTGCTGCTTATATTGGAGGTAAAGTCAGGTTAGCCAAAACCATTGTCAAAATGATCGAGGATATTCCACATAGCATTTATGCGGAGCCTTTTGTTGGTATGGGGGGAATATTCTTTAGACGAAAATTGATTCCCTCTGTTGAAATCATCAATGATTTTTCAGGAGATGTGGTGAATTTTTTTCGGGTGTTACAACGCCATTATCACCCTTTTATGGATCTATTGGAGTTCCAGATCAGTAGCCGTGAGGTGTTTGAACGATTACGTACACAAGATCCAAATAGCCTCACGGATTTGGAACGGGCTTTGCGGTTTTTATATTTGCAGCGTTTAAGTTTTAGCGGGAAGGTAGCCGACCGTACGTTTGGAGCTAAAAAAGACCGTAGTGCACAGTTTAATCCTTTGAAACTTGAAGGCTTATTAAAGCTTATTTACCGTCGTTTAGCGAGTGTTACCATTGAACATTTAGACTGGTCTAATTTTATTATGCATTATGATCGACCAAACACCTTATTTTATCTTGATCCGCCTTATTGGGGTGTTGAGGATTATTATGGAAAGGATTTGTTTAAGCGAGAAGATTATCAGACGATGTCTGCACTTCTTTCGCAATTAAAAGGGAAGTTTCTTTTGTCTCTCAATGATGTGCCAGAAGTTCGAAAAAGTTTCAGTCAATTCCATATAAGAGATGTGAAAACAGTTTATTCGTGTAACTCTTTAAATAACACAATTGCTGGTAAGGAGCTCATCATTACCAATTGTGATTAGGAAAAGAGAAAACGATTCACGAAAGGGGCTTTAAATGATCTTTGAAAGGCCTTTGAAGACCCTTTGAGAACACCTTTAAAACTCTTTGAAAAAAAATGAATTGGTACAAAACCTAGTGGCAAAATATACAAAACCCGCTGGCAAGCTACACCTTTAAAACTCTTTGAAAAAAAATGAATTGGTACAAAACCTAGTGGCAAAATATACAAAACCTGCTGGCAAGCTACATACATACAATACAACTGGCTGGGGAACTTGGATTCGAACCAAGATTGACGGAGTCAGAGTCCGCTGTTCTACCATTAAACTATTCCCCAATAAGCCAATTTTACCATTTCTAGCAGATTCTATAGTGTAGGCAAGTGCAAAAAATCTTTAGATTATCAATAATAAAGAGCGATAGGATATCATTACAATCCCAGTAGTGGCGGCCTCGATATTTTAGCATATAGCAATAAGTGAGTAAAAACATATAAATAGAGCACACCGCGAATGGAAGCATCACAAACTCTTATTGAAATATCCTCTATATAGGTATAGCCTGTCAGGCAGTTGCTACTAAATCATGGAGAATTAATGAGTAATATTTCCACTTATCCTGTTACCCCAAACCTACAGTTGGTATATGTCTCAAACATAGAGTATTCTACAGCTTTTTACAAATTCATCTTCAAGAAAGAACCTGTGTTTACCTCGCCACGCTATGTTGCATTTGCTTCTTCGGGGGATGCACTCTTTGCTCTCTGGTCAGGGGGCGATACGCCTGAGGAGAATGTGCCTCGTTTTTCAGAAATCGGCATTATGTTGCCAACAGGAGAGGACGTAGATAAGCTATATGCGGAATGGCAAGAGCAAACCACTGTTGAGATAAATGTTTTGAAGGAACCGTATACTGATGTATTTGGACGTACCTTCCTAATCAAAGATCCGGACGGACACATTATTCGTGTTTGTCCACTGGATTAAAAAGTTTGAGATCCGATCTTTAATCGCCTAAATTATAGTACCTCAATTATAATAATTATCTGTTTCCAAAACCTATAAGCTATGCACGCTAAGAGGCTTACTTGCGGCGCGTGGCTTATTCGTTCGGTGCTGTTCCATTTATATTCAGCCCCACAGCCTGCCTGTTTCCACAGGTGGTCTAATTGGTTTGGAGATCAGTCGGCGTTATTGCATGGCCAGTGATCAGTACTTGTAAAATCATAAAAGCTATCCCTCATCGCACTTATATTGAGCCTTTTATTGGAATGGGAGGAATATTCTTTACAAGGAAATTGATATCTTTATGAAGTTAAAAAGGCATTGTACAAAAACTAATAAAATAAATATATTAAGTGCAATTATTTTATATGAATCCACTTAAGAATCCATACTTTTATGCATGTTTGAATTGATCATTTTTTATATAGGATTGCCATGGATGTATAGATTATAAAAAGCAAATCATGATGCAAATACTATAACGCATGGGTGCATTCAAATGAAATGAAAAGCGGTTATTATTCATAACGTGTCATAAATTTTATGATACGTTTTTAAAAACGCTTGCTAAAAATTTAGTAAATGATAGGCAGGCATTATATAGATACTATCATCACAATATAGAATGAAAATCACAATGTTATGTCTTATCAAACCGAAAGCATTTCAATGATATAACGCAAGCAAGCGAGAAAAAACGTTTTAAAAGTTACAGTTTAAAAATACAAAACCAAATGAGCTCTCTCAAAATTTGGGGGCACCTATTGAAAAAAAGATGAGGCAGAAAAATTCAAAACCATTGTAACATCTAAGGCATGGGATTTTACTCAATTTTGAGTCAAAAGCTATAATGTTTAAAGGTGGCTATTCTAAAGATAATACCTCCAAAATTGGATTGGTTAATTTTGCCAACTCAAATTTGAGCTGGTTAATTTGCAAAGAAGTTACATTTGAGTGCAAAATGAAAAAATGCTTATGAAATTCTTATTGAGAAGACATTCATTTAAGATGCATTTTCTTTTGATTGGATTGATAAAGTTACCAAGCGTTTATAGATTCTATAATGCTAATGAATGATATCAAAATCATAGCGATCATTTACGTTTCTTTTGATAAGTTTTCATATTTCTAAATAGAGCCCTTGCAATATGATACGTTTTGTATATATGCATTCATTACTCCATTGTGGATGATTCATTTGAATCTTATAATCAATATCTGAAAGCCGCGTCATGTCATTTGGCTCGGCTTTCTTTTTTGAATTCTCTCTTTAGATAGGTTTATAGCTATTAGATAAGGCTTTCCCATAAACAGAGACAGATATACGTGTATTATTATGGAAAGGATTTATTTGCGAGAGGATTACCAGACGATGTTTGCTTTGCTTGTGCAATTAAAGGGAAAGTTTCTTCTCTCTCAACTATGTGCTTCAGATCCGAAAAATCTTTAGCCAATTTAAGATAAAAGGGGTTGGCACATCTTATACATGTGGTTCAAAGAATCCGCACCGGCTCAAGAGCTTATCATCTCAAATTGCAATTTTTAGAGGAAGAGAAAATATGCATTAAAGGGATTTTAAATAACCCTTGAAAGTTTTTGAAGATCCTTTGAAAAAAATAAATTGATGCAAAATCTACTTTCAAATTATACAAAACCCGATGACAAGCTACAATCATTAAATACGGGCTGGGGAACTTGGATTCGAACCAAGATTGACGAAGTCAAAGTCAGCTATTATACCATTAAACTATTCCCCAATAAGCCAATTTTACTATCCCTAGCAGATTCTACGGTGCATGTAAGCGAAAAAAATTTTATGATTATCGATAATAAAGAGCGATAGGGATGTCATTAATTGTTTTGATTTGAATATCGACATCATAAATGTCTTTAAGAATTTTTGGTTGCATGATTTCTTTTGGAGTCCCACAATAGGCTGCTTTTCCATTTTTCAGTGCAACAATCATATCTGAGTAAGATGAGGCAAAATTAATATCGTGCATAACAATAAGAATGGTTTTTTTCAGTTCATCAGCTGTGCGGCGTAATTGCTTCATCATAGAAACGGCATGTTTCATATCCAGATTGTTTAATGGCTCATCTAAGAGAAGATAATCAGTGTCTTGGCAGATAACCATTGCTATAAAAGCGCGTTGACGCTGACCGCCAGAAAGTTCATCTAAAAAACGGTCTTGTAAATCTTGTAAGCCGAGATAGCGTAGTGCACTGTCGATAAATTGTTTATCTTCATGTGTATACCAGCCTTTTGAATAAGGATAGCGCCCAAAACTTACTAAATCATACACGGTTAAACGGAAGGATAAAGGATTATCTTGACGTAAAATTGAGAGTTTTTGAGCCAAAATATCGTGAGGAATTTTATCAATATCAAAGCCGTCAATGTTAATTGTCCCTTGATGGTGCGGTAAAAGACGTCTTATCAGCATTAAAAGAGTTGATTTTCCCGAACCATTGGGCCCAATGAGAGAAATAATCCCCCCTTTTGGAAGATGAAGGCATAAATTATCGATAATCAATCGTGCTCCGTACGCCTTGGAAAGATGATTGATCTCAATCATTTTAATTTTCCCTTCATCAATAACATTAAGAAGACGATACCTCCACAAAACTCAATGATAAAACTTAAACGCCCTGCCATATGAAAAATTTGCTCTAAAATAAATTGTCCCCCCACCAAACAAATAATCGCTAATAATATTGCAATAGGGACAACAACACTGTGTTTTGTTTGAGGAGAAAGTTCATAGGAAAGATTGGCAACTAACAGTCCAAAAAAAGTGACGGGGCCTACCAATGCGGTGGAAATGGATACAAGAATGGAAACAAAAATAAGGACAGCTGTCGCACTTTTGTGGTAATTAACGCCAAGATTGAGAGCATTTTCACGTCCCAAAGCCAAAATATCAAGAAGATGACGTGAACGCCATCCAATCAAACTTACAATGAAGACAATGATTGTGGCAAAGCTTATTAATGACGTATTGAATTTATTAAAATTTGCAAACATGATATCCGTTAAATTCATCATTTGGTCTGGATTTAATTGCAATTGCATAAACATGCGTAAACTGAAAAAAAAGCCGCCTAAAACAACACCAATTAAAAGCGTCAAGTGAAGCCCTTTTAAGCTTCCTGAAAAGAGCCAGCGAAAAAGACTTGTTGAAAAGATAATGAGAATGAGGGCTTCGAGAATGAGCTGCCCTTCTTCATTCAAAAAGGGCAAAGAAAGAGAGCCTACAAAATACAGCAGGATAGTCTTTATTAAAATATAAAGCTGATCAAATCCCATAAGTGAAGGGGTAAGAAGACGATTGTTAACAATTGTTTGAAACAAAACCGTAGAAACGCTTATTGCATAGGCAATAAGGAGCAGAGAGATAAGTTTTGTAAGGCGAAATGTCCATGTATAAACATTGATATTCCACGCCATGTAAAGACTAATGACAGTACATGCCATGATGATAAGCGTCGTTAATACACATATTGTTGTTTTTTTTCTATCCAAGATGCTTTCTCCAGCGTAAAAGGAGTATTATAAAAATAAAACTACCGATCACGCCCATCATGGTACTGATGGGAATTTCAAAAGAAGGTTGAATGATTCGTCCTAAAAGATCACAAATCAAGACCAATCCTGCGCCGCTGATTGCTACCCAAGGAGCGGTATAGCGCATATTATCTCCCATGAAACTTGAAACAATATTTGGAATAATCAACCCAACAAAAGGAATACGGCCAATGGTACAGACGACAACAGCGGTAATTGAGGCGACAATAAAAAGGCCAAAAAACATGACAACACGATAATTCAATCCAAGGTTATTGGTTAAATCTTCTCCCAAACTTGCAACCGTAAAGCGATCAGCCGTACAATAGGCCAGAATACAAAGGGGAAGGGATAACCATAAAAGCTCATATTTTCCTTCAAGAACCATCGCAAAACTGCCAAATAAGTAAGCTTGAAGAGAAGGAAGTAACATTTCATAATCTGCAATGGCATTGGTTAAAGAGCCAATAATATAACTTAGCATAATCCCTGTAAGGGGGACAATGAGAGCAGATTTTAGAGGAATGCGTTGCAATAAAAACATAAAAAGTAAAGTGCCTGCCATGGCAAAGATTGTCGCAACGACCATTTTTCCTAAAACAGGAACATCGGGCAAAAAAATCATAATAAAAAGAATGCCAAGGGAAGCAGATTCAACGGTTCCGACGGTTGATGGCTCGACAAAGCGATTGCGTGTTAATAGTTGCATAATCATACCTGAAAGTGCAAGTGCTGCGCCTACTAAAATGATTGCAATGGTACGAGGAAGACGCGTTTGCCAAAAAATAAGCCACGCATGGGGATCGGCTGCGAAAAGGTTAGAAGGTGAGACATCAGAATAACCAACAAAAATGCTGAGGATAGATAGGAAAATTAGAAGTGTTATGGTTATCCAGTAATTCTTCACGCTAAATCATTTTCTAACAAAATTTAATAAAAAAACAAAGGTTATTTTATAAACAACCTCTGCTTTTAAATTTTATTTATATAGCAAGCAAGCTCTTTCGTGCGCTTATTTGCTCTTTGTAAAGGCTTCATTGATCTGCTGTGCGGTTTCAATGAGTGCCGTTAAACCACCATTTGCACGATACCAGCTCCAAGAGTCCAAATAAATAATTTGGTTTTGTTTGCTTGCTGTTGTGCGGTGAACAAGCTCATTGTTGAGCAATTGTGCTGCGGATTGTCCTTCCCGCCCAATGGCTGCATCGCGATCAATCACTAACAACCAATCAGGATTGGTTTCAAGAATGAATTCAGGAGAAATGAGTTGTCCATGTTTTTGCACGGTAAGTTTATCGGTTGCAGGGGCAATTCCAAAAGCGGAGTGAAAAATATCGAAACGTGATTTTGGTCCGAAAGCACTGATTTTTCCACCAGAGGTCATGAGTATGAGCCCGGTGCCTTTTCCTTGGGTATTTTTATGGACTTCAGCAAAAGCTTCATTGAGTTTTGCAATTTCCTTTTCTGCTTCTTGTGTTTTGCCAAAAATTTTTCCAAGGATAGACACATTTCGTTTAATATCTTCAAGAGAATTTTCGTTTTCTACTGTTAGATCAATTGTTGGAGCTATTTTGGATAAGTCTTTATATTTTGCTTGGGTTCTGGAGGAAATAATAATCAAATTGGGTTGAAGAGTGGCAATTTTTTCATAATCGGGCTCAAAAACGGTCCCTATTCTTTCATATTTTGCATCGTCAAATTGTTGCAGATAGGAAGGTTTTTTTCCTTCAGGAACGCCGATAACTGCTTGGATACCAAGGCGATTCATATTATCTAGCGAGGCAAGATCAAACACAACAACCTTTTGCGGAGAAGTGGGAACAGAAGTCGTGCCTGAAACATGATCAATTGTTATATTTGTCTGGGTACTCGTATTTGCAATACTCGTATGCGTCCACAAAATCGTTGCAAAACTAATTGCAACCAGTAAAACAGAAGTCATCCATTTCATATATTTTATCATCGTGATTTTATCCTTTTATCTAATATTACAAAGGTTTGCGCACTTAAAAACTTAACTTTGGTATTTTTATGCACAAAATGAAGCGTAAATAAATAACACTATGTTGTAAAGTTGACTGACATATGTTACAAATCGTTCACTTACCTCATTTTCACTTAATTCTAGTGTTTTTGCAACATTATTTAGAAAGTTTGACATATGATCAATGTATTTAAAAAGCGTACAAGTCTGTATGCACTGACAACAAGTGCTTTCTTCTTTTTACAAGGTGTAGATGTTTCTATGGAGGTGATGGGTAATCGGTTGCCATTACCGAACTTCGGAGCATCTTTATCATACGCAAATGCAATTACACCTAATCCAGAAACTCCACCTTCTGAGGATAGATCTAATGACGTTTTATCTGGAGAATTGCAAATTCAGGGGAAAAAGGCAATCGGTTCTAATGATGGGGCTGATAAGGAACCTGTACGGGTGTATTCACCTATTACTAGCTGTCATTCTACTAAATTTAATGGTACTATTACTCTTGGTAATCTAATGAATAGTGTAGAAATTGTTCCAGGAGCTATTCCAGGTGCTGTTGCAGGTGCTATTCCAGGTGCTGTTGCAGGTGCTGTTGCAGGTCGTCCTTCGCATATTGCTGTTCCTAATAGTTTTGACGCTGCTATTCCGGGTGGTATTTGGGGGGCTGAAAACGGTGCTGGAGTTCATTCACAAAGAGCATCTGGTACTTTACTCCCTGCTGTCCCAGGTGGGGTGGGTGTTCAATCTGGGAGACAGGCTCGAAATGCAAGAGATGCGAGTATGGGGGTAAGAGGGCTACAGGGTAGTAAAATCCTTGGTTCAGACAGTTTTAATGATGCTATATATGGAGCTATTTCTTGCAGCAATGCTGGAAACTATAAGGTGCAAGGGAAAAATATTATAGCAAAAGACGGTGAGAGTGCTGTACACTTGAAGGGTAATACAGGGGAATCTCCAGAAAAAACTCATCTTCGTTTAGACGCTGTATCTATTATGCATGTAAAGGGCGAAAATGGTTTTTACAGTTTTGAAAATATAGCGGATATTACGGGATTAGTTCAAGGTGTCTCTAATGGTAATCCTCAAAATCAAAAGAAGGATGCTAGTAAAGCTCTTAAGCTCTCTGATGTTGCTGTGCTGGTAGAAAATGGAAGTGTTAATTTAATTAATTCAAATATTAAGGGTTTTTTTACTGGACTTGAAGCTAAAGATTCTGGAAGTATTACTATGAAAGGGGGGAGCATCAAGGGTGCACATATAGCTGCTTTGACTAAAAAGGGTGGGGCAATTTCTTTAGATGGAGTAAAGGTTGATGTTCTTGGGATTGGTCTTTGGAGTTCTGGAAACTCAGTTATCGTAATGAATTCTGGAGAGATGACTATAATAGAGGGTGGAATAGGCGTTATATCGGAAACAGGGGGAACTGTTGTATTAGATGAAACGACGGTCAGAGTTTCTGGGATAAAAGGTAGCAATGGTTTAAGCGAATATAGTGCTGGTTTATTATCGTCTGGGGGTGGTATTTCTTTCCAAAATGGAAAGCTTGAGGGCTCCAAAGCCTTTGCGTTGTTGATAAATAATGAGTTTGGAATGGATGCTTTTAATAATGAGTGGTCTGGCGGTTTTGATGAAGGAGAAGATAATGAAGATAATGAAGATGATGATGATGATGATGCAGAAGATAATAGTGGAACAATGAGATTGGGTGAAAAGATAATAAGTACGTTTCATGCTAACGGTTCTGCTATTGGACAGGTTGTTTCTGTTATAAAGAATTCTTTAAAGGAAAATTCATCTTCTATAGGTAATGGTGTATCTCCTAAATTTACCCATCTAATGATTTCTGATATTCAAAATTCAACGATTAAACTAGGAGGCGAGTCTTACGGTATATATTTTGATGGGGAGAGTGATGATAAATCAAAAGAATATCGAGCAACAATAAACAAAGATAGATTGCATGCTGTTCTTTTGAAAGGTACACGTCTTAAAGTTCCTGAGGGCGTGGCCATTTATAGTGATAGTTTAGAGGGAAGCGTTGTTATAAAAGACGAATCAACTCTTTCTGGTGGTTTACTATTGAACGCTGAAGAGGATTCCAACCTGTTTGTTTTTGTTCAAGATTCTTTAATTAAGGGAGGTGCTCGTATTGATAAAAGTTCCCATGCTAAGCTTTTTTTATCTCACGGATCGGAGTGGTATGTAACAAAGGATCTATATAGTCGTGATTTGAGAAGTTCAGATAACATTTGTGTGGATTCATGTATTTCATCTATGAAACTTGCTAATAGTAATATTAGATTTTTCACTTCTTTAAAAAATGGAAATGCTGAGGATGTTGAATATCGAACCCTTCTCATTGGAGATAGAAATAAAAAGGGAAATGGTGTCGTTTACACAGCTTCTGGGACTTCTAAAATTTACTTCAATGTAAATTTAGCGCCGATTGGTACGAAAAACTCTCAAATATCTGATAGGCTTATAATTAATGGTGATGTTGGCGGAGAAAATGGAACTATAGTGCATGTGAATGATACTTCAGGTGGGAAGGGGAATACGGATTCAGATCAAAAGTATAGTGTTTCGCTTATTCAAGTTTATGGGCAGGCAGAACAGAATTCTTTCAAGCTAGAAGGTTCTTATGTAACACTGGGTACGCCTTATAAATATATTCTTCGTGCTGAGAAAACAAAAAATGACCCTTTCATTTCTAGTTTGGTAGGATTGGGGAACGAATTTTGGAATTTTTCTTTAGAAAGTGAGAATGTTGTTTCTTCTGGTGGAGAAAATACAGAAAGCTCTTCATCGTCTGGGCAGGGACGTTTATTGCTGAGATCTGATACAGATGATTCTAGTATGGATTCGCAAACAGAAGGTACATTATTGGGAACAACAGCTGGATATGATAAAACTCCGAATATTTCTCTTCCTAATAATTCAAGTAAGGGTGATATAATAGAAGATGATGATGAAGAGAATGGAATATACTCAGGATCTTTAGTCACTACTTTACTGAACTCTTTTGGAAGGTCTGATACAGGTGATGACGATTCTATAATATCTACAGGTGGGATTTCTCTAATGCCTCTACCTGTTACTGTATCTAATAGCATTACACCTATAAATTCTGCTACTTCTGTGGATTTGAGGAAACCTTCTGGACCTGTTGGGCGTGTTCTTCTGCTTGATCGTTCTGGTAATGGAGGTGTTTCTTCTCAGTGTGGTAATGCGGAGCAAAATAGTGCGGGTATGTCGCAAGTTGCTTATTTGTGCAGTGATGGAAAACCATATACAATGGAAGGTCTTACACTGAAGGCAACGGATAAATCTCAACATTCTATGCATGCAAAGAAGCAGAATACGGTTATTACGTTAGAGAGTGTTACCATTAGTGGTGTGGATTCTTCTGATGATAAAAATAGTCTTGATCTTACTCCGTCAAATCCTGTGAGTGCTGTACTTGCAGAGGAAAAAGCAGAAATTGTTTTGAGTAAAAACTCAACGATTCAATCTTCTGTGATTGGGCTTGAAGCTAAAAGTGGCGGAAAGGTTAAGATGAATGATGGAACGGTCAATGCCCAGTATGTGGCTGCTTTTGCAGATTCTGAATCGTCTATTCAATTAAGTAATACGAAAATTAATATGACAGGAGATTTTGTTGCAGCTGCTTTGGCAAGTAAGGCTGGTGAGATAACCATGGATTCTGGAGATATTGCTATTGCAAGAGGCGTGGCAGTAAGGTCAGAATCTGGGGGCAGTATTAAGTTAGACAAAGTGAGAATTACTGCGAAAAAACAACAGGGTAAGTTAGATGCTGCAGATGACTTTGGACGTGCAGCTTTTCTGTTGACTGATAATGGTTCTGTTGATTTTAAGAACGGAAATGTTACTACTGACGCTCATGCTTTGTGGATTGTAAATGGTGGTGGGAACGAGGCGGATTCTCCTAGGAAAAAGAGAGCCTCTGACGTTCGTTCTGCTATGAATCACGCAAATATCGAGTCCTCTACTGTTAAAGTGGAAGGTGATGGGACTTATGGTATATACTTTGATGGAGTAACACAGAAAGACGGAAATAAACAAACTCGAGGTAAAGATTTAGCAACTGAGAAGGCAATTGTTAAACGGAGCGCTGTATCCACACAGGAGAAAACACCTATAGGCGTAACAGGGGCGATTTCATTGAAAAAAACTAAGTTTGAAGTTGCAAATGGTATAGCGATCTATGGTAATCATTCTGGTGGTCGTGTTTCATTAGAAAATAAAACAACTCTTGCGGGTGACTTCTTATTGAAAGCCGAGAATGATTCTAATATATTGGTTTCGGTTAATAATTCTATTGTTACAGGTGATGTTCGCGTTGATAAAAGTTCTTATGCAAAATTGGACTTGGTCAATAGTTCAGAGTGGATTCTAAAAAGAAGTTCACAGAGGAATTTGGGTGTTCTAGATTCAGGATGCGTGGATTCATGTATTTCTGCTGTGAGTCTTGTAAATAGTGTTATTGATTTTAGAGCTTCGAAAACTCAAGGACAATATCAGACTCTCCATATTGGAAATGGAACAGGCAGAGTTTATGAGGCGCAGGGGGATGCTTTAATTCATCTCAATGCCCGTTTAAATCCTCATGATCCAAGCGATCAACAAGTAACGGATAGAATTGTTATTCATGGCGATGTTTCTGGAAAAACAAAAATACATGTACGAGGTGATGCAGGCAATGTAGGAAATGGTCAGGAGAATGCTAAGATTGCCCACAGTGTTTCAATTATTCAGGTCTATGGTCAAGCAAAGAAAGATTCTTTCCAACTTGATGGCGATTATGTTGCACTCATCAACTCACCTTACAAATACACTCTCCGTGCTTATGCTCCAGAAGCGACTTCGAAACAGGAGCATGTTCAGCAGAAATTTGTTAAGGGTGGTGGCAAATTTTGGAACTTCCGTTTAGAAAATCAGTATGTGAAGTCTGTGGGATCTGCTGGACTTCCTGAACAATTTGTCAGGTCTGTTGTTCCACAAGTGCCTACTTATCTTGTCTTGCCTAATAGCGTATTCCACGCTGGTTTGATGGATATCAGTAATCAAAACAAGCAGTTGGAGACATTACGGACAACTTCTAATGGAATGGTCGATGTTCGTGAGAATCCTGCTTTATACTTGCGCGGTTATGGTGGAAGTTACCGTTATACTTCAGATCTTTCTGCACTTGAATATGGTTATGCAGGTGATCTTAGTTACAATGGTGTAGAGGCAGGTGTTTTGCTGCAAACTATTGAAAATGCTGATACTGCTATGTCTTTTGGTGTTATGGGGACTTATGGAAAACTTTCTCTGCAACCTTTGGATGTTGACCAAAGTCAGAAGAGTGCATTTGATAAATGGACGGCTACAGTCTATGGGAGCATGCAGCATGATGCTGGCTTCTATGTCGATGGTCTTTTATCCTATGGTCTGTTCAAAGGTGATGTTCTTACCCTTGCACGGGGGAAGACAGCAACATTGAAAGGTAATCCTTTGAGTGTTTCCTTATCGGGTGGTCAGACAATTGCTACAGGATATAAGGATTTTGTCTTTGATCCACAGGTTCAGGTTGTTTATCAACATCTTCAGTTTAATAAGGCCCGTGATATTGACAATTTTGATATTGAAATGGGTAAACTTGATCAGTGGGTGGCCCGTGTTGGTGGACGCTTAACCAAGGCTGCTACAGGCTCTGAAGGAGTGGATGCTGTTGCTTTCTACGGTAAGCTTTATCTTGCCCATGGTTTTGGAGAAAAACAGTCTGTGCATTTCAATGATGCTTTCAAGTTAGGAGCTTTTGGTTCTTCTCTAGAGGCTGGATTAGGTTTTAATGCCAAATTGTTGCCACAGTTCTCTCTGCATGCTGATATTCTCTATCAACATAAGCTGAATAAGGCTGGTTTTTCGGGAGCAAGTTTTTCCGGAGGAGTGCGTTATCAATTTTAATATAAGGTACAGGATGTACTTTTTGGAAAAGGCAGCACAATGTGCTGCCTTTTTTCTTTATAACAACTTGTGTTGTTCTTAAAAGCTTCTCGTCTTCTTGATGTGAACAAAAAAAGACATAGTTTGTTTTACGCATGAGAGCGTTTTTCTACGCTAAAGTGAATTTTCATAAAATTTTTGCTGTTGATGGTGCAATAGAGTGACTCACTTTTATGGGCTTTTTAAGAGTGCAGAGGGTATGCCATGCGTTACATTGTATTTTTAGGTAATGTATTTATTTATATAGATAATTTAATTTATTTTGCATGTTGAATAAGAGTCTTGAATATCGTAAGATTTTCTCATTTCAAATTTCTCTATGTTGAATCAATCAAAATCATTCGTTTGCACGTTACAAACGAAATTAACATGTGGATATAAATTGTACAAGAAAAGACTAAAGGTGCTTATAATGCACTGTTTCAAAGGTTAATGGTTGTCGTAAAACCCACGAGCTGGCAAAGTATGTGATGGTGTCGGCGTGCTTCTTCATAAGCATAAAGATGGGGCGGCTCAATGATTTTATCATTATACCATTTATGGGCGTTGTCGTGAAATGGGCTTGGGAGCATTGAGAGATATCTCTTTAAAACAAGTACATGAATATGCAAAGCAATGGTTTTCTGTTTTGCGTGAGGGACGTGACTCCATTAAAGAGTGTGACAAACAAAAGCGTGAGGCAATAAATAATTTTCATTAAGGTACCATATTGATGCTTTCTAAAGCTCGTTTTTGAGAGCTTGTTTTTCACGGATTTAAATTATTTTTTCATTCATCTCTTTGTGGATTAATTTTTAAAGTTCACAAGGGCAGATTGTATTTTTAATTAATTACACGTACCGGTTTTATTTTTTCTTTACACGAAATACAGAATGCATTATACACTTATAAATTGTGTTGTGTTATTATTCTCTTATAGATGGTTTTGCGCGTAGAGCTTCTGCTAGGTTTATTGGGATAATTCATTGCACGGTTCAAATGAGCATGAGGTATGTCCTTTTGTTACGCCTTTCATATTTTGAGGGGCACAAAGGGGTGTTTTGTAAGTGCTTTTGTTTTTAATGAGAGGGGTAGGAAAGTTTCGAGGGAACTATGATTAAAGTTTTTAGAAATCATGTATGTTTATATGTTTGTACAACAGCTATCCTTTCTTTGTTACAAAATGGAATAGTGGTTGATGCAAGTGCAGAGGAGCGTCATAATACGTCTTCTTATGGTATTAGCGTTAGCGGTATCGAGACTGATATTTATGTCCTCCCAATTGCTTCACCCATTTCAAATAGAAATTATCTTATCAGTGGTGTTGAGGGACATCCTATTGTTGAGGGGCATCCTATCTATACTGATAAGTTTAATGATAGTCATAGCTTTGGCTTTTTGGGTGGAGGGAGCGAGGAAAAAGGAAGTAAATATGCCCGTGAAATATATGAAAATAATAGGCTTATATTACACGATGGTACATATTATATATGCGATAATTGTGAAAAAGATCAAATTGATAATAAATCTTATACAATTGCGAAAGAAAATGTTTCCAACTACCCTGCTAATCTCACTGCTATAACGGTGAAAGGAATAGGTACAGAAGTTCGCGGGAAGAATGTAACGGTTAGCAGTGAAATTGCCGATGAGACTTTTCTAATGGGTGTGCACGTACTAGAGAACGGTAAGATTATTTTGGATGATCCGATTATCAAAGGTACAGTTATAGGCCTTCGTGCGAGTAATGGAGTGATTGAAGTAAAAAATGGAAAGATTGAGGAAAATCATGAAGGTGTTGATGCAGCAGAGAAATCGTTTGTTCTTTTAGAAGATACAGAAATTAAGACCGCTAATGGGAACGCAAGCCTTTTAAGTTATGATCATTCAGAAGTTTGGATGTCAGGTGGGGCGGTTGATTTTATGAACAGCCATGGGATTTCTTCGATGTTAGGTGGAAAAGTAAATCTCGAGAATGTTAAAATTACTGGGAAGGGTGACAAAGGTAAGGATCGTGCGGTTGTGCATATGGATTTAGGGGGGGCTGTTAATTTAGAAGGCACTATTGTTAGTACTGATAGGGGTATTCATGGCATATTATTAGAAAATACAGTCGATTCTATTCCTTTGCAGGAAGTTAAAGATTTATCAAATGAGGATTCTGATTCAAAAATTCCTGTGACTGAAGTTAATATGAAATCCTCTTCTGTTACCGTAAAGGGTAAGGAATCTTATGGGATCTATTTTCGGGGAAAGAAACCATGGAGTGAAGGGCGGGATAAAAAAGAAGAGATTTCATCAGAGGAAAAAGAAGCTTTACCACGATTAGAAGTTGTTAATTTGGATAAAACAGAGTTTTCTGTTTTAGACGATGCGGCTCTTTATGGTAGAAACATTATTTCTGGTGCGGTGGGGTTGGTGTACAGCACTCTTCGTTCAGGGAATTTTTTATTAAAAGCTGAGGAAGGTGCTTCTATAACAGTTTTGGCTGATGGTTCCACTCTTGAAGGTCGCACACATGTTGATAAAAATTCTAATGCCGAACTTTATTTGGGAGGCCGTTCTAAATGGATTTTACAACAACCGTTGCAAAAAGATCAAAATGAATCTGTACATGATTCTTCTATTTCACTCGTTAGTCTTATGGATGATAGCTCTATTAACTTTAAAAGACAAGAATCTTCTTCTGTTGATGATTATCAAACCCTTCGTATTGGAAATGGAAAGGGTGAAGTTTATAGAGCACGGGGCGGTGCATCTATTTCTCTTAATACATACCTGAATAGTGGTGGTGATCTTAATCACCAAAAGACTGATCGTATTTTAATTCATGGTGATGTTTCGGGAAAAACAATGCTTCGTGTGAGTGGTGTTGAAGGAAGCCCAGGAGGATACACGGGAAGGGGAAGGAATGATGAAGGTATTTCAATCATTCAGGTTTCTGGACAAGCAGAGCAAGATTCTTTTCAGTTGGAAGGTGATTATGTAGCGTTAAACGAATTACCTTATCAGTATAAGCTTTATAGTTATGGTCCAGGGTCTGAGTTTGGAAAAGCAAGCATGGATCAAAGATTAGTTGAAGGGAGCGGAGAATTTTGGGATTTTCGTCTTGAAAGTCGATCTATAGATTCTGATATTCAACCTAAACCAGATCCTCGTCCAACACCTCCCCCTGGTCCAACACCTCCTCCAGGACCAGCTCCGGAGCCTCGTCCTAAGCCGGGCGTTAAGGCTGTTGTTCCACAGGTTCCGACGTATCTCATTTTACCCAATGCCTTATTTCATATTGGCTTGATGAATGTTAGCAATCAAAATAAGCGGCTAGAAGCTTTGCGCATTGCTTCTGGGAACTTATTAGAAAATCGTGAAAATCCTCTCTTTTTTGTAAGCGGTTATGGCGGCAGTCATCGTTATACTTCAAATCTTTCCGCGCTTGAATATGGTTATGGCGGCGAGTTTGATTATAATGCACTAGAGGCAGGTGTTTTACTAAAAGCAATTGAAAATATGTATGGGACCACTTCTTTTGGAATTATCGGGTCTTACGAGAAATTTTCTTTGCAACCTTTGAAGGTTGAACAGAGTCAAAAAAGTACATTTGATAAATGGTCAGTTGCGGCATACGGTGGGATGCAACATGATGCGGGTTTTTATGTTGATGGTCTTGTGTCTTATGGTTTGTTTAAGGGTGATGTTCTGACAACTGCACGGGGAAAGACGGCAACATTAAAGGGAAATCCTTTAAGTGCTTCATTGACTGCTGGTAAAACATTTATGGTAGGGGATGATGGTTTTGTTTTTGATCCGCAAGTTCAGGTTGTTTATCAATATCTTCAATTTAATAAGGTACATGATGTGGACGGCTTTGATATTGATTTAGGAAAGCTTCATCAGTGGACAGCACGTGTTGGAGGGCGTTTAACAAAGAGGTTGGTTGCAGCGGATGAGGCTCGAGTTGTTTCTGTTTATGGCAAGCTTAATCTTGCGCACGGTTTTGCAGCAAAGCAATTTGTGCATTTTAAAGATGCTTTTGAGTTAGGCGCTTTTGGTTCTTCATTAGAAACAGGATTAGGTTTTAATGCCCAATTGTCTCAAAAATTTGCGCTTCACGGTGATTTGGTTTATCAGCACAAGCTAACGAAAGCTGGTTTTTCTGGAACGAGTTTTTCTGGTGGATTGCGTTATCATTTCTAGCATTGTTTCTATTTTTACTAAATCTTTGAAAAAGCCACAAGATATACTTGTGGCTTTTTCTCGTTCTTTATTCGTTTTATTGTTATAACATTTTTACAGAGAGTGACTTTGCATATCTTTAAGATGCTTTCTGGTTGGATTTTTTTGTTTTTCTTGAGAAGTTTAATACGTTTTTCAGTTATTGTTGTAGAATGTGTAGTTTATAATGATTTTTATATTATTTATAAGGAACTGATTGATAAAGATATTTTTAATGAGAATCCTCCCAATATTGCGCTTGTAATGAATCTATAAAAAGCATTCGTTTGCATATCACAAGGTGGATTGGCAGGTGGATAAAAAATTGTTGAAGAAAAGAGTTCATAGATTTTTGTGAATTGTGTTAAAAAGAGGGGATATACAATATTTTAAAGTTGGCAAAAAGAATGCCGCTCTATTTTATCTAAAGGTAATGGTCTTGTATCCAATGAATTTATTCTATTATGCCATAAAACACTGTTGTTTAGAGGGGTGATATAAGGCATGAAAATCTTTACATATTGAGTGTTTTAGATATCGTGATCAGTATTCAGGGTAGGGCTTGTCTGTTTCGCCTATGAAATGAACCGCATGAGTGGTTAGCAGGTGGAACCCGCCGTGAGGAGCTGGACTGTTGACAGACCAGTAGCTGGTCGGAAACTCCATCCTTTGAGGTGTGGGAGGAGAGCAACTTCATGATTTTATCAATTGATAAGATAGTTTAGTTTTAGATGACAAGTTTTGAGAAGCCTGCAACCTCTTGTGTAATAGTGTGAGTACGTTTGAGAAGAGCAAGACGGTTAGCACGAACATTTGGATTTTTATCATTCACCAATACTTTTTCAAAAAATAGATCAATCAATTTTCCAAGTGGCGCTAACGCACTAAGAGCGAGCGATAAATTTGTTGTATTGATGGGGGCAAGAATCTTTCTTTCTACCTCATAGACTGCACGGTAGAGCTGCTTTTCTTCTTCCTCAATAAGGAGTTCAGGATTAATTTCATTCGCTATTGTTGTGCTTTTTTGAAATTCATTTTCAAGAATATTGGCAGTACGTTTTACAGAGGTTGCAAAGCGCATTCCGTCATTTGTATTGATAAAAGCAATAAGCGACTCGACACGACGTGCAACCAATAAAAAATCATCAGAGTCTTTGTTTAAAACTGCTTCAAGGGCATCATAACGAGCACCTTCCTCTTTTAGATAGATCTTCAAACGATCATGAAAAAAGAATAACAGATCTGATAAAATATATTCTGTCTTTTCTGGAAGCAGATTCTGCAATTGAGAATTTTCATCTTTATTTCTTTGTTGTAAAAAAAGATTCGTTGCCAATTGAAACAGTGGCATAAGATTGATTTTACAATCCCGCGAAAGTACAAGCCTAATAATTCCCAGTGCTGCTCGTCTTAACGCATAGGGATCTTTTGAACCCGTTGGCTTTTCATTAATGAGCCAAAAGCCAACGAGCATATCAATTTTGTCGGCTAACATAATTGTTATAGCGAGTGGTTCTTGCGGAAGACGATCTGTTGGTCCTTGAGGTTTATAATGGTCTTCGATTGCGACAGCGACGTGAGGATCTTCCCCTTGAAGAAGGGCATATTTTCGCCCCATTGTTCCTTGCAGTTCAGGAAATTCTCCGACAATTTCTGTTTGTAAATCAGCTTTTGCAAGAACTGCTGCACGTTTCGCTAAGAGAGGATCTGCTTGTATCAAAGGTGCAATTTTTTGTGCGAGTGTAGCGATGCGTTCTACTCTTGCACCTTGTGTACCTAATTTGGCGTGAAAAGTTACATTCAAATGATCAAGTCGCGCCATTCTTTGATCAAGAGGCTTTTTTATATAAAGATCAAATTTTTTTACAGAAGATTCCAATTGTTTAATATCGGGCAAATCACGCTGATCTGTTTTCCAAAAATGGAGTGCATCAGAAAGACGAGCATGGACAACCTTACTATTTCCTTTAGAAATTTCTTTGCCTTCATCATTGGCGAGAATATTAGAAACGAGAATAAAATGATGAGAAAGTTTTATCTTTTCCCCTTGTTTACGGGTGACAAAACATTTTTGATTAGCTCGAATGGTCAAGCGAATAATTTCTGGAGGAATATCAAGGAATGATTTGTCAAAATCACCCATAAGGATAACAGGCCATTCAACAAGGCCAGAAACTTCTTCTAGGAGGGCATTATCTTGAACCAGTTCTAAACCGTTTGCAAAGCAAAGATTTTGAGCATCAGCTAAAATAATATTCTTTCGTCTTTCTGCATCCAGAATGACTTTATGTGTTTCAAGTTGAGTAACATAGTCATCAAAGCGACGCACCTGGAATGGCTTTCCGTCACTTAAGAAACGATGACCATAAGTTAGATTATTGCTCTTAAGAGAACCAATTGTAAACGGAACAACACGTGTTTCGCCAATTTCTGGTCCGAAGATGCAAAGAATATTTTGTAAAGGTCGAATCCACTTCAGAACACCACTTTTTGCGGAATCCTTTCCCCAACGCATAGATTTCGGCCACGGAAAGTTGCGGATAATATCTGGTAAAATATCGGCAATAATTTTTTCTGCAGGCTGGCCTTTTTTAACAATTTTAGCAATATAAAAATCGCCTTTTTTATCATCATGTCCAAGATATGCTTCAGAAATATCGTTGAGCCCCGTTGCACGCAGGAAACCATCAATGGCATGCTGTGGTGATTTTGTACTGGGACCTCTGCGTTCCTCATGGATATCTTTTGAGCGTATAGAAAGTCCGCGTACGTCCAATGTTAGTCGACGAGGTGTCCAATATTCACGAGCGGCTTTATAGGTTAATCCAGCATTCACAAGTTGATCCGTAACAGCTTTTTTAAGATCAGCAGCAGCTTTTCGTTGCATGCGTGCGGGGATTTCTTCACTGAAAAGTTCAAGAAGAAGATCAGACATTAGGCTTCTCCCGTGTATATTTGTCCAGCTTCTGTGAGTAAGAAGGCTTCCCCACAACGGCGTGCAAGATCGCGAACGCGCAGAATGTAATTTTGCCGCTCGGTTACAGAAATAACGCCACGTGCTTGCAAAAGATTAAAGATATGGCTCGCTTTAATACATTGATCATATGCAGGAAAAACACAGCGATGGAATGCATTTTCTTTATTTTGTTTTCCAGCATCAAGAAGTGCGCTGCATTCGCGTTCTGCATCGATAAAGTGCTGATGGAGCAGTTTTGTATCAGCAAATTCGAAGTTGTAATATGAGTATTCCTGTTCTGCCTGTAGAAAAATATCTCTATAACTTATTTTGTTTTCTCCCTCCAAACCATTAAAGTTAAGGTCATAGACGTTATCAACCCCTTGGATATACATCGCTAGACGCTCAAGACCGTATGTAAGTTCCCCTGAAACTGGAGCGCATTCAATGCCGCACACTTGTTGAAAATAAGTAAATTGAGAGACTTCCATTCCATCGCACCAGCATTCCCATCCAAGCCCCCAAGCACCGAGAGTTGGACTTTCCCAATCATCTTCAACAAAGCGAATATCATGCAGTTTTGTATCAAGTCCGATAGCTTGTAGCGACTTTATATAAAGTTCTTGTAGATTGAGCGGAGAGGGTTTGAGAAGCACTTGGAATTGATAATAGTGTTGTAAACGATTTGGATTCTTACCATATCGGCCATCTGTTGGACGTCGAGAGGGTTGGACATAAGCAACTTTCCAAGGGCGTGGACCTAGAGAGCGTAATGTTGTTGCTGGATGAAAAGTCCCAGCTCCAACTTCCATATCGTAAGGTTGCAAAATCGCACATCCATAGTGCGCCCAATAATTTTGCAAAGTTAATATGAGTCCCTGAAAAGAACGTGTGGGATTAAGATGTTCAGGCAGTTTCACGCTTTATACTCTTTATATTGGACTAAACAAAAAACCAAAGTAATTTTAGTTTCTCTATTTATTATTTCATGTGGTTTACGGTTAAGCATTGTTTATTGCAAACCAAATTTCAACTTTTCTTGAATTTGTTTAGAATTTTCTGGTTTTCCGTCAATTGCGTGGTTCCATTGAAAGATTGCTTCACGTTTACGTCCAACTTTCCAATAGGCATCCCCTAAATGATCATTCAATGTTGGGTCTTCAGGTTGTAATCTGATAGCATTTTCTAATATTTGGACCGCTTTGTTATATTCTTTTAGTTTATAATAAGCCCATCCTAGAGAATCAAGGATATGACTGTTTTGCGCTTGCAAAGCAGAAGCTTTTTGCAGCATATGGAGAGATTCTTCAAGTTTCTCACCACGTTCCACAAGGGAATAGGCCAAATAATTAAGAACCTGCGGTTGATTTGGGAAAAATTCAAGTGATTTTCGCAAGTCAAGTTCTGCTTTTGGCCACTGTTGTAAACGTTCAAAAGCAATACCACGCTGATAAAAGAGTTTCCAATCGTCTTGTTGAAAGTTTTTTATCTGGGCAATAGCGTGGTCTAGAGTTTTAGTGGCTTCAAGAAATTTATTGTCCTGCATATAGAAAGCAACGAGTGTTATCAAAATGTTACGATCGTTGGGAAATTTTTTATTTAACAATGTAAGTAATTTTATTGCTTCTTTGTAATTATTGTTATTGATAAGTAGGAATGCAAGATGCAGTTGCCCATCTTTATAATAGGGAGATTTGGGGGATAAAGCGCGATAAAGTTTCATTGCTTGATAAGGGTCACCTAATTTAGCAGAAATATGTGCGAGCTGAAACAATGTTGCGTCATTTTGAGGGTATAAAGCGAAAGCTAACTGTTTGAAAATACGTGCAATTCGTCCTGAATTTTTATAGTTTAGGGCAGTTCCAAAATTATACAATACCTCGGCTGCTCCTTGTTGGGGTGTTTTAATAACTCTCTCTAAGAAAGTATTTTTTTCAATTTTTTCTCGAAAATTTTTAAGGACTTCTCGACCTGACAACATTTGTTCGCCATGCTGGACTGTTTGCAGAGCTTGGTTGCGCATATTACGGCGCAATTGGAATGAGGCATAGGCTATGATAATACGTTCATAGGTATTAGGAGCTATAAGAGTTCCCTGTTTGTTATTCAGTGCTTTAATGAAATATCTTTTTGCATCCTGTGGTCGTTCTGCAAGGTCGTTCATAAGTGCTAAATGATAAGATATAAAAAGGTCATACCAGATAGGACCTTTGAGCTTTTTAAGATCAGCGATTGCTTGAGATTTGTGTCCAGATCCAAATGTAATCCAAGCACTAATTAATTCAGGTATTGGATTATTGGATGTAGGAAGTTCTTTTGATTGCAGAAGAAGCTTGGCATTTTTGTAGTCTTTTTTGATGAGACTTTCTACTGACAACGTTAAGGAAACAAAAGGTGTTATAACATTTTGCTTTTTGAGTTTTTTTGCCTGTTGTACCGCTTCTTTAAAGTTTCCAACAGAGAGCATAGCTTCAAGGAGCTCTTTTTGTGTTTCAACGTTATCGGGTTGATAAACGAGTGCCTGTTTAAAATAATGAATGGCGAGATCTGTTTTATTTTCATGATTTGCAACCCTTCCAGCTAAATAAGCACCTGTAAATGAGTTTGTATGAATTGCAGAGCTTATTTTACTATAGGTGGGGGATGGTATCATCATGATACCCACAATAAAGAGGGTAAAAAGTCGGGATACCGTTGCAGAGCACATGGAGCTAATCCTTTTCAAGATAATCAATCGATAATGTAGTTTATAAATCATATCTCATTACTTTGTTGAAAAATATTGCGATTCTTGCAAAGAATCAGTTTATACGTGCAATACAAAACTCAACAGTCTCAACGAGAGCATTGTAAGCAAGGTTTTCGTTCATGGGAACAAGAGCATCAACTGCATACTTTCCATAGATACGTGCTTGTTTTATTGTATCTGTGATACTATCATACTTTTCCATTAAGTGTTGCGCGTATGCGAAGGATTCATCATTGGCATTGCCCTCTTCAAGTGTTTGTTTCCAGAAAGTTTTTTCTACCGTATTTCCACGCTTATAGGCAAGAATAACAGGCATCGTGATTTTTCCTTCTCGAAAATCATCTCCTATATTTTTTCCTAAGTTTTGGACACTACCACTATAGTCAAGTGCATCATCAATCAATTGGAAAGCTAAACCTAAAGATGTTCCATATTCACGTAATGCAGAACGCTCTTTATCTCCATAGCCAGCAACAATGGGTCCTACTTCGGCGGCTGCTGAAAAAAGTGCCGCTGTTTTTGCATTGATGATTTTGAGATAGTCTGAAGGACTGGTTTTGATATTTTTTGCAGCAGAAAGTTGCATAACTTCTCCTTCGGCAATAATTGCAGCAGCGTTTGCTAGGACAGAGAGCGCTTCTATAGAGCCGACATCAACCATCATTTTAAAAGCTTGCCCCAATAAGAAATCACCAACAAGCACACTTGCTTGATTTCCCCAAATCATCCGTGCCGTAGATTTTCCACGTCGTAAATTACTTTCATCAATCACGTCATCGTGCAGTAATGTTGCTGTATGCATAAATTCAACGGCTGTTGCAAGTTTTATATGCCCGTCACTTTGATAACCGAACATATGAGCAGAAGCGAGCGTAATCATTGGTCGTAACCGCTTTCCCCCTGATGAAATAAGATGGTTAGAAATTTCAGGGATCATCTCAACCTCTGATTTTGCCATAGAGAGAATAAATTGATTTACGCGCTTCATATCTTGTTGAGTAAGATTGATAAGAGATTGAAGAGAAATTTGATTATTTCTTATTTGTTCTGGTTTGATGGCTGCACTCAATGTATTTACTCCTAGAGTATTTCAATGGACATATATAAATTCTATTTTATTGGTTAGCATAAAGGGGGTTTTGTTTTGACTCAAGCCTTTGATGTGGCTTTGAAATGTAAGCTTTGAATGATCTTGTCAAGAAATGTTCTTTAATAAGTGTAATGTTGTTGTTATAAAATGGTAAAAAAAATTAAAATGGTAGCTGAATAGCGAAAGTGCAATTTATACAAGGTGAACATTAGACTTTTAAATGGATAAAGCAACGAATCAGAGTGGTGAAACAATAGACAGTTTTCATCGCGGGAAATTTTATTTGGTTCAACCTCATAAATATGGCCATCGTTCTGGAATGGATGCGATGTTATTAGCTAGTTTGGTTCCAAGTGATTTAAAGGGCAAGGTTGTTGATTTAGGTGCTGGTGCTGGAGCTGCAGGGTTAGCTGTTGCTTCGCGTTGTCTGAAAGTTCATGTTACCTTAGTTGAACGTTCGGCTTTTATGATATCTTACGCTCAAAAAACGCTTATGCTAAAACAAAATAAACAATTTGCTGGCCGCATTTGTTTGCTAGAAGCAGATGTTACTTTCAAGGGGAATGAACGTATAAAAGCAGGTTTGATAGATAATAGCTTTGATTTTGCGATTATGAATCCACCTTTTAATAATCCTACTGATCGCAAGACACCTGATCAACAAAAATCTGAAGCACACGTTATGCCTGAAGCGATGTTTGATAATTGGTTGCGGAGTGCAGCAGCGATTGTCAAGCCAGGTGGATACTTAGGGCTCATTGCACGACCACAATCACTGGCAGATATTTTGCGTGCTTTAGAAGGGCGCTTTGGTGGTATTTGCATCGTTCCTGTGCATGCACGTGCAAAGACAGCAGCAATTCGTCTTTTATTTTACGCAAAACGAGGAAGCAGAGCAGCTTTATCTATTTTACCGGCATTGGTGATACATGAAGATAATGGTCATACTTTTTCACCACGGATTGATGCAATTAATAATGGATATATAAGCTTGTGGGAACTTTTGTAATGGTATCTTGTGTTTTTCAGTTTATTCTTTAAAGTCTACACTTTGTTACTAGGGAGGTTTAGCTTTTGTATGAAATTATATTTCTGGTTGTAATGTGGGGATTGATTGGCGCTTTTGGATGGTATCGCGTTGTTCCTTTTTGTTGTCCTGTCCTCTTTAATTTTTCTTAACTTATAAGGAGATTTTGTTTTGATTGACGTTATCAAGAAACTTGTTCCCCATCGTTTTTCTTCCAATAAATTAGAAATTCCTGTGGTTCGCCTTCAAGGGGCGATTATAGATTCATCAGCATCTATATCTCGTACGCTTTCCCTCAGTAGATGTGCCAGTCTTTTAGAGAAGGCTTTTGCGTACAAAAAAGCACCGGCTATTGCCCTTATTATCAATTCTCCTGGAGGTTCACCTGTACAATCGCGTTTAATCTTCAAGCGTATTCGTGATTTGGCAGAAGAAAAAAATAAAAAGGTTCTTGTATTTATTGAAGATATAGCAGCATCCGGTGGTTATATGATTGCTTGTGCAGGAGATGAAATTTTTGCAGATCCTTCTTCGATTGTTGGTTCCATTGGGGTGGTTTCAGCTTCCTTTGGTTTTCCGGAACTTTTAAAGAAAATTGGTGTGGAACGGCGCGTTTACACAGCAGGAAAGAACAAGGTTACACTAGATCCATTTCAGCCTGAAAAAAAGGCGGATATTGAGCATTTGAAATCTCTCCAACTGGAAGTACATCAAACTTTTATCGATTTAGTTAAAGAGCGGCGTTCTACAAAATTATCAAATGATTTGAATCTCTTTACAGGAATGTTTTGGAGTGGAAAAAAAGGCGTTGAACTTGGTTTGATTGACGGATTGAATGATGTACGTTCTGTTATTAAGGAGCGCTTTGGTAATGATGCAAAACTTCGACTTATTATGCCTCCAAAAAGTTTTTTAAGCCCTAAAACGCATTCAGGAGTGACTGCTCATACAGTTTATACAGCAGTTGACAGTGCGTTGATGGCAGCAGAAGAGCGGGCACTTTGGCAGCGTTACGGTTTGTGAGGCCAAAAATCATTCGAGAGGAGATTTTATCTAAAAACAGATGATAGAAAAAAAAGCTTGAAATGATACGAAAGTTTATTTTGTATAAGAATTCTCCATATTTATTACTTATTTAGAAAACAATTAAGAATATTTCAAGCTGTTTATAGGGTTTATGCTACAGGTATGAATGAAAGGGGCATATTTATAAAAGAACTCTGTATAGGTTAATATTACGTCATATGATATCACATGTAAAAGCTTCGATCCAAAGACATTCTTATGTATTTACACCCATTAAATTGAATTTGGCTTTGCATGTTGTGGGGCAACGTGCTGATGGTTATCATTTAATAGAAAGTTTGGTTTATTTTAGTCTTAGCGGTGATTGCTTACACTATGCGTCTTGTGAAAGTGACCAGTTTGTTTTAACGGGGCCATTTGCAAAAGGGCTTGTTTCTCATTCAGATAATTTGGTTATTCGTGCACGAGATTTTATGCATAAGACTTTTCCTGAAAGTGCTCAACCTGCGTTTTTTCGACTTGTAAAAACATTACCTGTTGCCTCAGGTATTGGTGGTGGCTCAGGTGATGCTGCTGGGGTTGTAAGCATGTTGTATCAACAGTGGAATCTTGATTGCCCTTATGAAAAATTAGCAAAAATGAGTTTAGTTCTTGGTGCTGATGTACCCATGTGTCTTTTTGCATTAGAATATCAGCAGCCCCTTTTGGTTAAAGGGATTGGTCAAAAGATTATACGATTACAAGAGGCTTGTTCACTGGCAATGGTATTGGTTAATCATGGACAAGAAATTTCAACACAAGCTGTTTTTAAAGCGTTAGAGAAGCGTCATCATCCTTCTTTAAAAATTGATTCAGTCGCTTTAAAGACTGTTGATTCATTGGTTGAGGTTTTACAAGAAACGCGTAATGATCTTTTTTCTCCGGCATTAAAAATGGCACCTCAGTTAGCCGAAGTGTTATCTGTATTAGATGAATGTGGGTCTCTTTTTTCTCGTATGTCTGGAACGGGGGCAACTTGTTTTGGCATTTTTAAAAATCAACAAGCAGCGCAAAAGGCAGCTCTTTTTATCAAATCAATGTACCCAAATTGGTTTGTAAAACCGATCATGACTTTAGGAACTATTTGAGAAATAAAAACTTTTATTTTGTCTTGATTCTACTATACATAATGAAAAGGGTAACTAAAGAAATCTACTTTTTGTTTTTTAAACAAAATGAATACATGCTAGAATAATTTTTTAGAAGAAAAATGGACAATAGGATACTCTTTATCTCATGGTTTGTTTTTATCTTTTGTGTAAGAATTCGCAGAATGTTTGAAAAGCCATTTAAAACTGTAATGCTTGCAAAAAATAAGCAGGTTACAGAAATAAGTGTATATTTGTTGTATTTGTGATTTATCAAAGATGTTTAATTTGCCGCTTCAGCCAAATTTCTTGTGTGAATTGAATTTGCAGAAACAGGGTTTTTTTCATATAGCTGGTGTTGATGAAGTAGGACGAGGACCTCTCGCTGGACCGGTGGTAACGGCAGCAGTTATCTTGGATAAAGGTCATATTCCTGATGGATTAAATGATTCAAAAAAACTTTCTTTTCTTCAACGAAGTAGACTTTATCATGAAATTTTGCAAAGTGCATTGGCGGTTTCAGTTGCTAGTGTTTGCGCTCGTACAATTGATCAATCTAATATTAGACAAGCAACTTTAGAAGCAATGCGTCGCTGTATTAAAGGATTAGCTGTTTCAGCCCACTATGTACTTGTTGATGGACGTGATATTCCCTCTGGGTTGTCTTGTCCCGCAATTGCGTTGATTAAGGGCGATCAGCGTTCGGTTTCAATTGCAGCCGCATCTATTATTGCGAAGGTAACGCGTGACCGGATGATGGAATGTGCAGGACAAGTTTATAAAGGCTATGGTTTAGAGAAGCATGTAGGATATGCAACGTTAGTTCATCGTACGGCTCTTAATAAATATGGTCCAATCGTAGGATTACATCGTTATAGTTTTGCACCACTAAAAGAACGTTATAGGAATGATGTATCATGACGATTCTACCACTCAATAGCGCTTCAATAAAAGAGGCAATAGCGCTTCTTGAACAAGGAAAGTTAGTAGCGTTACCAACGGAAACTGTTTATGGATTAGCAGGCGATGCGACCAATGGGAGGGCAATTTCTTCTATTTATTCTACAAAGGGTCGTCCGCAAATTAATCCTCTTATTGCGCATGTCAGCGGCATCGAAATGGCGGAACGTTATGTTAAAATCGACTTTCTTTCACGCCAATTAATGGAGGAATTTTGGCCAGGGCCTTTGACATTGGTTTTGCCTTTAAAGGAACAGCATAATATCCATCCTTTAACGACTGCCGGTTTGAATACATTGGCTATTCGTTTTCCAGACAGTCGTTTTGCAGAAGTTGTACAATATTTTGGACGCCCACTTGCTGCTCCTAGTGCGAATCAATCAGGACGTCTTAGTCCTACTTCCGCTGAGGCTGTTTTTGCATCTTTGGGGGAATCTGTTTCTTTGATATTGGATGGAGGATTTTCTAGAATAGGGCTTGAATCAACGATTATTAAGATTTGTGGTGAAAATATTTATCTTTTGCGTCCAGGGGGGCTTGCGGCTGATGAAATTGAAGAAGTTGTGGGGAAGCCTTTAAAACGGATAGATCAAAGGGCGGCAATTGAAGCTCCTGGGATGTTAAAGTCGCATTATGCTCCCAATGCCACGGTTCGTTTGAATGTAGAAAAGGTGGAAAGTGGTGAAGCGCTTTTAGCATTTGGTTCAAAGCGTGTTATGGGGGCTGAAAATGCTGTTTCTATTTTAAACCTTAGCGAAGATGGAAAATTGGAAGAGGCAGCCTCTCATTTATTTCAATATATGAAGGAATTAGATTCATTTAAAGTGAGATGTATCGCAGTAGAACCTATTCCATCATACGGATTAGGGGAGGCTATCAATGATCGTCTTATACGGGCTGCGGCTCCAAAGGAGAAATGAATATGGAGCAGGAATTAATTGAGGGGTTTAGGGAAATTGTTGGAGCCAAGTATGCTATAACAGATCAGACGTTGATTGCACCGTATTTGCTTGAAGAGCGTGGGCTTTTTCATGGAAAAACACCTTTACTTTTACGTCCATCTTCTTGCGCAGAGGTCTCATCGATTATGCAGTTAGCGAGCAAAACGCACACACCGATTGTACCACAGGGGGGGAATACAGGGCTTGTGGGGGGACAGCAACCAGATGAAAGAGGAGAGGGTGTTCTTTTATCCATGGAGCGATTAAATAAGATTAGAGCTATAAATCTTGAAGGAAATTTTGTTGTTGTAGAGGCTGGTGTTATTTTACAGGATTTGCAGAAAAAAGTGGATGAATCAGGTCGTTTTTTCCCTCTTTCTTTGGCATCTGAAGGTTCTTGCCAAGTAGGGGGAAATCTTTCGTCGAACGCTGGAGGGACAGCTGTTTTGGCTTATGGCAATATGCGTGATCTTTGCCTTGGTTTGGAAGTTGTTTTACCGGACGGGCGTATTTTAGATGATTTGCGTTTTGTTAAAAAAGACAATAGCGGTTACGATTTAAAAAATCTTTTTATTGGTGCAGAAGGCACATTAGGCGTTATAACCGCAGCTGTTTTGAAGATTTTTCCAAAAATAAAAGGAAAAGCAGTTGCCTTGGTGGGATTATATAGTCCGGCGAAGGCTTTAGAGTTTTTATCTCTGGCTCAAGAATATGGAGGAGGGATGTTGACAGGTTTTGAGCTTATGTCAAAGCTCAGTTTGCAAATGGCTTTAGATTATAAGATGTGTGAGAAGCCTCCTCTCCAGCAGAAACATGAATGGTATGTATTAATGAACATTTCATCGTTGCAAGGCAATGATGAGGCGTTATCGGTATTGAGTAGTATTTTAGAAGAAGCTTTAAAGAATGCGGTGATAGAAGATGCAGTTATTGCGCAATCTTTAAAACAGCAAGATTTTTTTTGGCAATTGCGAGAAAGTATATCATCGGCACAAAAGTTGGCGGGAGGATCTATTAAGCACGATATTGCAGTACCGCTTGCTTCCATTCCTGATTTTATTGCTGAAGCTGCACTTATTGTTGAAGATATTTCTCCAGGAGCACGGGTGGTTTGTTTTGGACACATGGGTGATGGAAATTTGCATTATAATGTTACACAACCTGTAGGGGCTGATACGACAGTATTTTTGCAGTTGTGGTCAACAATGAACCATCGCATTCATAGTTTAGTGATGAATTATAAAGGTGCATTTTCTGCTGAGCATGGAATTGGTCAGCTTAAGCGCGAAGAACTTCGTTCTTTTAAATCGCCTGTCGCATTGGATATTATGCAAGGGATTAAAAAAACGCTCGATCCTTTAGGGATAATGAATCCTGGAAAAGTATTATAATTCAAGAATGGTGATCATGCATTTTTGTTTAGATTTTAATAACCAAAAAAGAAACCAGTTGTTTTTTATTCAAACTTTTAATAATCCAATGAGAAAAAGCTGCTAATTTGTTTAGATTTTAATAACCAAAAAAGAAACCAGTTGTTTTTTATTCAAACTTTTAATAATCCAATGAGAAAAAGCTGCTAAAGGGTGTATGTTATTTAAGATAAATTGGGATAATGTATATGGCTAATCAATGCTTTAATCAGGCAAAAGCGGTGCTTGAATTTCGGTTAGATCCGTGCCATTTGCCACAAACTACGACATATTTTTCATCCAAAACAGGCAATAAGGTAATTTGTTCGTTAAATGAGCGTGGTGTTTCTTTTAAAACGGATATGCCTTCAAGCTTATCGCATTTAATACCTCCTTATCATTTCAAAGGAATTGCAGCACGTACCGTAAAAACGCGTTCAGGAGAAAGAGCTGTTGCATTAGAATTACTTCATGCAGATGAGGAAGCTTGTATACCGCTTTTGGTTTCCAGAGATTTGAATAATGTTCTTCTGGATTGGCGGTTATGGGCGGATACTTATGGCCTTCCCATGCTTATGATCAATGAAGATAATCGCATTCTGGTTGTAAAAGATCGTTCTGATTTACATCGATTTTTTAGTACAACATCGTATTCTAGACAAAAGCGTTTTTTACTTCGTTATAGCAATCCGTTAGGCTTGCGTTTGGTGATTGCGAATCGAATCGCACTCCAGTGATATTAATATGCATTCATTGTTGTACTACCATCAGCATTTATCTTGTTGTGCCGTAAAACATCGTTGTTTGGGGCGGTAACATAAGGGGTGTAAACTTCACACATGAAGTGTTTTTAGAAGATATGGCGAATATTCTTAAGTTTGCTTGTAGGTCTTTGTGTAAGTGCAGCATATGAGTGGAAAGCAAGAGGACCCCGCTCAATGAGAATCCAGACTTTTACAGACGGGATTTGGTGTGACTTTTGGTTCTTGAAAACAAAGAGGAAGTCAATGATTGTAAATGAGAGTTTTTTGACACCATACATTGGCAGCAGGAATCTATTATGTAAAACGCTTTTTTCGGAGAGGTGAAAACGGCTTTTGTAACAATAGAAACTGTTTTTTGCGGTATAATTTTGGGTTTTTGCCACATTATTAAAACATCAGAAAATTACTGGAAGTGTTTTTAAATTTTTTTTAATAAATCATTTCTCCATTTTGAATGAGAGCTTTGAATATTGCAGAACATTCTTATTTCATCTCTCTTTTATAATCAAAATCATTTAGATAGAAAGGGTTATCGTAATATTGAGAGTTGGAAAATACAAAGATGGTATCGGTTTTTATTTTTATTCCAGAAAGATGGCAGAATGGATTTATACTATTTGCAGGTAGTGTCGTAAAATGGGAGTGATGAGCATGAGAGATATTGTTTAAGAATTTGTATGTGAATAACATAACTATCTTTTTTGGGCATTTTATTTTTCGTAAAAGCGGAATTTCATTAAAAAACGCGATAGATAAAAGAAATGATAGTATATATGTTTTTCTTCAGGATTTTTATAAGAAAGAAAGTGTTTATAAAAATGATGAGAAAATACGTTTAAAGTAAATACAACAGTAAAATGATCATTTTATATTACATTTCCAGATTCAGAAATTTTTCCTATTTTATCATGAGTAAGTATCCTATTTACAATATTTGATTGTTCAAAGTAAAGCACACTCATTTTTTCAAAATTATGGTCAACGTAAAACAGTGAGAAAATTTGTGTATCATGCTCTTACGTGAAATCATCAAATCGTAAAAAAGAATAGTCAAAGGATTTAGTTTTTTCGCGCAATAGCTCGCCATCCGATATCGCGACGAACAAAACCCTCTGGCCAATCAATATAATCAACGGCTTCATAAGCACGTTTTTGTGCTTGCGTAATCGTTTTTCCTGTTGCTGTTATATTGAGAACACGTCCACCATTTGCAATGAGTTGTCCATTTTGTAATGCTGTACCAGCTTGAAAAACTTTCACATCGGGAAGAGTATCTATTTTATCAACGTTACGAATAACAGTCCCTTTTTGGGGAGAGTCTGGATAACCATTAGCAGCCATAACAACGGTGAGAGCAGTCTTTTCAGACCACTGAAGAGGTTTATTTTCAAGATTTCCTTGAGCTGCGGCAAGAAAAATTGGTAGAATATCATCTTTAAGGCGCATCATTAAAACTTGACATTCAGGATCACCGAATCGTACGTTAAATTCAATTAATTCGGGTCCTTTTTGCGTTATCATCAAGCCGACAAAGAGAATACCTCTAAAGGGGGCGCCCATTTCGTTCATGCTTTTTAAAGCTGGTTCAACAATTTCTTTAAGGGTACGATTCACTATTTCTTGGGTCATGATGGGCGCTGGTGAATAAGCACCCATACCACCGGTGTTTGCTCCAGTATCTCCATCTCCTACACGCTTATGATCTTGAGCAGATCCAAAGGGAAGAGCAACTTTACCATCACAAAGGCAGAAGAAGCTTGCTTCTTCACCTTCCAGAAAAGATTCTACAACAATTTTGTTTCCTGCATCCCCAAATGCACTTTTGAAGCAGGCATCAACAGCGTTAAATGCTTCTTCTATAGTTGTTGCAACCACGACACCTTTGCCGGCAGCTAAGCCATTAGCTTTAATAACAATGGGAACACCTTGTTGATGAATGTAGGCTTTGGCTCTAGCTGCATCATTAAAGCATTGGTAACTTGCTGTAGGAATGTTATTCTTATGACATAAATCTTTTGTAAAAGCTTTTGAACCTTCTAGTTGAGCAGCTTTTTGAGTAGGACCAAATACACAGATGTTAGCGCTATTAAGAGAATCTGTTATACCTGCAACCAATGGTGCTTCTGGTCCTACAATCACAAGATCAATAGAATGTGCTTTACAAAAATCAATAATAAGGGGGTGATCATCAATGTCTAAATTAATATTTTCACCAAATTCTGTTGTTGCAGGATTTCCAGGAGCACAATATAACTTTGTTAGCAGTGGTGATGCTGCTATTTTCCATGCTAAAGCATGTTCTCGTCCACCTGAGCCAATAAGAAGAATATTCATTGCTTGCTCCTCTCATAGAAGATGATTAATTTCATCTCCTTCTCATAAGAATGAAATGTCTCTATCGCAAGACTAAAGGTAAATCATTTGATGAAAAAAAATAAAAATATCGCACCTGTTCAGTCCTATAATAGCCAAGGACGGGTTATGGATGCATCTTCCAAACAATGGGTCTACAGTTTACTTCCCTGTTCTTTATGGTTTTATGCGCAATTAGCGCGTTGGGATCGGCCTATCGGATGGCAATTGTTGATGTGGCCTTGTTTTTGGTCAACAACAATGGCTTTTCTCTCTTATGAAATGCATTATGATACTCTTTCATCAATGTTGCTTTATTGGGGCTGGTATCTTTTTCTTTTTTTTCTAGGATCCATTGCTATGCGAGGGGCAGGATGTACTTGGAATGATCTTATTGACCATAAAATCGATTCTCAGGTAGAAAGAACACGTTCTCGCCCATTGCCGACAGGTCATGTGAGTCGGTTTCAAGCAAGAGTTTTTATACTTGTGCAATGTTTGGTTGGTTTAGGCGTTTTATCACAATTTAATAGGTTTAGTTTTTTTCTAGGTATTTCGTCATTGATAGCTGTTGCATTTTATCCTTTTATGAAACGCGTAACATATTGGCCGCAGTTTTTTTTAGGCGTTGCATTTAATTGGGGGGCATTAATGGGGTGGGCTGTTGTCTTTGGAAGTTTAAGCTGGTCACCGATTTTGCTTTATGTGGGATCAATCTTGTGGACCATAGGATATGATACAATCTACGCCCATCAAGATAAAGAAGATGACGCTACGGTTGGTGTGCGTTCTACAGCACTTCTCTTTGGTAAAGAAACCAAGCGTGCTTTAGTATTTTTGTATGGTGGTTTTGTACTGTTCGCGAGTTTAGCATTTTATTTAGCTGAAGTCCCTGTTCTTAGTTTTTTTGGGGTTTTTGTGGCAAGTATCCATATGTTTATTCAAATTAAAGTTATTGATATAGATGACAGTGCGCAATGCCTCAGGCTTTTCAAATCTAATTCGCTTATTGGTCTTGTGATTTTTGCTGGTTTAGTATGTGGTGGTATATGGATGATGTTTTATCCTGCAGCTTAACAACAAATTAGATAAAATCATATATTCTGATGATGAGGAGAGGAATGAAAATACAAAGATACTTTCATTAATTTTAAAGTGTATTATTTTTTCATGTTCAAAGCTTTTTGTATTTTATGATTAGTTTTATTCCAGATCTTTCTGGTTTGAAATAACGATTTTTTCAAATTTTATTGAAATAAAAATAGACTTTAGGAGGAATGAACAACTTTTTTAATTGAAAGTGCACTTTCTCTTATCAGAAATTACAAAAGTAAAATCATAATTTTTGCTGAATACTGTGTTTTCTCTTAAAAAAGCTTGTTGCGCATCTATTGTCTTCAAGCAATGCAGTAGGAGATATTATCAACCAACTTTTATAGTGAAAATAAAACTTTTCTATTGAAAGGAAACTAATCATTTTGTTTTAGAAATTTGCAAATAGAAAATAGTCATTGAACCCTTAGGAAGACAAAGTCTTCATAACGATAAAGCTTGAAGGATTAGGGATAAAGTTTTTGTTTTTTCCAATTGCTGTGTTCAACACAATCACGCGTAAAAAGCAGACGATCATGTAAACGAAATGGGCGATCACACCAGAATTCTATAGAAAGGGGTTTAACACGAAAACCAGACCAATAAGGTGGTCGTGGAATATTGCCTACTGCATAACGTGCAGTATATTGAGCAATTGCTTTTTCGAGCACAAAACGATTGTCTAATGGTTGAGATTGTTTAGATGCCCATGCCCCAATTCGACTCCCACGTGGTCGCGATTGGAAATAGGCATCCGCTTCCTGTTGACTTACTTTTTCAACAATGCCTCTAATTCTGACCTGACGACGGAGCGATTTCCAATGAAAACCTAAGGATGCCTTCATTGATTTTAAAATTTCTTGTCCTTTACAGCTTTCATAATTGGTATAGAAGACGAATCCTTGGGGACTGTAGTCTTTGAGGAGAACCATACGAACATTAGGAAGTCCTGTTTCGTCTACTGTTGCGAGTGCCATAGCATTCGGATCATTTATTTCGCTTATTGTTGCCTCTTCAAGCCATTTTGCAAAAAGTTCAAAAGGTTTTTGCATTTGCATAAAATGATCATCTGTTGGGATTTTATTGCTCATAGTGTCTCCAAATGTCAGCGAGCATGGGTAAGGCATTTTCTTATTTACTTTGTCATCTCGAAGTAAAGTAGCATTTTTTCCTATTTTCAAAAAGTCAATGCTATCGTGTATTTTTATAGTGGTTCCATTATTTTTGTCTTTAGCATAGACGATAATGAGCTATATTAAATAAATATCTCATTTTATCTGGTATTTTAGTTTATTGATAGACATATAAAGAAAGAAGAAATTATTCTCTAGAATAGATTGATAAAGTTATGAGGGATATTGAAAACATATCCGTTGATATTTTGAAAACCAAAAAATTGAAAAGAGGGCAATATGCGTGATCCCTACACGATTCTGGGTGTGGCACGTACCGCAAAATCGCAAGAGATTAAATCAGCATTTAGAAAATTAGCAAAGAAGTATCATCCAGATCACAATAAAGATGATGCAAAGGCTAAAGAAAAGTTTGCTGAAATTAATCAAGCTTATGAAATTATAGGTGATAAAGATAAAAAAGCACAATTTGACCGCGGTGAAATTGATATGGAAGGAAAACCACTTTATCAAGCCTATGGTGCTGGTGAGAATTTTAACAATAAACAAAATCCTTTTTCAGGAAGAGCGAGAGGATTTGATTTTTCCTCTTCAGGTGGTGCAGGTTTTGATGCGAGTGATATTTTTCGCGATCTGTTTGGGGGAGGCGGTAGCTTTTCGAATTCCACACACTATAATCGCCCTCAACAAGGAGCACATATTCGTGCTAATCTTGCCATAACATTAGAGCAGATGGTTGGCGCAGAAAAGGTGGAAGCCGTTTTTCCTAATGGAAAAAAGTTAAAAATTAAACTTCCAGATTATATTGAAGACGGGCAAACTATTCGTTTAAAAGGTCAGGGAGAAGAGGTTCCTCATGGGCAAGCAGGAGATGCATTAATAACCATTCAGATTCAAAAACATCCTCGTTTTCGGGTTGAAGGAAGGGCACTTCATCTTGATTTACCAGTTTCTCTTAAACATGCTGTTTTGGGAGCAAAAGAAGAAGTTGAGACATTGGAGGGACGTGTGGTTTTAACGATTCCTGCTTGGTCAAGTTCTGATCGCGTTTTACGGTTGAAAGGAAAAGGACTTCGTTTAAAAAGTGGTACAAGAGATGATCTTTATGTGCATGTTCGTATTATGTTGCCGGAAGGTAAAAATGTTGCGCTAGAACAGTTTTTGCAAATGCAAAAAGATTAAATTTTAATTTTTTTTATATATAAAGCATAGTTTTTGCTTGATTTTAAACCAATTACTTGAAGAAAAAGTTGACCTGTGTCATAGGCAAATGAATAATATTAATTTTAAGTAACAATGGGGCAGTGCTAATGGCTAAGGGTAATGGTTTATTGTACGGTAAGCGTGGCTTAATTTTAGGGTTGGCCAATAATCGCTCCATCGCTTGGGGAATTGCTAAAGCGGCGAGTAGCGCAGGGGCAGAGCTTGCTTTTACCTATCAGGGTGAAGCCATGAAAAAGCGTGTTGAGCCTTTGGCTGAAGAATTAAAGGGATTTGTTTGTGGACATTGTGATGTTTCTGACAGTGCTTCTATTGATTCAGTCTTTAGAGCCATAGAGAAGAAATGGGGCAAACTCGATTTTTTAGTTCATGCTATTGGTTTTTCTAATAAAGATGAATTAAGTGGTCGTTATGTTGATATCAGCGAATCAAATTTTATGATGACCATGAATATTTCCGTTTATTCCCTAACAGCTCTAACAAAGCGTGCAGAAAAGTTGATGCCGGATGGCGGTTCAATCTTGACACTGACCTATTATGGTGCAGAAAAGGTTGTTCCCAATTATAATGTCATGGGGGTTGCTAAAGCAGCTCTTGAAGCGAGCGTGAAGTATTTAGCGGTAGATTTAGGTCCCAAAAATATTCGTGTTAATGCGATATCTGCTGGACCGATTAAAACGTTAGCAGCTTCAGGTATTGGTGATTTCCGTTATATTTTAAAATGGAATGAATATAATGCTCCATTACGCCGTACAGTAACAATTGAAGAGGTTGGTGATTCTGCTCTTTATTTTCTTTCAGATTTGTCTCGTTCTGTTACTGGTGAAGTTCATCATGTCGATTCGGGTTATAATATCATAGGTATGAAAGCAGTTGATGCACCAGACATTTCTGTCGTTAAAGAATAAAGTTTGGTTTATAGGGTTTTATTGAACAGCGGTAATTTGACCAAATTAAAAGCGGCTGAGAGTATTTTGGAACAAAGAGCTGTCTTGTGTATAACTCAACATATGTTGTCGTTGGCGTATATTTGACAGAGAAACGGATCTTTTTTCATGTCGCATAATACATTTGGTCATTTGTTTCGTGTAACCACATGGGGAGAAAGTCATGGTGCTGCTCTTGGTTGTGTCATTGATGGTTGTCCGCCTGGAATTATTTTTACTCTTGCAGAAGTTCAAGCTTATCTTGACAAACGGAGACCAGGACAATCCGTATATACAACGCAGCGACGCGAATTGGATCAAGTAGAAATTCTTTCAGGAGCTATCGCTCAGGACAATGGGACGGCATTGGTTACAACAGGTACACCAATTTCTCTGTTGATTAGAAATACAGATCAGCGTTCGAAGGATTATAGCTCGATTGCCCATCAATATCGTCCAGGACATGCGGATTATACTTATGATATTAAATATGGCATTCGTGATTTTCGAGGAGGAGGGCGTTCTTCGGCAAGGGAGACAGCAGCACGTGTTGCAGCGGGTGCATTTGCACGTAAAATTGTTCCTGGTTTGGTGGTTCGAGGAGCAGTGATAGCAATTGGTCCTCATAATATTAATCGTGATCGTTGGGATTGGTCAGAGGTTGATAATAATCCTTTTTTTACACCTGACGCAGAGATGGTTCACATTTTTAGTGATTATATCAGTAAACTCCGTAAAGAGGGGACATCTGTTGGTGCTGTTGTTGAGATCATTGCAGAAAATGTTCCGGCAGGTTTAGGAGCACCTATTTACGCAAAACTAGATCAAGATATTGCATCCTTCCTTATGTCGATTAATGCAGTAAAAGGAGTTGAAATTGGGGATGGTTTTGCGGCAGCCCGCATGAAGGGAGAAGAAAATGCCGATGAAATGCGGATGGGAAATGATGGAAAACCACTTTTTTTATCCAATCATGCTGGTGGTATTTTAGGGGGAATATCGAGTGGACAGCCAATTGTTGCACGTTTTGCTGTCAAGCCTACTTCGTCAATTTTAACGCCTCGTCGCTCTATTGATGTTGATGGTCATGATGTAGATGTTATAACGAAGGGACGTCATGATCCATGTGTTGGGATTCGCGCTGTTCCCATTGGTGAAGCGATGGTTGCTTGTGCTATTGCGGACCATTATCTAAGACATCGCGGTCAAGTTGGGTGAGTGAGAAGGTGAATAATGGTGTATGATGAAGAAAAAATTGTTTCTGCACTTAAAGCTTTTGAACGCGGTGAAATTGTTGTGGTGACAGATGATGATGACCGTGAAAACGAAGGTGATTTAACTGTTGCTGCTGTCCATTGTACAGAAGAAAAGATGGCATTCATCATTCGCCACACAACAGGGATTGTTTGTGCACCTATGCCAAAAGAAGAAGCACAACGGTTTCATCTTGCTCCTATGGTGCCAGATAATAATTCAGCACATCAGACCCAGTTTACTGTTACTGTGGATTTTAAACATGGGATAACGACGGGTATCTCCGCACACGACCGCACATTGGCGGTTCGCAATCTTGCTAATCCAAATGCTGGTGCTCACGATTTTATTCGTCCAGGACATATTTTCCCTTTGATTGCGCATGAAGGCGGGGTTCTTATGCGTTCAGGTCACACGGAAGCGGCTGTTGATTTATGTAAATTAGCTGGTTTACCGCCAGTTGGTGTTATTGGTGAGTTGGTCAATGATGATGGCAGTGTTAAACATGGAGATGAAGTTACAAAATTTGCACAAGAACATCGATTGCATATGATAACGGTTGCGGATTTAATCGCTTATCGTCAGCGCAAAGAAATGTTGATCAGGCATGTTGGAGAAATGGCTATTGAAACACCAGTAGGACCTGCTATTGTTCAGAGTTATCAACTCCCTTGGGAAACAGTTCAGCATGTTGCAATCGTTTTTGGTGATCTTGGTGATGGTGAAGATATTCCTGTACGTTTGCATCGTGAAAACATTATGAATGATGTTTTTGGTCAAGCGTCAGATGTTACCGCTATCATGCAGCGTATGATGGAAAAAGAAAAACGGGGTGTTTTTGTTTATTTACGTGAAGGATCAGTTGGTATTGATGAAAAATCAGCTATGAGCATTCAGGAAATGGCAAAAGACGGTTCAGAAAACCATATACAGGCAATTGAACGTGAAGAAGAATGGCGACAAATTGGTTTAGGATCACAAATTTTGAAACATTTAGGAATCAGTTCTGTTATTGTTTACACTTCTAAAGAACGTCATTATTTAGATTTAGAAGGTTTTGGAATTCGTATATCCAGAATAGATATTTTGTGAGGTTCATATGAAAAAAGAAATACAAGAGGGGGATATTACGACCTTAAGTTTTGAGCAAGCGCTGAAGCAACTTGAAGTTATTGTTGAAAATTTGGAACGTGGCGATGTGCCTTTGGAACAATCCATAGATATTTATGAACGTGGTGAAGCGCTTAAAAAACATTGTGAAAAACTCTTGAAAGTTGCTGAAGCTAAAGTTGAAAAAATTCAACTTTCAGAAGGAGGTTCTCCAGAAGGAGTAGAACCACTTGATGCTCAATAGTATTAAACTATTTTTGGATATTTATTGCGGGATTAAGCAGTGCAATAACCTTATTTATAGAAAGCAAATTTTATTGGTTTCTTTTTTATAAAATAAGTTAAAAATGAGAAAAATCATAAATCATCTCAAATAGAGATTTTTCAGTAAAAAAGATGCAAAACTGTCAATGAAAGAGTAGAGAAGATGTATTTTTATCGTTGCGTTCTCTTAAGTTAAGGTGATAGGAGGGAGTTTTTTTGTCTCATATCTTAACACCATTGCTTGACCGTATTTGTTTCCCGCAAGATTTGCGGGCTTTGCCTGAGTCTGATTTGGTACAGTTGGCTAATGAGTTGCGGGCAGAAACAATTGATGCGGTTTCTGTAACAGGTGGTCATCTTGGGGCAGGACTTGGTGTTGTTGAGCTCACTGTTGCATTACATTATGTTTTTAATACACCAGAGGATAGGATTATTTGGGATGTTGGTCATCAAACCTATCCACATAAGATTTTAACGGGGCGTAGAGAAAAAATACGTACATTACGTCAAGAGGGAGGATTATCAGGTTTCACAAAACGTTCAGAAAGTGTGTATGATCCATTTGGAGCGGGCCATTCGTCTACTTCTATTTCGGCGGGTCTTGGCATGGCGGTAGCGAGTGCTTTGAAGGCAGAGACAAGACGCAATATTATCGCTGTTATTGGTGATGGTGCAATGTCTGCGGGCATGGCTTATGAAGCAATGAATAACGCTGGTGCTTTGGATGCGCGCTTGATTGTTGTTCTTAATGATAACGATATGTCTATTGCACCGCCTACAGGTGCTATGAGTGCACATCTTGCACGACTAGTTTCTCGTCCTGCTTATCGTCATTTGCGTGAACGCGTAAAGATGTTGAGCGAAAAATTGCCAAAGTTTTTTTTGGATAAGGCACGTCGTTCAGAGGAATTTGCGCGTAGTTTTTTGGTTGGGGGAACGTTATTTGATGAGCTTGGCTTTTATTACGTGGGACCCATAGATGGGCACAATTTAGGGCATTTATTACCCGTTTTAAAAAATATTCGTGAATGTCCTAATGGTCCAGTTTTGGTGCATGTCGTCACCCATAAGGGAAAGGGATATCCACCTGCAGAAGCATCTTCTGATAAATATCATGGTGTTAATCGTTTTGATGTTACGACAGGAAAACAGGTTAAAGCATCAAGTAATATTCTACCCTATACCAAGGTATTTTCTGAAGCCTTATCAGAAGAAGCGCGCCATGATGATAAGATTGTGGGCATAACAGCAGCGATGCCAACAGGGACAGGCCTTGATGCTTTTGCAGAAAAATTTCCTGAAAAAATGTTTGATGTTGGTATTGCTGAGCAACATGCCGTAACTTTTGCGGCAGGACTTGCTTGTGAAGGGTATAAGCCTTTTGTTGCAATTTATTCTACTTTTTTACAGCGTGCTTATGATCAAATTATTCATGATGTATCAATTCAAAAATTACCGGTACGTTTTGCTATTGACCGAGCAGGTTTTGTGGGGGCAGATGGTGCAACACATGCTGGAAGTTTTGATATTGTTTTTTTGTCCACTCTTCCTGAGTTTGTTGTTATGGCACCTTCAGATGAGCTTGAATTGATGCATATGGTACGTACAGCTGCAGCCTATGATCAGGGTCCCATTTCTTTTCGTTATCCACGTGGTGAAGGTCTTGGTATAGATTTACCGCAACGTGGTGAGTTATTAGAAATTGGAAAAGGGCGCGTTCTGCGTGAAGGAAATAGGATTGCTTTGGTTTGTTTTGGAACGCGGATGTCAGAAGTGTTGCAAGCTGCTGATGCGTTGGAGGTTGAAGGATTATCTACAACAGTTGCAGATGCACGGTTTGCAAAACCTTTAGATAAGGATTTGATGCGTCGTTTGGCACGTGAGCATGAAGTTTTGGTGACAATTGAAGAAGGTGCAATCGGTGGGTTTGGAGCACACATATTACAATTTTTAGCGCAAGAAGGGCTCTTAGAGCATGGTTTGAAAGTTCGTACACTAAAACTTCCTGATGAATATTTGAGTCATGGTTCACCAGAAAAAGTTCTTTCACGTGTCGGACTTGATGCTATGGGTATTTTAAATACGGTTTTTACTGCTCTGGGACGCGAGATTCGAACGGGATAGAAAATTCAAGTATGAGATGGCTTCCAGAAAAAGGCTCGATATTCTTTTAGTTGAAAGAAACTTTTTTACGACACGTTCACGTGCACGTGATGCAATTATACGCAAAACTGTTAAAGTTAATGGCAAAATAGTTTTTAAAGCTGGGCAAATTGTTTTTGATGATGCAGAAATTTTTGTTTGTGATCCAGCGCAAAATTATGTGTCCCGTGCGGCATTGAAATTGATTTCTGCACTTGATGCATTTCCGATTGTAACCGATAAAGTGACAGCCATTGATGTTGGGGCATCAACAGGTGGTTTTACACAAGTTCTCTTAGAGCGTGGAGCGGCCCATGTCATTGCTGTTGATGTTGGGCATCATCAATTTGATGCACGTTTATTGGGCAACAGGGCTATAACGTTATTAGAAGGCTTAAATGTTAGAGATTTTCAACAGGAACATTTAGGCGGTAGGGAAATTGATCTTATCGTTTCCGACGTCAGCTTTATTTCTCTTAAACTTGCATTGCCTCCCGTTTTATCTTTAGCCAAGAAGGGTGCTCAAGCTGTTTTATTGGTAAAGCCTCAGTTTGAGGTTGGTCGTAAGCACCTTGGAAAGGGAGGAATATTAAATCCATCAAGTGCTAAAAAAACCGCTGAGGCACTTTTTATCTGGTTAGATACTCAAACAGGGTGGCGTGCAAAAGGTTTACTTCCTTCACCCATTACAGGTGGTGATGGCAATGTGGAATATTTACTATTCGGAGAAAAACAAGAGTGAACGATAATGTGATAATCGACTATATTGGAGCAAATGGTTATGGTACTTCCAAGACGTCCCACGGTTTTATTTATGTTCCTTTTACTTTACCGGGAGAGTGTGCTGAAATTACTGTTCATGGAAAATATGCAACATGTATAGCATTAAAAGAAAAATCACCAGAACGTGTTGATGCTCTTTGTCAGCATTTTGGAGAATGTGGAGGGTGTGCTCTTCAGCATTGGCATACTGATGCTTATTGCGTATGGAAACGACAATTAGTTGTTGATGCACTTAAAAAGTATGGACTTAATAATGTTGTTGCGCCTTTAATAGAATGTAAACCCTATAGCCGACGTCGGATGACGTTAACAGCATCCATGACCCCACAGGGGCAAAAAGTTGGTTTTAATCGTTATCTCTCTCATGAGATTATAGCTCTTGAAGAATGTCCAGTGACGCGTTTAGAGATTATGTCTAAACTAGATGATATCAGGTCACTTTGTGCTCTTGTAAGCAATCATGCCAAACGGTTTCATATAACGATAACATCTGTTGAAAACGGTTTAGATATCGCTTTAAGCGGTTGTGTTATACGCGATGAGCGTGTTCGTCAGAAAATGATCAGTGCTGCTCTTTCATATGGGATTATACGTTTATCTGTTGACGGAGAAGTTTTGGTTGAGCAAGAAAAACCATTGGTTTATTTTGGAGATGTCCGTGTTGAATTTCCTTCTGGTGGTTTTCTTCAAGCAACTTGTGAAGCTGAACATATAATGGGCAATATTATTTTGACTCATTTAAAAAAAGCAAAGAATGCTCTTGATTTGTTTTCAGGGGTAGGAACATTTGCCTTGCGTATGGCAAAAAAGATGAATGTTCATGCAGTAGAAAATAATGAAGATGCATTAAGAAATCTAAATACAGCAGCACGTTTTGCAACTGGTTTAAAAACAGTCACTTGTGAAAAACGTGATCTTTTTCGCCATCCACTTTCTGTAAAGGAACTTGAGTGTTTTGAAAGCGTTGTTTTTGACCCTCCTCGCGCTGGAGCAGAGGAACAAGTACATGAACTGGCAAAGGCAACAATATCACGTGTTGTGGCAATTTCGTGTAATCCCGTTACATTTGCTCGTGATTTATCTTTTCTTGTTGCAGGGGGATATACAGTAGAAAAAATCATACCAATTGATCAATTTTTATGGTCACCCCATGTCGAAGTTGTTGCTGTTTTGAGCAAAAATAAAAAGAAGAAAAGTTGGAAGCTTTAGCCTGAAAGTTTTTTTGACATAGTTCATTTGAGTATTATTATAAAATCTCTCTAAAATTTATCTACAATAATAATCTTTTTCTCGTTGAGTTAACGAGCACTGAATGTAGAAAGTGTTTTTTATTTTAAACTTTTTTATTATGAAACATAAAAGATAGTTGCTCCACTACTCCATACAAAAGACGAATGTATCATAAAGAAGGTGTATTTAAGCAAACACCATCGTAATATTGGCCACTTCCTAATGTTGCTATAGCTCTTGGCACTTGAGATGGTTCATTATAGGTATTTTTAGTTCTTTCTTGTACAGTTTTACTCCATGCATCTCCCCCCGCTTGTAACGTACAAACGAATAATCTTAATTGATTCAACAGACACAAATTTAAAATGAGAGAATCTTACGGTGTTCAAGGTTCTAATTTAAATATGAATAACGTTCAATTATCTTTATAAATCAATGTTTGTAGCAAAAATTCATCCTTCACAAGACCATCTTGATAAACGAGAAGGGGCAGTATTGAATATTGGGAAGGAATGAGCAAGCTTACTTCAACGCAGTTCCACCGATTGTCATATTATTAATCCGTAGATGAGGTTGTCCAACACCAACAGGAACGTTTTGTCCTGCTTTTCCGCACATACCAATACCATTATCCAGTTTACTATCATTTCCAATCATTGTGATACGTTTCATAGCATCCGGTCCATTTCCAATAAGAGTTGCGCCTTTAATTGGTGCACCAATTTTACCATTTTCTACTCGGTATGCTTCAGTACACTCAAAGACGAATTTTCCAGAAGTAATATCAACTTGTCCTCCACCAAATGAAACAGCATAGATACCACTTTTAAGTGAAGAAAGGATTTCTTCAGGTGTTTTATCTCCTCCTAGCATGATTGTATTGGTCATTCGTGGCATTGGTGCATAAGCATAAGATTCACGCCGTCCATTTCCAGTTGATTTACCTCCCATAAGCCGTGCATTAAGCCTGTCTTGCATAAAACCAACGAGTTTTCCATCTTCAATGAGAACGTTATATCCTGAAGGCGTCCCCTCATCATCGACAGTGAGAGAGCCACGGCGTTGTGGAATTGTTCCATCATCAACAACTGTAACACCTTTTGCCGCAACTTGTTGTCCTAAAAGTCCAGCAAAAGCAGATGTTTTTTTGCGATTAAAGTCACCTTCCAAACCATGACCTACGGCTTCATGGAGCATAACGCCAGGCCATCCATTGGCTAAGACAACATCAAAAGATCCTGCAGGTGCTGCTTCTGCTTCTAAATTTGTTAAAGCCATACGTAAGGCTTCATCCGCGGCTTCTTTCCAATTGTCTTCACGAATAAATTGGTTAAATGCTTGTCGCCCCCCACATCCATAGAAACCATTTTCACGTCGATTGCCTTCAGCGGCGACCACAGATATAGAAAGTCGTACGAGTGGACGAATATCACGAACCAAATATCCATCTGCACGTAAAATTTCAACATGTTGTAACGAGCCGGAAAGAGAAACAGTCACTTGATGTAATTTATCATTTTTCGTACGTAAATAGGCATCAATTTTTTGCAAAAGAGCACTTTTTTCTTCAAATGACGGAGCATCAAGGGGATTATGCGGTTGATAAAGTCTCTTGTTTGTTTGTTGAGGTGCTACACTATAAGGTCCAGCATGATTATTATAGGTAACAGCTTTAGCTGCTTCACAAGCACGCTTGAGTGCAGCAGCTGATAATTCATTAGAATGTGCATATCCGGTAGCTTCTCCAGCAACGACACGCAGACCAAACCCCATATCTTGATGGAAAGAGCCGTTTTTAAGCTGTCCATTATCAAATAAAAGAGCTTCGCTTTCTGTATACTCAAGGTAAAGTTCGCCATCATCCGCATGATGAAGCGTTTCCTGTACAAGAGACTGCACTTTAGAGGAAGCAATATCAAAATGATCAATCAGCGATTTCATAAGAATTATCCTATTTTTACGGGGGATGAGAAGATTTTTATTGATCTAAATTAAGGGGCTCTCAAAATATACGATGAGATTTTAATTGTCCAATGTGTGTCGATTTTATTCATGTTGGTAAGGTTGCATAGGCGTCGCTAAGACCCTGAAGGTCAACCAGACCTCCAATTCCTTGCTCTGGAGTTGTGAAGATAAAATAGGTTGCCATTTTTCCTTTTAAAAAGAGTTGTAATATGTCTTCTTTCAGAAAAGCTTCAGCAACACAATTATCACCAAGACAACGACGATATTCCATTCTTCCCATATCTTTATCGTCAATTTTAATGCCAACACCAGGACGTAACTCAACGCGAATCGGAACAAAAACACGCATCAAAGCGCCTTGCTTTTGAGGAAGTTTATAAAAGGTAACGCGGAGGGTAATATCATGACGACCTTGTGTATGGACGTTTTGTACAACTTCACACTGCATATTAGGGGTACCTGGTGGTAGAGCACAAACCTTTGTCCATGCACCATAGGTTTGTGGAGCAGGGACATCTTGTGCATAGGGTGTTTGTGCAAATGCATGACTGATAAAACTACTATAAAGTGTGTAAAGAACAGCACCAATAAAAAAAGTTTTTTTGAGTAATTTATAAAGTATCACAGAAAATCCTATCCGACTCAACACCCAAAACCATGCATAGATTTACATAAAAAAATGAATTCCCCATAAAAAACCATAACACAAAATCAGTATTTACCCAAATATATTAATTCATATGATATATTTTTATGATACATTTGTAATGTGGAGAGAACGTTGATTGAAAAAATGTATTTTTATTGCCAATATTTCCATTTACTTTTAGGGGATACGTGCGAAAGAGATATTTCATATTTTCTCAAAAATACGATTGGTCTTAATTGGTCATTTCCATACGCTAGATAATATTTGTCAGATAATATTGGGTTTGTGAATGACAGAAATGGAAAAGAGCTTTGAGTGGAATGTCAGTTTCAGAAGAGTTATCGGTTGTGAATGGTAAATCAACGCCACCAAAATCCGGTATTGGTGATTACATCACATTATTAAAGCCACGTGTTATGTCTCTTGTGGTCTTTACGGCTCTGGTTGGTTTGCTTGTATCGCCTGTTCCTATCAATCCGTGGTATGGTTTTTTAGCAATTTTATGTATTGCTGCTGGTGGCGGTGGTGCGGGAGCACTGAACATGTGGTATGATGCTGACATTGATGCTGTGATGGAACGGACTAAAAAGCGTCCTATTCCCATGGGTAAAATCAGCTCTCAAAGGGCATTTATTTTTGGCATGGTTCTTTCTATGCTCTCGGTATTGGTTATGGGGAGCTTCATTAATTGGTTTGCGGCATTTTTTCTTGCGTTTACGATTTTCTTTTATGTCGTTATCTATACAATTTGGTTAAAGCGTATCACACCACAAAATATTGTTATTGGTGGTGCTTCTGGGGCTTTTCCACCAATGATTGGATGGGCCGTGACAACAGGGACAGTGAGTATTAATAGCTTTTTATTATTTTTAATCATTTTTATGTGGACCCCCCCTCACTTTTGGGCTCTTTCTTTATTTTCATCTCTTGATTATGAGGCTGCAGGTATCCCTATGATGCCTAATGTACGAGGTGAACATTCAACAAAAAAACAGATTTTATTTTATGCTATTTTGATGGCATTGTGTGCTGCTGCTCCTTGCTTTACTGGTCTTAGCGGAATTTTTTATGGTATTTTTTCAACAATTTTAAGCATTATCTTTATTTATTTTGCCTATCGTTTGTGGAAAGCTGATACACATAATGAAACTATTTTGATGGCAAAAAAACTATTTTTCTTTTCATTACTTTATTTGGCAGCTATCTTTGGGGTTCTTTTGATTGAATCTCTTGTTTGGTATTTTATCGCTCTTTAGGAGCGTGAAAATATAAAAAACAAATTTTAAAAGAGCTTTCCTACAAGAAGATACTATAAAGTATGTTTTTATGTAAAAGATGGTATTGCACGTTTTTTTGCATTGATTATTCGTGCATAAGGATAAGTTGTTTGATTATGATACTAAAGCTATAGAGATTAAGGATGATTTATGTCTGGACTTCCTCCTTTAACGATACGTCTTTGTGGTCCACGTGGATTTTGTGCAGGGGTTGATCGTGCTATCCAGATTGTTCTTCTTGCATTAAAAAAGTATGGTGTTCCAGTGTATGTTCGTCATGAAATTGTACATAACCGCTATGTGGTTGAGGGATTGCAGCAACGGGGAGCTGTTTTTGTTGAAGAACTTGATGAGATTCCAGAAGAATATCGCACTCAACCGGTTGTTTTTTCTGCCCATGGTGTACCAAAATCTGTATCAAAAGAAGCACAACGCTATAATTTGTTTTATCTTGATGCAACATGTCCGTTGGTCTCGAAAGTTCACAAACAAGCGATACGGCATCAACGTCACGGTCGTCATGTTATATTGATTGGTCATGCTGGTCATCCTGAGGTGATAGGAACGATGGGACAGCTTGAAGAAGGGGCTGTGACGCTCATTGAAACGATAGAAGATGCTTTGCATTATCAACCAAGGGATCCAGATAAATTAGGATTTGTGACACAAACAACGCTTTCTGTTGAAGATACTGCAGGAATTATCGATATATTACAACAACGTTTTCCTACATTAGCAGCCCCAGCGGCTGAGTCAATTTGCTATGCGACAACGAATCGACAAGATGCGGTTAAAGCCGCGGCAAAAGGGAGTGATTTGTTTTTGATTGTTGGAGCACCAAATTCTTCTAATTCGCGACGTTTAGTCGAGGTTGCTGAAAAGTCTGGTGCGCGACAAGCTATTTTAGTTCAGCGCGCTGATGAAATTAATTTTGAAAACCTAAAAGCTCTTTCTGTTGTCAGTCTTTCAGCAGGGGCTTCCGCTCCTGAAATTATTATTGATGAAATTATTTCAGCATTTCGTGAGCGTTATGATGTCACAATAGAATTGGCTGAAACAGTGGTAGAAACGGAAAAATTTTTAGTGAGTCGCGAATTACGTGATATCATTTTAACGTCTCAAGATATGGCTTTTGTTAATGGTCAAGAAAATAGTACAAAAAATGAACATCAAAATACAGACATGTCTAAAACGAAAGCAGAATAATGGCCGTTTATACAGATATTCATCCAAATGATTTAAAAGCGTTTTTAACAGGTTACGCAATAGGGTCACTTTTGTCTTATCAAGGTATAAAGGAGGGGATTGAAAATTCTAATTTTATGTTGGAGACAACACAAGGACGATTTATTCTAACACTTTATGAAAAGCGTATTTCAAAAGATGATTTACCTTTTTTTTGTAGCTTAATGCAGCATTTAGGACAGCGTGGAATTCCTTGTCCTCAACCCGTTATTCAAAATGATGGCATGATGATCAGTGAACTAGCAGGACGTCCTGCTGCTATTATTACTTTTCTGGAAGGAGAGTGGATCCGCCAGCCCAATATAGATCATTGTGGTGAAGTGGGGATGGGATTAGCACAATTGCATTTAGCAGGACAGGATTTTACACTCAGTCGTAAAAATACTCTTTCTGTTATGGATTGGCAGGTATTGTGGCAACGTTGTCAAACAAAAGAAGATGCATTATTAAAAGAATTTGGACAAAAAATTGAGTGGGAATTGGTTTTTTTACAAGAAAACTGGCCATTAAATTTACCAACAGGTATTATTCACGCGGATTTATTTAATGATAACGTTTTTTTTGTGAATCATCGTCTTTCTGGGATGATAGATTTCTATTTTGCTTGTAATGACTTTTTTGCTTATGATTTAGCGATCTGTTTAAATGCTTGGTGCTTTGAGCCTGATCATTCCTATAATCTTACCAAAGCACGTAAGTTATTGGAAAATTATCAAAAAATAAGACCATTGATCCCTTTAGAATTGGACAAGATGGTTTTATTAGCTCGTGGTGCATCTCTACGTTTCTTACTCACACGTCTATATGATTGGTTTAATACACCTCCTAATAGCTTTGTTATTAAGAAAGATCCATGGGAATATTGGCAAAAGCTTTGTTTTTTCAGTAATGTAAATTCGCTAAGTGAATTAGGTTTTTAAATTTTATGGCAACTCAACAAAAAGTCGTTGAAATTTATACAGATGGTGCTTGCTCAGGGAATCCTGGAATTGGAGGGTGGGGGGCAATTTTACGCTGGAATGGTCATGAACGCGAGCTTTATGGCGGTAAGGTCCATACGACAAACAATCAAATGGAACTCATGGCGGCAATTTGTGCATTAAAGGCGCTTAAAGAGCCCTGTTTGGTCGACCTTTATACAGACTCAGTTTATGTGCGTAATGGGATATCTAAGTGGATTGAGGATTGGAAAAAGAATAATTGGCGCACCGCATCAAAAAATCCTGTTAAAAATATGGAGCTATGGCAAGCTCTTGAGGATGTTTGTTCTTGTCATACAGTCAGGTGGCACTGGGTAAAAGGGCATGCGGGACATCCAGAAAATGAACGCGCTGATGCACTTGCTCGCAAAGCAATTACGCAATATCGCAACAATGGACATTTTCCAGCATAATTGCTGTTTGAGAGCCTTTCTCTTTTATCACGGAGTTGTAAGAGAGGGGGGCTGCGTATGAAATATGAATGTTCCACTTAAGGCGTGATCTTTAAAAGAAACAGTGTAAAAAATTTTTTGGTTTATTTCTTCTGGTACGAAATAGATTGGAGCACTAAAGAGCGTATATTTCGCGTTATCACTGACTTTTTTTGCTGCTCCAATTTGCATTTCTCCTCCATCTAAAAAGAGAGAGGAAGGAGTTGTTTTGTCGTTATTTTTTATTTTTAGAAGAAGAGTATTGTTATTTTTTTCGGCGCTTATTTTGAGTGCATTCTGCATCATGCGAGGCAAAGAATCTTGGGCATTTTTTAAGAAGGAAAGGGGAAGATGTTTGTTTTTAAGAACAGATGGCGAAAAATCAAAGTTAATAGTCAATGGAAGACAGATTTTATTACATAGTCCGAGAGTGAAAGCCCCACTTAAATTTTTGCTTGAACTAGAAAGATTGAAGGGCAATGTCACTTTATCTTTATAGCCTAATGACCAATCATTTTCTGTTTCAAAAAGCTGTGGCGTCGGATAAAAGATTTCATAAGAAACGTGTTGATTGAAATTAAAAAATGGTGCCATGCCAGAATTACCTGGATTACGCCAGTAAGTTTTCCATCCTGGTTTAAGCACAATTTCAATAATACCTTCTCTTATTCCAGAAAGAGAAGGTTCAGTGATTGCTAATCGGATACGGCCACCCTCTGATTCATACCAAGATGTTGCGAAAAGCTGGAGTTTTTGTTCTGTTTGAGCATTTACAGGAATGTTAAGTAATTTTAAAACTAAGAATGTTAAGCATAAAGTAACTAAAAGCTTTTTATAAAAGAAAGTTGCGATATTTTGTAAATTTGTAAATATATGACTTTTTTTCATTGGAGTTTTATTTTCCTAGTGTACTAAATGAACAAACTTTTATCATGTAAATTATGGAGAATAACAGATTAATGAAGCAGTGTAATGGCTTTTTGGATGGTCAATTACTCATAGCAATGCCTGGAATGAATGACAAACGCTTTATTCGTTCTGTTATTTATATTTGCGCGCATTCTGATGCTGGTGCGATGGGCATTATTCTCAATCAATTACACCATATTGATTTTCCAGAGCTTTTGCTTCACTTAGGAGTAATAGACAGTGGCAAAAAAAAATGTCTTTCTGAACCGATAAAAAATTTTCCAGTTCGCTATGGTGGTCCTGTTGATCCTTCACGTGGTTTTGTCCTTCATTCAGATGATTATGCTTGTGAAGAAACTGTTTTTATTGCAGAGAAGGTCTGTTTTACTGCGACAATTGATATATTAAAAGCGATTAGCTGTGAACAAGGTCCGCAGCATGCACTAGTAGCATTAGGCTATGCTGGATGGAAAGCAGGACAACTTGAGGCTGAAATTTCTACGAATGGTTGGCTAATCAGTTCTACATCACCTAGTTTTCTTTTTGAAAGTGATTTAAGTCGCAAGTATGACGAAAGCTTAACGCGCATGGGGATCAATCCAACCTATCTTGCTTCTGAAATGGGACATGCATAGAGTTTTGTTATTTTCTGAGTTTTTTAACTTTACACGTTATTCTATTCCTTATGTTTTTATTTTATAAGGGAAATGGCTCTGAACGAGAGTGATTAATTCTTCTATGGTAATTGGTTTCGTGACAAGTGTGCTTTGAACATATTTACAGCCTTCTTGACGGAGGAAGATTGCTTCTTTTTCACTTTCTACACCTTCTGCAATAATTTGCAAGTTAAGATCTGTTGCCATATTAATGATAGACTTGAGAACAAGTTTCTTCTTGAGAGAGTCGATTGAGATAAGTGAGCGATCAAGTTTAACCATATCAAATGGATAACGTACAAGATAGGTCAGAGACGAATAACCTGTTCCAAAATTATCGAGTGCAAGATTCATTCCAAGTATTTTAATTTGTTCAAGAAAGTGCGCTGATTGTTCAGGATTTTTTCTTAAGACAAATTCAGATATTTCAATCATTAAGCGTCCTTTGTGGAGCGGATGCCGAAGCAAAGCGGCACGCAATTGACTGATAAAACGAGGATGAATCATTTCTGCGCTTGGTAAATTAATTGAAATAAAGAAAGATTGTTGGGAAAACTTTTCTTGTACATTTATAAGATCGATAATGGCATTATCAATGATAAATTGTGACAAATCCATAACAATTTGTTCATTTTCTACGATTTTTATGAAATCAGAGACATTTAAATTTCCATAAGTGGGATGATGCCATTCTACAATTGTTTCAAAACCAATAATATGTCCGTCTGATAAATTAAGAATAGGATGGTAGAGGATTTTCATCTCATTACGTTTTATTGCATAATGAACATCTTTCTCCAGAGTATTATGTTCGAGACCCAGAGTGCGAAAATTAGGACGAAAAGGTTCAATATGATTTCCCCCCATTTGTTTTGCGCGAATCATTGCTAATTCACTATCATTAAAAATATCTTTAGCAGTTGATCGACTTTCACTCCATGTAACCAATCCGATAGAGGTTGAAAGGATTATTTTATTTTCTGAAAGTGAAATAGGTGCTGAAATTGTTTTGTGCAAATGATCTGCAAATGCTGCAATTTTTTGTGGTTCTGTTTCACTGAGTAAAATAATTGCAAAGCGGTCTGCAGAAAGGCGCGATAAGGTATCTTGAAAATTAATGAGACGATTTAAACGACGTGCAATTATAAGAAGTACAGTATCCCCAACAGCGATACCTAATTTGCGATTAATTTGGCGAAAATTATCAAAATCAATCATAAAGACGGTTGGTCTAATTTTGATATTTGCTTTCGCTAAAGAGGTATAATTTTGTAGTCTATCAAAGAAAATTTGTTGGTTAGGAAGTCCGGTTAAGCTGTCGTGGATTGCATCATGCAATAAGCGTTCTTCGGATTTTTTATGGTTAGTAATATTGACAATGGTTCCAATGACACGTGTGATTTTTCCATCTTTTTGCATAGCCGGACGTGCACGAAGAGAAAACCAATGATAATAACCACCACCGGAAGAAAGCCGAAAAATTTGATCAATGCGCCCTTTTTTATTTTTAAGAATGATATCCAATACGGCTTGAAAGCGTTCACGATCATCATGGTGCAAGGCTGAAATCCAGTTGCGCATAGGTCCATTGAGGTTATGAATTTCAGTACCAAAAAGGGTTGCCATGTTTGGATGTACAACAATACGGTCACGCTCAATATTCCAATCCCAAATAATATTTCCAGCTCCCTTTGCTGCCAGTACTTGTTGTTCAAGGTCGGAAAATATTCCTTCATGGAAAGCGTCATTAGAAAAAGTTTGTTGCAGGACAGTAAAGCTAATGAGAAGAACAATGAGCACTAATCCCCCCGCTAATGCTGGCTGGATAATATCATTGTTTAAATGTCCAGCTATGCAGGCATAGGCTCCAACACACCAAAAGCTAATGAGCAACCATGTTGGAATAAGCATAATGGCGCGGTCATAGCTTCTGATTGAGAAATAGATGATTAATATTATACCAAGCACAGCGGTAAGGCCAAAAGACAAACGCGCAATTCCAGCGGCTCTGATGGGATCATAAATAGCAAAGGCTCCTAGACTGCAAAAGGCAATGGTCCAAGCGATAGCCCCGTAACTAAAATGATAATGCCAGCGGTTAAGGCTGAGATAGGTAAAAAGAAAAATGAAGAGTGTAGCAGTAAGTGCTACTTCTGTACCAGCACGCCAGATTGGTTGGGTTGTGAGTGTAACAGCAAAGAATTTATTTAAAAAATTGAAGTCAATACCAATATAAAAAAGTACTGCCCAAGCAACAGCAGCTGTTGCAGGAAACAGCCCTGTTCCACGGACGACGAAGAGAACAGTTAACAAAAGCGCTAAAAGACCTGATATCCCAAGAAGAATACCATGATAAAGCGTATAAGAATTAATTGCATCTTTATAAGCTTCAGGTTGCCATAAATAGATTTGCGGTAGATTTGCAGAGTTAAGTTCGGCCACAAATGTAATAACAGCACCAGGGTTAAGGGTAATACGAAAGATATCAGAGTTTGCACTAAGTTGACGATCGAGGGAAAAACCTTCGCTTGGCGTTATGGATTGAATCCTTGATGATCCAAGGTCTGGCCAAAAAAATCCAGAACGTGCCATGCGGTAATGGGGGGCAACGATGAGACGATCAACTTGTTCATCTGTTGGATTTGCAAGAGAAAAAACGGCCCAATTTCCGGAAAATTTTTCATTTTTTGCCTGCACTTCAATACGCCATACAATACCATCTGGTCCTGGTGCTGTACTTGTTTGAAAAATAGAATTGTTTGTATGGTGAATTTCAATTGCTTTTGAGAGATCAAGAGCAGCATCCTGAGAAGAAATTTTAACTGGTTCAATTGCTTGTGCTAATGTAAGATGGACAAAAGAACTAACGACTACAATGAAAATGATGTCAATTATTTTACGCAAACTCTTCACAATGTCCCACTCTCAATATTTTAGGATGTTTAATTTTCATTTCGATTTTTGAGAAAAAACGTCCACCTTTTATAATTTATTTACATAATAAATTGTTATCACTTTTTCTTAAGTTATGTGATTTTATATACAAATAGACCACATACCCATCTGCTTCAATGGAACCTGAAGCGAATGAAGTTTTATATTTTAAAAGGGCAAAGTTAAACCATGAATTTCCATATTTCACGGATATATCTTTACTGATTAGAATCTTTATCACATGAAGTATGAATTGGGTAGTTTTGTACACCTCTTTGCCCAATATTTCCAAAACTTATTTAATGAGGAGAGCTTTTGTGGTAAATTTTATGATAAAATATGTTTATGTTATTGTGATGCTGCTTTGAAAAGTAGTTTTTTATTTTAGCTTGTATGAAAGAGTTGACGTTAAATCATCAAAATTCATGAGGGGTCCTACAGGTCCTACAGCGGTTAGTGTTGGAGTGGAATTTGTAAAAAGACGATGCGCTAAATCAGTTAATCTTGTAGGAGTGATGAGATTGAGGCGTTCAATTGTTTCCGATATTGGAATGGGGCGACCGTAAAGGAGTATTTGGCGTGCAATGAGATGTGCTTGACTAGAGGGATTTTCCTGTGACATTACAAGATTAGCACGATATTGTGTTTGTGCTCGTTGAAGTTCATTGGCGTGAGTATTTTTGCCGACCTTGGAAAGTTCATCAAGAATCACAGGAAGGAGCTCTTTGAGCCCCTCTTGTCCAGTAGCTGCATGAACACCAAAAAGCCCAGTATCTGAAAATCCCCAATGAAAAGCATAAATAGAATAGCATAATCCACGTTTTTCTCTTACTTCTTGAAAAAGACGTGAGGACATACCACCACCAAGAATAATTGAAAGAATTTGGGCTGCATAAAAATCACGCGCGTGATAAGCACGCCCTTCAAACCCTAGAACAACTTGTGTATCCATTAAATCACGATACTCACGAAAGTCGCCGCCGACATAATTTGCAAGATTAATAAGAGGTGCGGTTGAATGAGAGCGAAAAGTACCAAGACGACTTTCAACTTCTCGCAAGAAACTTTCGTGTTTTACAGCTCCAGCTGCAACGACAATCATACGATCTGCACTATATTGTTTATTGATGAAATCATGGAGATCAGTAGATGTAAATGATTGAATAGTTTTAGCTGTTCCTAAAATAGAGCGACCAAGGGATTGATGACGAAAGGCTGTTTCTGTAAAGTGATCAAAAACAATATCATCAGGAGTGTCATGCGCGGCACCAATTTCCTGAAAAATGACTTGTTTTTCTCGTTCTAGTTCATCTTCGTTAAATTTTGAATGCATCAAAATATCGGCTAAAATATCGATAGCAAGCGGGATATCGCTTTTAAGTACACGTGCAAAGTAAGCTGTTGTTTCAATACCGGTTGTGGCATTAATTTCACCGCCAACATCTTCAATATCGGTTGCAATTTGAAAAGCGCTACGATTTTCGGTTCCTTTAAAAGCCATATGCTCAAGTAGATGGGCAATACCATGCTGTGTGGAGGTTTCATTGCGTGAGCCCACTTTAACCCATATTCCGAGGGCAACACTATCAATTTGTTGCATTGTATGTGTGGCTATAGTCAAACCATTATTTAGGCGACAGATATCTACATCCATGTATTTACAACTCCATTAAAAAGCTAAATACCTCATTGTTAAGGGCATTAGAATATTCTTGATTTAAATTAATGCTGCTAACTTTAATAAGATGCATGCGATTTTAAAGAAATATAATTTTTTACTATTTTTTCATCATTAGCAAGACTTATAAAGTGTTCTTCGCGTTCCATTACATCATTGAGATGGGGGGGGCATGGGGCATGAAGTCCACAAGCACTTTTGAGAGTATCAGGAAATTTAGCTGGATGAGCTGTGGCAAGGACGATCATTGGAATATGCTGTTTTTTGTTTTCACGCGCTACTTTAAGGGCGACAGCTGTATGTGGATCAATAAGATAGCCACTTTCCTTATAGACACTATCAATTGTTTGTGCTGTTTCATCCATGTTGCTTGTCCCAGCGGAAAATAGGGAACGAATATTTTTGAGATGTTTTTCATCAAGAGAAAAGACCCCCATTTTTTTCAAATTTTCCATTGCATTGCGAATCCACATTGGATCACGATTGCTACTTTCAAAGAGTAAACGTTCAAAATTAGATGAGATTTGAATATCCATAGAAGGTGATGTTGTATGGACGATTGGTTGTGTTTCGTAAGTACCGCTGGTCAATGTACGTGCAAGGATGTCATTATCGTTCGTTGCAATGATCAGTTGAGCAATGGGTAATCCCATACGAGCAGCGACATAACCTGCAAAAATATCACCGAAATTTCCGGTAGGAACAGTAAAGGAAACAGCTCTATCAGGTGCACCTAAGGAAAGAGCGGATGAAAAATAGTAAACAATTTGCGCCATGATACGCGCCCAATTTATAGAATTAACACCTGAAAGCGCTGTTTTTTTACGAAAATTATGATCATTAAACATTACTTTGACAAGAGCTTGGCAATCATCAAAATTTCCTTCAATGGCAATGGCATGAACATTGGAACATTGATTGGTTGTCATTTGCCGTTGTTGAACAGGTGAGACTCGTCCTTTAGGAAATAAAATAAAAATATCTGAATGTTCTTTTCCAGCAAAAGCTTGTATTGCAGCCCCCCCTGTATCACCCGATGTTGCAGCAACAATCGTTGCACGTCTATTTTTTTTAGTCAAAATATAATCCATAAGCCGAGAAAGAAACTGCATTGCGACATCTTTAAAAGCTAAAGTAGGTCCGTGAAAGAGTTCAAGGATAAATTCATCTGCTTTAGTTTGTCGTAATGGACAGATTGCTGGATGGTGAAAGGTTGCATAAGATTCAGCGATTATATTTTCAAAGGCTGTATACTCGATCTCGTTATTCACAAAGGGCCAAAGAATAGTTTTAGCAATTTCTGTATAGGATTGTCCACGAAGTGTTCGTAACGCATCAAATGATAATTGCGGAAATTTATCTGGAAGATAAAGTCCACCATCACTCGCCAACCCTGTCATGATAGTTTCCGTAAAGCTTAAAGCAGGAGATTCACCTCTCGTGCTGATATATTTCATAAGTCTTATCCTTTTTTATTTCTGGCAAATTGATGCAGCCATTCATTTTACGTTTTTCATAATATTTAAATTATTAAATGGATAGAAGTTTATTTTCTTCTTTTTAACTCAATAATGAAAAGAAATAGTTTTAAGCATTTTTATTTTTGAGATATAAACGCCACATTTTCACAGAAAATCTGTTATAATCGAAAAATTTCTTTCTATTATAAATTTTACAGCGTGTTTTCACTTATGTACCTTCCTCAATAATGAAATCAAATATATAGAATAGTATTTATTGAATAACTTTTTTGTAAAATTCAATTGTTCATAGTTATTTTATGCTTTTATACTTTATGAAAAATAAATCTTCTAAAATGAATGTTGAGCTGATACATTCCCAGATTCATACTGGAGGATTTATAAGGTAAATTTATGACATTTCGTGCATAAATGTATATTTTAAATAATCTTTGTTGAGTTTAATTGATCATTTTGTATACTAATAGATATTATATTTGTGCTATACATATGGGAACCTAAAGTTTATCCATAGAAAGCATAAAAACAGCCTGCCAAATGATGTGAAGCAGGCTGTAAAATACCCTTATTAAAAATAGAACAAATAACTGAGCAGCTTTGAATTATTTGCCTTTAATTTTTCCTATTGCCCATCCGATTATCGCACTAAATATGGACATAACAGATCCGGTCAAAAATCCAAATCCCAAAGCTCCCATTGTAGAAAAAACTCCTAGAGTAATGGGTTCAAATACTTTTTCATATTTTCCCTCAATGGCAGATTCACTTTTTGTTTTATGAGTGAAACTCGGTACATAAAGAGCAGCTATATTGATCATTTTTGTCTCCCCTTGTTCCATGAAAGAAATAGCTTCCCATGGAGCATCATTTTTCAAATGATTGGCATGAACATTTATAACTTGTGAAAGCAAAAAAGCGACCGCTATAAAAATATTTAATACGTAGTTTTTCAATACTTTAATCATCATTTACCTCCAATACTTTTACTGTTGTTTTAGGATAAATTGATACATTGACAGAATTAGTGCCCATTGAAAGAAACAGAAGTATTTAAAGATTTCTTCATGCTTAATGTGATAATTCATTAGTTTTTTATCATTAATAATAGATAAAAACAGAATGTATCTATAGTTTATATTTTATATGAGAAGATCTTATGCTTATAAAATTTCAATTTTAACGAGATTTAAAATAGGATATTATTTTGCTGATTATCCATCCTAAAAACATACCTACCGTACTTGATGCATAACCAAGAGCCATCCCAATACCAAAAGTCCCGAGTGTAAGAGGTTCAACGACTTTTTCAAATTTTCCTTCAATGGTAATTTCATTTTTCATACCACGATTTAGATTTTGTGTATAGAAAGAAACCGTACTGATTGCATCCTTTCTGTTCTGTTCTGTTACAGAAATAAAACTATTCTCACGATGAATATTGTTTTGCAAATAGTTGGCATGTACACTTACAGTCTGTGAAATGTAAAAAGCAGATATTATAAAAATACTTAACATATAATTTTTAAAAAATTTAATCATTCATTTACCTCAAATACTTTATACTATTCAATATATATGTGTAAAATTATATTTTGGATTTTTTGATGTAATTTACAGCATTTATAGTTATAGTAATATAAGATTCATTATGTAATAAATTTATAATAATTAATAACAACATAATGAAGCTATATATTCTATATTTATACAATAGATTGAATTACTTGAACATCAATACTATGTCCTTTATCCAACTTATTATCGATCCTATAAAACTTATTGTATATCCAGCGAACAATAGTCCCACTCCTACAGTCATGGGTTCAATAACCTTTTCAACTTTTCCTTCAAAGGTTGTCCCATTTTCTGTTCCATAACTTACAGATGGAACATGGAAAGCAGTCATAGAAACTGCGTCAGATTTCACATTCTTTACTTGTTCCATTAGGGCAATAGAAAACTCTTCTTTTGGAACCTCTTTTTTTAAATAGTTTGCATTAACATTTATGGTTTGTGAAAGAAAAAAAGCGCTTGTTATAAAAATGCTTAAGACATAATTTTTAAATAATTTTACCATAACTTTACCTCAAATATTTTTAATTTAGATATACAATTAAACATACAATATGTGCACATAATTTACTTTATAGATAATAATCTTATGTCATTATGTATTTTTAGTCAATATTAAAAACACATATTAAAAATAAAACGATAGTTTTTATAAAAATTATTGTAAAAAAGTAACACTGATAATTACAAAAAATATTTTTTAGAATTTATATATGTATTGATATATGTTATTTTATAATTATCATATAGTATTAATATAATTTATAATATTGTAAGACATATTTTAAATATTTCATTATGATATAATTATATAAAATAATACCTAAATATCGTATCTTATTATAAAATAATATTAATATTATTTTTAATAAGTCTTAATAATATAATTAATATAATTGATATTATTTTAATAAATTTAGATACAATACAATTTATTAAAATTTTTTATGAAATAAATATATAAATTATATTTTTATTATCTATTTTGTAATAAAAATATATAAAAATGGTGATTTGTTCATGAAGATATTCTTAATAATTAATGTATTAAGGAAAATTCTATAAATTTTATTCGCTATAGGAATGTTATAAATAGTTATTATTATAGAATATGTATTCTGTAGATGGTTTATTCAATAGTTATTTTTAATTATATCTACTTTTATGTTATAGATCCTAAAAGATGTACAGTTCTCTTATAGTGTGAAGTAGAGTGTGAGTTGGATAGAGATAAATGATATTATCTTTCATCTTTTTCACTAAGGTGAACAGCATTACCACGGTGCAAGACAGTGTATAGAAGAATATCAATTCAGACATATTTATGCGTGCCGAAAGACCAGCAAGGGATAATATTTTTCAACATTTTCTTCTATCCAACCTGAAAAGATGTTTTTATTTTTTAGAAAGAGTATTTTTAAAAAGTTGGATTGTTTTCCAAAAGGTCTGGTTTCATTGCCTATTAAAAAAGTCTATGAAGTGCTCTCAAAAAAATTTGAAGCTTGCTGCTATCTCTTTACGTCATTCAATACTATTTCATATTTATGTGCTTGTTTAAAAAAACTTTCTCAAGGATTTTAAGCCTATTTCATAATGATGCCTTATGATTTTTATAGTATTATAATGATAACCCCCTATAATATAAAAGTCATAGGGCATCACCATCTTTACGTTTATAAAGGAGGAAAATGGCACCATCATACATTTTGCGCGTTCCTCATATTACAACACAGTCTTTGGCACTTGAAATAATTCATTAAGAGGCATTTTAATTCCTTATTTTTCATTGATTCAACATATCCAGATTTGAAATGAGAGCTTCTTAAGATATTTGTTTTTTAATTTAAATAACGCTAGTTTATTGTTGTAAATCAATATATTGCTTATCAATTGCGTGGTATGGAATTTTTCTATGCAATAACACCCTTTTGTTAGGATGTCTTTTCTTTATCTTTTGTAATTTCAGAGAGGCAGGACTTATTGATGCAGTTAAAATATTGTTTAAACAGCAATATAAATAAACGTTCAACAAGTTTACTAAATTTAGATTAAGGAAGTATAAGCCCTTATAACTCAGCAGGGGTGCTTTTGTTGTTTTCAACAAACTCTTGGTTCCATAGGTTCTGCGAATTTTAATATGTTTCTCCATGATTAAGGCGCACATACCATACAATTTTACTATGACATGTGATTTCTTTGATCAGATGAAGGAGGCATAGCGATTTTCACATCTTATCGGTAGGGAGTTGTGATATTCCTTTTTTGACAAATCTCATAATTTATCAGGATGAGCTGCTGTGGTTGGGAGTGGGATGTCGGATTTGAGATAGATAAGCAGGGTTTAATTTTTATGAGTTTGCACCCCTGTTTTTTGCTTTTTTTTAAAGCACGTGCAATGGTTAACAGACTTATGATCTCAATGAGGTGCTATATTTTTCTTTCACATTGAGATGCAATTCACCCGTGTCGTGAATTACGCATTTATTGAAGTTATTATAAAAGGAGCAGCGAGAAGAGAAGGACATTTGAATAAAAGTGCTTCTTACAAGAGTTTACAAACTGATATATTCAAGAGATTTCTTATAATAGATCTCGCCATACTGCCATTGCTTCTAAGACTTCTCCTAAATGAGCATGTTTTGCAATAACTGTTTCTGCACCAGCTTCTGCAAGTGCATTAGAGTGGCCAAGATAGCTATGTGATCCTCCCGTAAAGCCGATGACACGCATGCCTGCTGCTTTGGCCGCATGTACACCATGAAGTGAATCTTCTATAACGATAGTGTTTTGGGGCTCTGCCTGTAATTGTTGTGCGGCAAAAAGGAAGACATCAGGGGCCGGTTTCGTTCTTTTTGTTCCAACTTCAGGTGCTGAAAATATTTTACCTCCAAAAAGGTCATAGAGATCAACCGTAGTGAGCATCTCTTTTATATCTACGCTTTTTGCATTAGAGCAGATACAGTAGGGATGACGTGTTTGAATAAGTTCTACTGCTTCTCTTACATCATCAAGAGCACGTAATTCAGTTTTTATTTGTGTACGAAAAATATTTGACATCTGATCTATGAGATGAGCAGAAATTGGTTTTTCTGTTTCCTGTTCAACTTGTTTAAGAATATCACGAAAGATAAGCCCTGCAAAACGTTCACTCAATTCTTCGGGTGAGATTTCATATCCTGTTTGTTTGAGCAATTGAGATCCAATTTTTGCTGCAAGATATTCAGAGTCGACGAGAACTCCGTCACAATCAAAAATAATAAGATCTATTTGAGGCATAAAATATTCCTTTACATGTTACGAGATGAACAATTTTCATGAAAACGACATTGAGAGAATCTTATTTCATAAAAATATATTTTGAAAATGATTCTTATTCATTTTACGAAATAAAAGATAGGGGAACAGTATATTGAAAAAAGAAAAATTCATTCAGATGGAAGTTTTTTTACTTTAAAAAACAAAAAATAATAATCAATTTTTCGGAACTTTAACGATACGTTTACTCTATTTTGTAAATATGGATTGGTAAAGCGGGCCTATAAACTATTTTGGTTGATTATAGGGCAAATTCAGTTCATTTTGTTGGGTTTTTCATGACAGTTATTCAGCTTCAAAAAGATTTCGTTCGTAATCCCTCCCAGACGCCATGGCGCAATAAAATTTTTAAAGGAGATTGTGTTTCCGTTTTAGAAAAACTTCCAAAACATTCTGTTGATATGATTTTTGCGGATCCACCCTATAATTTGCAATTGGATGGTGCTTTATATCGTCCAGATCATTCGCTTGTTGATGCGGTTGATGATGCATGGGACCAGTTTGAGAGTTTTGCTGCTTATGATGCTTTTACCCGTGCGTGGTTGCTTGCTTGTCGTCGTGTGTTAAAACCTAATGGAACCCTTTGGGTTATCGGATCTTACCATAATATTTTTCGAGTTGGTACGGCATTACAAGATTTAGGTTTTTGGATGCTCAATGATATTATTTGGCGCAAAAATAACCCGATGCCTAATTTCCGAGGGCGACGCTTTCAAAATGCTCATGAGACACTTATTTGGGCTGTGCGAGATCAAAAAGATAAAAAGTATACATTTAATTATGATGCTTTAAAAGCGGCAAACGAAGATCTACAAATGCGTTCAGATTGGCTTTTTCCTCTCTGCACTGGAGCTGAACGTTTAAAGGATGATTCAGGGCGTAAATTACATCCAACACAAAAACCGCAAGCGTTATTAGCGCGTATTATTATGGCTTCTAGTAAACCTGGTGATGTTATTCTTGATCCGTTTTTTGGTTCGGGAACAACAGGTGCTGTTGCCAAGCTTTTAGGGCGTGATTTTGTTGGGGTTGAACGCGAGCAAGATTACATTGATGCGGCATGTGAAAGGATTGCGGCGGTTAAACCTTTAGGACAACCAGAGCTGGCGATTTTAGATAGAAAAAAAGCAGAACCGCGCATAGCATTCAACAGTTTGCTTGAAGCAGGTTTACTTTATCCTGGAGAAGTTCTTTATGATCGAAAAAAGCAAGTATCTGCTATTGTAAGAGCTGATGGTACGATTATGCATGGTGGTGAAGCGGGTTCAATTCACGCAATGGGAAGAAAGGCTCAAGATTCGCAGAGTTGTAATGGTTGGACATTTTGGTATTATGAGGAAAATGGACGTTTAAAGTCCATAGATCATTTAAGAATGATCATACGTTCACAAATGTTAAAAACGGGTGTTTTATGAACTAAGCTGATCGCTTCATTCTATTAATCACCAATGTACCTGATCTCGATTGGGATGGATGCAAGCGCGTTTTATGCTTTTCTTAGATATTTTATATTGAAATACTCACCTCGCTTGTAAGCGGCAAGCGAGTATTTTTCGCTTCTTGTAGAAAAAATTAAAACGAGAAATTTCTACTCTATGTTCTGATTTTAGTTCCAAAATAGTAAAATTTCAATATAATCTTATAAAAATGAAATATCAGAATTAAAAGGTTCATTCAGAAGTTCAAAATTAAGTGCTTTTTTGTACGTGCATCTATAAAGTGCGTAAAATATATTGATTTATCAAGATAATTTAGTGCAACTCATATTGAATTTCCCTCGGAATATCGTCAAACTCTTTTATTTCAAACCTGTTTCATATTGAATCAATAAAAATTACTTACTTGCATGTCATAAGCGGGGTTGGCGTGTGAATAAAAATTGTTAAAGAAAGAACTAAAAGTACCCCTTATGAACCGTTTCAAGTGCCAAGGGTGTCGTAGGGGGTGGGTAAATATAACGATGGTGCCGATTTGCTTCTTCATAAGCGAACAAAGGATAGATCCTGAAATTTAAATCTAAGATTTCTATTCCTTCTTAATTCTCATTGATAGAAAAAATGAGACATTCTACGTGTTTAAATTTTTCTTTGTAAAGATTAAGAAATGGTCATTAGGGATACAAAAGTCTCCATTAGCAAACATGTTTACGAATAAACAAGGTTATTTAAATCTGAAAGAATTGGGAAGTGCTACGGAAATGGCTTTTTTCATAACAGTAGGGAGCGCTTCTTTGGCAAGATGTTGAATGTTGCACCACCAACCATTTTCACAATTCATTTCATGAATATCTTCAGTATAGTAGACATCGAGTTTTAGAGAAAAGTGAGTAAAAACATGCGTAATTTGCCCTTTGAATTGCCAATTGGCAGGAAAGGGGGCGTTTTGGAGCCCATTTTTGTTGTTTATATCAATATTGTTAGGAATTTGGGTCATTCCACCAAGGAGTTTTTGCGTCTGTCGTTTTTCCAAATAAATTTGTTTGTTTTTATTAAGAACCACAAAGGCACTACCTGTTTTTGAAGGGCGTTCTTTTTTAGGGGCTTTAACTGGAAAAGACTCCGGTTGTTGCATCTTTGCCGCTTTGCATAAACTTTGAAGAGGGCAGATATAACAAGATGGTTTGCGTGGAGTACAAATGGTTGCTCCCAAATCCATCATTGCTTGAGCAAAGTCGCCAGGACGATTTAAAGCAGTAATTTTTTGTGTTTTTTCTTTAATTTCAGCTTTTGCTTTTGGTAATATTGAAGCGATAGCAAAAAGGCGCGCTATTACACGTTCGACATTACCATCAACCACTGCCACAGGATGGTTAAAAGCAATTGCGGCAATGGCTGCGGCAGTATACTCTCCAATACCGGCTAGAGTTCGCAATTCTTTTACAGATTGTGGAAATTGTCCTGCGTAGTTTTCAACAAGCTGTCTCGCACATTTTTTAAGATTACGTGCGCGTGAATAGTAACCAAGTCCAGCCCATGCTTTCATAATATCATCTTGTGAGGCTATTGCTAAAGAAGGAAGATCAGGCCAAAATTTCAGAAATTTTTTAAAATAGGGCTTAACCGTTTCAACGGTTGTTTGTTGCAGCATGATTTCAGAAAGCCAAACCTGATAAGGATCAGGACGGATACCTTGTCTTTGCTCTTCGGGGGTAATCCGCCATGGGAGGTTTCTATGATTTTGATCGTACCAAGAAAGGAGGTGCGAAGAAATTTCATACATGATTGTTTTCAAGCATAGAGAGATGTAAAATGCAAAAGAAAAAATATTTATTTTGTAATTCTTTTTTTGCTCTTTTATTGTCGAGACCCTGGTGAGGAGTGGATTTTTATTTTGTTGATATTTTATAAATTAGGGAGACAATTATTTTTAGATAAAACAAATTATTGTAATTAAGTAAACGGTTGAACAATGATCTAAAAATGAGAAAACAACTAAAAAAACGTATCTTTTATTCTCTTTCTGAGACGGTATTCAAAATACTTGATCCCGTTTTGCGCAAACGGACAGGGCTAAATGTAGAGCTTATAGAGCATTGGCCACAAATTGTGGGCCATGATATCAGTGAACATACAATGCCGCTTAAAATTATTTGGAAACGTCGTGCACATCAAGATGAAGTTTTTCAGCCAGCAACACTTGTTGTCGCATGTGAAGGATTTGCGGCGTTGAAATTAATGCATGAAACAGAGGAATTTCTTCATAAAATTAATGGATTTTTTGGCTATATTGCTATTGATCGCATCAAGATTGAGCAAAGGAGTCTGTCGGTTTTTATGAATCATTTGCCTCTAAAGCCGACTTTGAGTGAACAAGACAAAAAATGCGTGGAGAAAATGCTTGAAGGAATTGAAGATAAAAGCTTACGCCAATCACTTTATAAACTTGGCTGTTGCATTTTCTCGGAAAAAAATAATAAATAGCAAGATATTTTATATATATTTTCTTTAATATATGAGAAAGTATTGGATTCCCATTCGTTTAATAACAACAGAAAAGTATTATTTATGGTAAAATTTCGTTCTTTTTTATCTTTCGGGATAATTTTTCTCTTCATAACGATTGTACAAAATAGTGTAACAGTTGCTTTAGCGCGTGATCTCAAACCAGTGGCAACAGTTGATATGGCTGAGCTTCTCCAATCAAGTAAAGTAAAGGATCGCTTTGAGGGAGAGGCGGATGCACCAGTCATCATTGTTGAGTATGCTTCGTTAACATGTGTTCATTGTGCACATTTTTACAACGATATACTTCCTCAAATTCGTAAAAAATATATCAAAACAGGAAAAGTGAAACTGATTTTCCGAGAATATGCTTTTGATCCTCGGGCAACAGCAGGTTTTATGTTAGCACGGTGTGCACCAGAAGATCGCTATTTCCCTTTGATAGAAGTTTTATTTCAAAAACAAAATGAGTGGGTTTGGGGAAAAGATGCTCTGACACCATTGAAAAAAATTAGCTTAATGGCGGGTTTTTCAGATGAAAGTTTTACTGCGTGTTTGAAAAATCAGACCATTTTAGATGAAGTGAATGCATCTTTTGAGCGTGGTAAAGAACTTGGTGTGACAGCAACGCCTACTTTCTTTATCAATGGTAATAAATATGAAGGTGCTATGAAAGTAGAAGACTTTTTTTCGGTGATTGATAGTTTTCTTAAAAACTGAATCTTAATCTTCTAGAAGATAGATGGTGATGTGGTCATTATCTCGTTTAAGAAGGTTAGGTATTATGCATTTATGAAGCGATCTTTTTTATTTCGCCGATTTTGAATCATTTAAGTTAAGCCTAGGTTGAATGGTGTTTTGATGCTGATATGGGAGGATTTGTACAATGAAAAAATGGGTTTATAGTTTTGGAGATGGAAACGCAGAAGGAAGTGCAAGCGAGCGTAATCTTCTCGGAGGTAAAGGGGCTAATTTAGCAGAAATGAGTAGTCTTGGTTTGCCCGTACCGCCAGGATTTACTCTGACAACAGAAGTTTGTAATTTTTATTACGCACATGACAAATCATACCCAGAAGAGCTACAGGAATCTGTTAAGCAAGCATTAAGACGCGTTGGTGAACAAACAGGACGTGAATTTGGTAATGAGCAAAGACCACTTTTGCTTTCTGTTCGTTCAGGGGCTAGGGCTTCTATGCCAGGAATGATGGATACAGTGCTTAACCTTGGCATGAATGATAAGACTGTAAAAGCTATTGCTTTACAAGCTAATAATGAACGGTTTGCTTATGATAGTTATCGGCGTTTTATCCAAATGTATTCTAACGTTGTTTTGGGGGTAGACCATTCTTATTTTGAAGAGATTCTTGATGAGGTAAAAGAACGCAATGGTTACACTATTGATACAGAAATGACAGCAGATGATTGGAAACATGTTATTGCTTCTTATAAAGCATATATTGAAGAAAAATTAGGAATTCCTTTTCCACAAGATCCTGAACAGCAATTATGGGGGGCAATTGGAGCCGTTTTTTCAAGTTGGATGACAGCACGCGCAGTCACTTATCGTCGTTTACATAGCATTCCTGAAAGTTGGGGAACGGCAGTTAATGTGCAAGCTATGGTTTTCGGCAACATGGGTGAAGATTCGGCAACAGGTGTTGCTTTTACACGCAATCCATCGACAGGAAAAAAAGAACTTTACGGTGAATTTTTAGTTAATGCGCAAGGAGAGGATGTTGTGGCGGGTATTCGAACGCCTCAAAATATTACAGAAAATGCGCGTATTGTTGCTGGTTCAAATAAGCCGTCTTTAGAAAAAATTATGCCTGAGGCTTTTTTGAAGTTATGTCAGATCGCGCAGAAGCTTGAGCAGCATTATCGGGATATGCAAGATCTCGAATTTACCATTGAAAAAGGTAAATTATGGATGCTGCAGACTCGTTCGGGAAAACGTACGGCTCGTGCAGCTCTCAAGATGGCAATTGAAATGGTTGAGGAGGGGTTAATAAGCCGTGAAGAAGCGGTAATGCGTATTGATGCAAAGTCACTTGACCAACTTTTACATCCAACACTTGATCCCAAAGCAGAGCGTTTTGTTATAGGACGTGGTTTACCTGCTTCTCCTGGAGCAGCAACCGGTGAAATTGTTTTTACTTCGGAAGAGGCAGAAACTGTGTCAGCAGAAGGGCGAAAAGTTATTTTGGTCCGTGTGGAAACAAGCCCAGAAGATATTCATGGTATGCATGCTGCAGAAGGAATTTTAACAACGCGTGGCGGCATGACAAGTCACGCTGCTGTTGTTGCGCGGGGAATGGGAAAACCATGTATTTCTGGTGCTGGTAGTGTGCGGATTGATTATAATACAAATACGCTATTTGCTTCAGGAGAAAGCTTTAAAAAAGGCGATGTTATCACGATTGATGGTGGAAGTGGGGAAATTTTCAAAGGGAAAGTTGCAATGTTGCAGCCTAAGCTTTGCGGAGACTTTGCAAAATTAATGGAATGGGCTGATGGGATGCGACGTATAAGAGTTCGCGCCAATGCTGAGACACCATCTGATGCCCGTATGGGGCGTTCTTTCGGGGCTGAAGGTATTGGTCTTTGCCGTACGGAGCATATGTTTTTTTCTGGAGAACGTATTGTTGCCATGCGTGAAATGATTTTAAGTCATGATGAAAATGGTCGTCGTAAAGCACTAGATAAGCTTTTGCCAATGCAGCGTTCAGATTTTAGTGAATTATTTGAAATTATGTGTGGTTTACCTGTTACCATTCGTTTGTTAGATCCGCCACTCCATGAGTTTTTGCCTAAAACGAAAGCAGAAATTCTTGATGTTGCAACAGCTATGGGGGTTTCTGCTGAAGTGCTGGCTGAACGTGCTCAGCAGTTACACGAATTTAATCCTATGCTTGGATTACGAGGATGCCGTTTAGCTATTACTTATCCTGAAATTGCAGAAATGCAAGCGCGGGCGATTTTTGAAGCAGCAGCAGAAGCTGCCCAAAAATCTGGATCTCCTGTTATGCTTGAAATTATGGTGCCATTGGTTGCGCTTAAATCTGAACTCGATTTTGTAAAAGCGCGTATTGATCAGGTTGCTGAGGAAGTGATGAAAGAAAAGGGAGGTACTATTCAATATATGGTTGGGACGATGATTGAACTTCCAAGGGCAGTGCTTCGAGCAGATGAAATTGCTGAAACTGCTGAATTTTTTTCATTTGGAACAAACGATTTGACACAAACTACTTTTGGGATTTCCCGTGATGATGCTGCTCCTTTTTTGGCAACCTATTTTCAAAAAGGTCTTCTAGAGCAAGATCCTTTCGTATCTATTGACCGTGATGGAGTAGGGGAACTTATTACCATTGCTGCACAGCGTGGACGTTCAAAGCGTGCAAAAATAAAATTGGGAATTTGCGGTGAACATGGAGGCGATCCTGCCTCTATTGCTTTATGTGAAGAAAATAACCTAGATTATGTTTCGTGTTCTCCTTTTCGAGTACCAATTGCTCGTTTAGCAGCAGCTCAGGCCGCAATAGCAAAAAGGATGTAATGGGTTAATATTTTTTTATTTTCTTTAATAAAGGGAATAAAAATGCTTCTAAAATGCACGATAAGTTGTGTTACGCGAAAAAGTGTTTTTTTAGAGGTTTATGAGAGAAAATATAAAGCAGGATAGACAAAGATGTATTATTAATACACTTTCAAGTATTGAGGGGCTTCCTCTTTGATAGAGAGCAGCGTGTTATTGTGTGCAGTTAATTTACACGTTTTCTTTTTAATAGGGTTATGAACTCTCTTCACGCAAAACAGAGCACTCAAAACAAATGCATTTGTTTTGCACATTCATCTGTTGTTTTGAAGAAACATTTCTCAGTGCAAAACTCATTTCATATTGGTATTCGTGGAATGGAATTACGTAAAGTTTCTCGTAAGTTTATACCCTCAGAGTTTATAAAATCCACTGTGCGCTACCATCTTTTACATTTATGAAGGAATATCATAATTATACAAAGAATTGATTTATAATAATAAATTTAATTTCTCATCTTGAATGAGAGCTTTGAATATCATAAGATTCTCTCATTTCAAATTTATTCCATGCTGGATCAGTCAAAATCATTCGCTTTCACATAAGGAATATCGATGTATGCGGGGAAAACATTAAAGAAAAGACTAAACAATGCCTATAATGAACTGTCTCAAGTGCCAAGAGTTGGAGCAACATTAGAGGCAAAGTGGATGGTGCGGGTTTGCTCAAGCGTCAAGATGGTAGCGCACAGTGGGTTTATTATTTATACCATTCACGCATATCATTGTGAAATAGGTTTGGATGCCTTGAGAGTTGTTTCTTTAAAGAAAGCACGTGAATGTGCAACTCAAGTATATTTGGTTTGGGGCGTTCTGTTTTACATGAAGGGACGTGACTTCATTAAAGAAAGTGAGAAAAAAAGCGTGAAGCAATGCGTCATCTCCATTATCTAAAAGAACATTGCTTTAGATGCTTTTGAAAGACGTAAAGCAAAATTAAGAGAAAATGGTAAAGGTGAGAAGTGGTTTCTATTTTTAAAACTTCATATTCTCCCCAAATTAGGCTGCCTCCTCGTTTCAGAGATTAGGCAAACAGAGATACGCAATACCTTTTCTCCCATCTGGCATACCAAAAGCTGCAACAGCAGAAAAAGCACTGAACCACCTTAATATTTGTTTCAAACATACTGCAGCGTTAGGTTTTGATGTTGATTTACAGGCAACAACAAAAGCACATATTTTCTGAGAAAAACAACTCCATAAAATGCAAAATAGACCAGCAATGGATTGGAAAGAGGTTTCCGTCTTTTGTCTAGATACTCAGTCAAACGATAACAATGATACAATTTGGCTTAGCGTTTGCTTATTCTTACAGATGCACGAATTCTTTGCGTTATGTGAAGATCAGATTGATGGGAATATCTGGATAATTCTTGGCTCGAGAATATAAAAGGAAGGCGTGATGCTACAATAGAATTTCGCGTGTCCTTATCATCTGAAGCATTGGAAATTTTAAAATAAACGCGTTTGTTTTCTCGCAATGATTTCTTTTTTCTGCTAGAAGCCTCGATCCCCTTGCCATAAATTGTATGGCTCAATATGTAATATGTAAGAAAACCATTCTGATTGATTGAGTATAAGAGGGCTTGAGATGAAGGAAATTTTTTGTATTCGGAGAGGGTATTCAACAAGAAAATTATCATTATAAATCAAGAGATTGTTTTATAATGTTGATGATTATCTTCAATTTAATAAACCAATTTCACGCATTTTTATTAAAATTGTATGATTAATTTTACCAGTTACAGGAAGATCAAACATTTTTTGAAACTGTTTTAAGGCTTCTATCGTCTTTTGATCTTCTATTCCTGTGACAATAACCTCCTCATGACCAAAAATATGTAAAGCTTTTTGTACCCGTATAATATCTTCAACAGAAGGCTCTAAAACAGCTTCTTTTGAGTGTGTTATATTTCTTTTTGTTTTATTTTCCATTTCTATTTCGCTCTGCTTAATTAATAGCGCAATTTCATCTGTTGTAGGATGAGGTAAAACATTGTTTTGCATTTTCTGAGCAGTTTGTTGTTTCCATAGAGTGATGGCACGGCGTGTTTTAGGTCCTTCCAGTCCATCTAAAGGTCCATCATAAAGTCCTAATTTTGCGAGTTCTTTTTGCTTTTCCAGTATACTTGCTGATTGAGGGGCGAAAGGTAAATTTGTGTAGTGATGACTTTGAGAATGTAGAGAAGTCACACGAGAGAGTTCTTGTGATCTTACTTCTTTTTCGGATAAAGTAGTGCTCTTCCCTATACTTTGAGCGGAGGAAAACTTCATTTGAGTTAAAATATCTTGATGCGTTGTCATTTGCGAAAATAAAGCATTAAATGAAACAAATAAAAAACTAATGGTAAAAAGAACAGATCCAATAAAAAATAAAGTATTTTTTCGCGTATAAAAATAAATACTTTTTACACTCCAAAAAATAAAATGAAAAATTATAAGAAGTAGTGTGATAACCATACTACTATAGTATTTACGGTGTTTTACAGTTTTTTTTCGTGACTTCTTTCGTTTTGTTGTCATTATTTTTATTTTCAGTTGGGTTTATTCTTCATAAAGAAACGAATGTAAATTAATTCTTACTTTTTGCTAAAGAAAAATGCCTTTACATTATTGTTTTTTCCTTTCAAACTCCTCAAATGAATTGATTAATTCTATCAATTTATAAGTTGATCAATCAACAAGAGCTCTTATCAACTTTCATCAATTTCAGATTTTACAAATCTTTAATACGTATAAAGAGAACATCAAATGATTAACGTTCAAGACCATTTTAGTGTTTGCAAACTGCATTATCACATATAATCATCTCAATAATAATATCACGTTATTCTTCATTTTTGGCGCATATGTTTGCTTAATTATTTAAAATCAAGTTAAGAATATTTTCCTATAACGTTAGAAAAATGACAGTCATTATATTCTTTACAATTTACATATATAGAGTTACTTTTCCGTAAATGGTTTGGTGAGAATAATAGTCTCTTAATGTTATTATATTTTAGGGTAAACACCTTCGTATCAATTAAATTGATGTTTACAATGTTATAGAAAAAACTTGCCTTGAGATGGAGTTATAAGAGATGCATCTATTGTTTAATATTTTGATCGAATGTTGATCATGTTTATGATATGCTAATAAAAATTTTATAGATGATAGAGTCAAAATAACAGAGTTGGACTCTATTTAGCTTTTTCAGCTAAGTTTAGAGTGATGAATTATTATTTAAGATAAATATGTATACAAATGGGAAAGAGATTGAACTATCCGTTTAATCTTTATCCTATAGATACATTTTTTGGGGAATAGAAAGTTGCAAATGCGCGTTGTACACTTCCAATCATTATGCACTATTATGATTATGCATCTCACTTTTATACAGCTGCGTTGTATCATATTTATAAGATAGCCAATGATATAGATCTAATAAATGAATACTCTATTTTTTATAAAAAGCTCATTGTATCAATTTTTTATAAAGAAGCAGCGTATAAAAAGCTCCTTTTATTGTATTTACAACTGCGGTACATTGATTGCTCATGATACGTTTTTTAATTAAATTATCATTTTTTTTGTTTTTTGTTTTTGTCATTATTTCATTTTTTGTAGCCAATCCAAGCAATAATCATTCTTCTAGCCCCCAAAATAATGAAACAACAACGAGCGATGTAATTATTGCTTTTAAGGAATCTTTAAATGACCTAGGAACATTTTGTGACCGTAATATAGAAGCCTGCAAAGTAGGAAAGTCCTTTTTAAGTTTACTTGGAGAACGCGCATATTACGGTGCAAGAGCTGCTTATGAGTATTTTGGGCACATATTAGGCAACAAAAATAATACAGAGCCTTCCCCAAACGTTTCTCGCAAAATGGAAGTAAAATAATTCTTACACAACCATACAATGTTATCTTGAAATAAGAAATTTTAACGTTCCTCATGTTATTTGTATTAGGATAATAAATATTTATCTATCCAATAAGTGTATTTAATATGATGATTAAAATGAAACAGGATTAAGATGATGGCGGAAACAATCGATAATATTATAGAAAACTTTTCGCTTCTAGATAATTGGGAAGATCGTTATCGTTATGTAATTGAGCTTGGTTACGAACTTCCACCTTTTCCGGAAAATGCTCGAAATGATGCCCACAAAGTTCGTGGTTGTGTTAGCCAAGTGTGGCTTTTATCTTCACGTAATAATTCAGAAGATCCAATATTAACGTTTCAAGGTGATTCCGATGCCCATATTGTGCGTGGACTCATTTACATTCTTCTTGCTTTTTATTCAGGAAAAAAAGCTTCTGAAATTCGCAATTCTGATGCTCACGGACTTTTTGAAAAACTTGGTTTAAATGAAAATCTTACACCACAACGATCAAATGGTCTGAAATCAATGATCAAACGGATTCGTAACGAAAGTTATATATAACCTCTCCTTTAGAAAGGGCTATACATACCAAGGCTTCACAGGAAACATGTATACTAAAAATCAAATTTACACACGAAACTATTTTTTTGCAAAATATGATTATTTAGTTTTTTTTCGCTTGCTTTTACGTCCAAGACCCATTTCTTTGGCTAAAGCTGATCGTGTTTTTGCATAATTAGGCGCTACCATAGGATAAGAACTGTCCAATTGCCACTTTTCACGATATTCCTCTGGCAGCATTCCATAATGTGTCATGAGATGACGCTTTAAAGATTTAAATTTCTTTCCATCCTCAAGGCAAATGAGATAATCAGGAAATACTGAACGCTTTGGATTAACAGCAGGCCTCTGTTTTTCAATTTCAACTTCTGCTAGCTCTAGATTTCCTGCTTTACGAAAAGCAGCATGGACATCAGCAATTAAACTTGGCACTTCAGTCGGTCGAATAGAATTATTACTCACGTAGGCAGCAACAATATCAGCAACCAATGTAATAACTAAATTGCTTTCAGTCTCTAAGACTGGACGATGTTCCATTCTTGTTTCCTTTAATTTAAAATCGAGTAATTCAAAATCGAGATATAGTGCATATACTCATAATATAAAGATCTCATGCACATGGGTTTCATATTGTACAAAAATCTTTTTTGTCAATTAAATTATTCTATAAAATTGCCAAAACACAAAAAAATCAAATAAATACCTCTTTTTCGTCATAATATACAATAAGAAAAACACCCCCCTTACATGCTAGAAGATAGTTTTATTCTATAACATATCCTACATAATAGCTAATATATCACAAATATAAAAAAATATAGGATAAAATTTATTATTTATTTAGAAAATAAAAATAAAATTGTTAACTATAAAAATACACCATATAAATAATTATTTTAATTTATAAGTTATTAAATTTTAAAAATAAAAATTATTAATATTACAATATAAAATTATTTCATTAAAATGGCGTGGAATATTTTTCATTATTTCATAATATAATGAAAAATCTTTATATATATATCTTTCTATATTTATATCTTTCTATAAAAGTGTTCAGTTATACTGTTTTTTAAAAATCAACTTCTTCTTTTTATAGCATAATTACCTTACCAACCTCTTTTATTATAAAATGGTATTATATTCCTAGAAAACAATAGCAGTGATATGTAATGAATAGAAGGATATTAATTGTAAAATTATCATAGCACTATTTTTGCAAGTGAGTAGGACTTATAGATTTTTACACTTGCATAAATAAGTATGATTCTAACATATAACTGAAGCTATTAACATATTTTAATATAGGATTGTGTATGACTCGCACTTTTGCAATTCCTCCCAAAGCATCTAGAATCACTCATAAGGAAATATATCATGGTATTTTTCGTGATGATCCCTATCATTGGCTACGTGCGTCTAACTGGCAAGATGTTTTTAAAGATCCTAACTGTCTTGACCCCAATATTCGACAGCATCTTGAAAAAGAAAATGCTTATCAATCAGCTCAAATGGCTGATACAAAACCATTACGAGATTTGCTTTTTACAGAAATGAAAAACAGGATCCAAGAGAATGATAGTTCTGTTCCTATAAAACATGGTCCTTTTGCTTACGGATTCTCTTATGTTACCGGAGGCCAACAGCCACATTATTTTCGGACACCAAGGAATGGCGGAGAAAAAAACGTGTACCTTAATGGTGATGTCTTGGCAGAAGGCAAAGAATATTTTAAATTTGGTTCAGTTCAAGAATCTCCTGACCATACACATGTGGTATGGACCTATGATGACAAAGGATCAGAGTTCTATACAGCTAAAATTCGTAATTTTGAGACATTGTCTGACTGTACGGACACAGTTACTGATACATCTGGTCAAATTGTATGGGATGCTAGGTCTGAAGGTTTTTTCTATACTAAGATGGATAAAAACCACCGACCTTCAGAGCTCTATTATCACCAATTAAACACAGATCAATCACAAGATAAGCTTATTTTTCGTGAAGACAATCCATGTTTTTTCTTAGATGTAAGCGGTTCTAAGCTTAATGATGTTATTTATATTAATATTCATGATCATGAAACATCCGAGATCTGGTTAATTCCTGCTGAGGCGCCTTTTACTGTTCCCCAATGTGTACGGAAACGACAACAAGGTATTGAATATTCACTTACAGAGGGTGGTGATGTCTTTTATATTCTAACCAATTTAGATAATGCAAAAGATTTCAAAATTATGGTAGCGCCATATACATCTCCACAATCAGAAAATTGGTCTGAGTTTGTCCCACATCAGCTTGGGTGCCTAATATTATCCCATGATGCTTATCAAGATTTTCTTGTCTGGATCGAACGTTTTGAGGGGCTTCCACGTATAAAAGTAATGGAACGTACCACTAAACAAGTTAATTCCATCGCTTTTACTGAAGAGGCTTATTCTTTAGGTCTGCAAGGAGTTGCAGAATATAACAGTCCAACTATTCGTTTTTCCTATTCGTCTATGACAACACCTGATCAAGTGTTTGATTATGAGATGAAAAGTTGTAAACGAATGCTTTTAAAAACGCAAATAATTCCCTCTGGGCATAATAAAGATGCATATGTAACACGACGGATTATAGCAATAGCAGACGATGGCGAGAAGATTCCTATTTCACTTTTTTACCACAAAAACACTCCCCTTGATGGTGGTGCGCCTTGTCTGCTTTACGGTTATGGTGCTTATGGGATTTCTATTCCTGCCAGTTTCAATAGTAATGTACTTTCTCTAGTAAACAGAGGTTTTATTTACGCTATTGCTCATATTCGCGGAGGAAAAGAAAAGGGAGTAGAGTGGTATGAGAAAGGAAAACATCTCTTTAAGTACAATACATTTACAGATTTTATTGCTTGTGGGCGTTACCTTGTAAACAATAAATTCACTTCTCACGACCGGCTGATTGCCCATGGTGGTTCAGCAGGGGGGATGTTGATGGGAGCCATTGCCAATATAGCTCCCCAGGATTTTGCTGGGATCGTAGCGAATGTGCCTTTTGTTGATGTCTTAGCGACAATGTTAGATGCTTCATTGCCACTCACACCTCCAGAATGGGGTGAATGGGGGAACCCTCTTGAATCAGAAGAAGATTATAAGCTTATTGCTTCCTATTCCCCTTACGATAATGTCAAAGCTCAAAACTATCCCCCTATACTTGTGATGGCAGGATTAACAGATCCTCGTGTAACTTACTGGGAGCCTGCAAAATGGGTGGCAAAATTACGAGACCTAAAAACAGACGATAATGCAGTTTTATTACGTATTAATATGGATTCAGGGCACGCTGGTGCAGCTGGACGTTTTTCAAAGCTAGAAGAAGTTGCCTATATCTATGCATATATTCTAAAGATAGCAGGAAAAGACTTTTGCTAATCCATAATACTTCTGTATGAAAGTCTCCGATAATTTATTGGATTATAGAGACTTTCATACACTAAAAAGTTATCTAGATAGTTTAAAATTCACATTCTTCATAAAGTTCTAAAACATAGTCCCAATTAATTAAATGGTCTACAAAGGATTCGAGGTACTTCGGTCGAGCATTGCGATAATCAATGTAATAGGAATGTTCCCACACATCGACACCCAAAATAGGGCGAGCATTGTGCACTAAGGGATTTTCACCATTAGGGGTTTTCATAATTTCAAGCTTGCCATCTTTAACAGCAACCCACGTCCATCCAGAACCAAATTGGGCACTAGCAGCAGCAATAAAATCAGCGCGGAATTTGTCATAACCACCTAGATCAGCGTCAATAGCTTTTGCTAACTTTTCAGGAAGTTTTTGGCCACCACCATTTTTTTTCATCCAAAGCCAAAAGTGGTTATGATTGTAATACTGCGCTGCATTATTAAACAAACCAATATTTTTTCCAAAACTTTTTTTAACAATATCTTCAAGGCTTTCATTTTCTAAGCCTAACTCTTTCACAAAATTATTGGTGTTGGTAAGATAAGCAAGGTGATGCTTATCATGATGATATTCAAGCGTTTCGCGTGACATATAAGGCGAAAGGGCATCGTAATCATAAGGCAACGGGGGCAATTCAAAAGCCATTTAAAAATCTCCTCGATTCTAATTGTTAAGCTTATTTCATAAGCCTAATTTGCCATTTACCGAATTTAAAAGCAAATGTTGAATACCTAGTTTGTATGAAATAGTTTTAATGTCTCTCTTTTTGTAAAAGAAGCTTTTAGGAAATGTATATTCATCAATCAAAAAGGGTATTGGTCTACATAAAGATTGCTTCTGAAGATTTTTTACATCTATGAGCGGGTAATGAATATCATTATCTTTTGAATAAAAAGTAAATGGAAATAGCTATTATTCCTTGTTTTTGTATATCTATTTTTTCAAATACCATATAAAATGTTTTTAATTTTTGCAAAACTCTTCCAGTTTATTGGTGTATCATAATGTTTTCAACAGAATATTAAGTGTTATTTTTTAGGAAATATTTTTCAATGTGCTTGATTTTATTTTATGGTGCTACCCATGAATAATATAATGTAAAAATTAGTGGACATTACCATCTTTATGCTTAATGCAAGAGCACAGCAACACTATCATACACTTACCGGTTGCCAATGTGGTGACAGCTTTTTTCTTAAATTGAGCAAGATGAGATTTTAATATATCAAGAAAAGTAAATCATATGCAAATTTATTAGATACATGAGTAAACTGAAAGATTTTCATGTTTTGTTCCTAAGACCTCAATACAAAGAGCAAAATAATTGGTGGATAAATGGTTGCTACTTATGTTAAAATCACAATTGTATATCAGTTTCTGCTACGAATTTGTATCGATGGCAATGCCATACAAGACTCAGAAATTTTATGATAAAAAAGTAAGGTCTTTGATTTTCAGATATTGCGTCCAATCACAGGAATCGCTATAAGGTGCAGGAGTCGCTATAAAGCGTGTTTTTTTGGGGTATAGCCAAGCGGTAAGGCACCGGTTTTTGGTACCGGCATTCCCTGGTTCGAATCCAGGTACCCCAGCCAGCCTTTAGTGAAATGAATCAATCATAAACTTGAGAAATCATAGAGTTGAGAGTGGATTAAACCTCTTATATTATCTTTAGCCATTCATATCGGATTGGTCAGAGGGGAAATACGCGTTTGTAGCGGAGTGGCTCTTACTATAACTATAGTCAAAATAGTTATTTTAGGGATTTTTCTTTATAAGAGTGGGGCTTAAATGATTTATGCGCACTTGCTTTAGAAAAACTATTTGGCTGGATTTTGCGCTCTATAACAACACCAGCGTGCGATTTTTCTTATTCCACCATCTTCATTACGTCGTACAGCATAACAATAACGCTGATCAGGAAATATATTTCGTTGCATATCACGTACAATATGAGCAGTATGGCCATAAGGTGCTACACAATCAATAAACCATACGTATTTTCCATTTTGCCAATTGGCATCGGGTAAAAATTCTCCCTTTTCAAGCATAGATTGATGATTTTTCTCATCTAAAAAAGCCCAGGTGATAAAGGCGCAAAATTCTCCACGTTCATTTTTATAGAGCTTGTATTGCCCAGTCTGTAAAGCTGGACCTAAGTTTCGGTCTATATCCCAAATTCGCCAGCGGCGGTATAAGGGAGATGTAAGCATTAAAACAACCATGGCACCCAAAGCCGTAAGAGGATCTATGAGTGATGGTGATGGATTTTCATTTACAGACATTATCTTTCCTTTAGGGACTGTTCTAAAATTTTGGTGATAGGTTCAAAGAAATAAGAAATGAGACGCCGTTTTGAGGTAATGACATCCGTTGTTACAGTCATGCCAGGGATAAATTTAAATTGTTTGTTATTCAAAGTGATATGATCTTGGTCAATTTTGATTAAAACAGCGTAGACACCATTAATTTCTTTATTATAGCGTGCTGTAGCGCCTACATTAACGACTGAGCCGTGGATAACACCGAAACGTTCAGGCGGAAAGGCAGAAAACTTGATGTAAGCACGTTGGCCCTTTTCTAAAAAACCAATATCTCGATTATCAAAAAATGCTTCAATAATGAGACCGCCCGCACCAGGGACAATGCGCATGAGAGTTTTACCAGCCTCTACAAAGCCGCCCAAAGTATGGATACTTAAATCATCGATACGTCCATCAACAGGTGCATAAAGTGATAAGTGGTCAAGATGGTATTGAGTGCTATCAAGCTTTGCTTTTAATCCTTGAAGATTCAGTTCTGTTTCACGCGAAAGTTGCCGATAGCGGGCGATTTCATCGGAAATGAGACTTTTCCGTTGTTGGCGGAGGGTATTTATTTCGGCGGCATTTTCTTCCAAACGTCTTTGATTGGTTAAAATTTCATGCTCGACATTTTTAAAGTCATGTAAACGCTCTAAGTAAACGGCTTGGCTAATGACTTTTGTTTCCATCAGGCTTTTTGCAGCTTTTAATTTTCCTTGGCTTAATTGACGATCATCTTCCAACCTATCTAATTGCGCATGTTGTGTTGCACCGCTGCGCTCGACGCGGTCCGCTTGTGCTTTTAGCGCTCTTAATTTATCTTGGAGAGATTGAAGGGTAGCGCTAATGAGTTTTTCACCTTCTATTCTTGCAGTCGTGTTGCCAGAAGGAGGAGCTGGCAGATAGGCAAGCCCTTTGGTCACAAAATCTTTATCCAAAGGATCACTTTCATGCAAAGCTGTTAAAATAGCTGTTGCGATTTGTGCTTGAAGAGTTTGTTGCGCGATATCTGCTTGAACACGTGCGCACTCATTGAGGGCTTCACGGGGATCTAATTGAATAAGGAGATCCCCTTGATGAACAAATTGCCCTTCTTTTACAAGGATTTTTTCAATGCGTCCTGTATTTTGCGCTTGGACAAGCTGAACATAGGTGGTGGGAATAACACTTCCTTGCCCCCGTGCAACAATCTCTGTTTTTGCGATAAAGCTGCCGATCACAATAAAGAGAAATAAAGCAATCAAAACAGCAACCACCATATGAAGCGTTGGTGACAAAGGGCGCAAATAGGGAGCTTTATCTGCCATTTTTTGCCTCCAAATCAGTAAAGTTTAAGACGGTTGCATGCTGAGGAAAGAGGTCACTTTTGTGGGTAATAACAAGAACAATACGATCTTGTGAAAGTTTATATAAATGCTCAACAATTTGTGCACTGACAGCGTCATCCAATGCGGAAGTAGGTTCATCCAAAATAAGAAGGCTTGGGTTTATCAGAAAGAAACAAGCCAAAGCCAAGCGTTGGCGCTGACCACCTGATAAAAAACCACCTTGCTCTCCTACTTGAGTATGGAGTCCTAGAGGCAACTGAGCAATCAAATCATGGCAAGCACTAATATATAGTGCAGCGTCAATTTCATCTTTAGTGGCATCTGGTTTTGCAAGAAGCATATTCTCAAGAATGGTTCCGGAAAAAAGGCAAGGATTTTGAGGAAAATACGCGATAGTTTCACGCACGCTACGGACATCAAAATTCTGTAAAGGTTGGGCGTTAATCAATATCTTTCCGCTTGTTGGGGGGTAGAGTCCACAAAGGAGCTTCGCCAAGGTTGTTTTTCCGCACCCTGAAGGACCAAGTAACATAATTGGTTGCCCAGGTTGTAAACAGATATCAAGATGATTGATAATGGACTTATCTCCATAAGAAAAACAGAGATCGTTGGCTTCAAGATGAGGAGGAGCACTGAGTTGAAGAGGCGGCTTTTCTTCTTCCCATTCTGGAGGGGAGTTAAGAATATCGCCCAAACGAAGACGAGAGATTTTCAAATGCTGCCATTCTTCCCATAGGGATGCAAGGCTTAAGATAGGACCAGAAACATTGCCTGCAAGAAGATGAAAGGCAATAAGTTGCCCTAGCGTAATCTGGTTTTGAAGAACTGCTTGAGCACCAAAAAAGATAATAAAAATAGTGAAAAGATCACCAAAAATATGGCTCATGGCTCCATTGAGAAGATGCAATTTACTGGTTGTAAGGCTTTGATCCAGACTACGTGCTAGAGTTTCTTGCATGCGTACCGTATGAGCAGCTTCTTTTACGTGTGCTTTAATGGCTTCAAGATTGGTAAAACTTTCAATAAGGCGCGATTTATGGACAGCTTGCAGAGTGAAAGAACGGCGTAATTGGTGGCGCAAGAAGGGACCGACCAACGCTAAAGAACCCATTTGTAAAGGTAAAATGATAAGGACAATGAAGGTCAGTTTCGGACTAATGGAAAAGAGTGCAACAATATAAATAATGGCAAAGAGAACATTTAGCACAGTTGTGGTGATGGTTCCTGTTAAAAAACCGCGAATTGTATCAACCTCTCCAATACGTGAAAACAATTCTCCCACTTGCCAACGGCGTAAAGTGGGCAAAGAGAGACTTAAAAGATGGGTATAAATGCGCCGTCCAAATTCTAGCGTAAGCCGATTGGCTAAATAAGCTCCTAAATAACCTGATAGAGTGCTAAGAGCTGTGCTAAACAGCATGATAGCAACCATCAAGACAACGATAGCATAGAGACTTTCAATACGCTGAAAAGGGAGAATACGGTCAATAATCGCTTGAAAAATAAAAGGATTTACCAAGCCCAACAAACGCAAAACAACAGCAACGCAACTGAGTTCGATGACATAATAAATATATTTCTTTGTTGTTCTTGTAAACCAAGAGAAGGCTACAGGTTTTTCTTGTGAATGACTCATTTGATTTTATGATTTTGTTTAAGAGAAAGAGCGATGGATGTCGCATATTTAAACAGTATTGTAAATAGTATTATTACTCAACAAAATATACATTTTGTATGAATATAATATAAACATAATGTATTTATTATTTATACAGTATTTTTATTATTATTTTTACAACTTATGTTTGACTTCTTATAAAGTAAGAAGTAAAGAATTTCTCACTGCATCATTATGATACAGTTGTTTCTAATAATAAAAGGAGGATTTAAATGGGTAGTTCAAGCTCATCGCATGATTCAAGTAGTAGTTCACATCCAAAAAGTTGGCTTTTTCCAGAAGAAGATGATTGTAGCGCAGGTGCTCATTCCCAAGCAGCAGGTGCAGGTGGCATCGTAGGAGAATTAATAGGAGGTATTGCTGGTGCAGTTGGAGGTCTTTTTTCTGGACCCGGAGGTGTTGGTTCTGGCTTTGTCAATGGAGCAATAGGAGGTGGACTAGCAGGAGCTGGTGACGCTGTGGTAGATAAATACAATAAATGCTATACGGCACCAAGGTGTGAAACAAGCGATTATGTTGAAGCAGCTGCCATACACGGAGGCATAGGAGCAGCAAGTGGTGCATTATTGGGGCCGGAAGTAGCACTAGCAGGCGGATTAGGAGGAGCTGCTAACGGTTTGATAGATAAGTACAATGAATGCCATCCGAATCCAAGTTGTGAAGCAGGCGATTATGTCGAATCAGCAGCCATAAAGGGAGGCGCAGGAGCATTAATTGGTTTATTAAGTGGTCCGGAAGGAGCAGTCGCAGGCGGAGTAATGGGAGCTGTTAGCGGTTTGATAGATAAGTACAATCAATGTCATCCGTAAAGTGGAGGGACATTGTTTCTAATTTATTTAGAAAATAGCTAGTAAGATATTTCTGAGATCAGTGATATTGTAAACATACTTTAAAGCTATGGCTAAACTGATTTCAGGGATATTTTTGTGTGTAATAATAGATATTTTATTTTGGATTTTTTTGTTATGAATACTTTTACTGGCTCCTTATTGGCAACGTTTATATGTGGATTTTTAATGTTCTCTTACAATAGATTTAAAGGTGAGAACTGGAGTATAAAAAGGACAATATTATCAACAATTATGTTTTTTATATTATATTATGCTGGAAATTTATTAGTTAAATATATGGGAATTTTATAAATATTGTTTATATATAAAATTATACTTAATTAAGTTAAGTTTATTATTTGAATTATACTTTCTATATATATTAAAGACTTCATAAAGTAGATGAAATTTCAGTCTGGATTTTTTGTTATGCATACTTTTACTAGCTCCTTAGTGACAGCAATTGGATTTGGACTTTGCATGTTTTTTTACAATAGATTTAAAGGTGAGAACTGGAGTATAAAAAGGACAACATTATCAACAGTTAGGTTTTTTATATTATATTATGCTGCAAATTTATTAATTGAATATATGGGAATTTTAAAATAATATAAAATAAAGTTGTTATCAGTATTTTATTATTTATTATAATTTATATATTTTTACAAATTATAGTTTATTTTTTGCTAAATAGCATGCTCATCACATAATTCAATTAGTAACTCACATCCAAAAAGTTGGCTTTTTCCAGAAGAAGATGATTGTAGCGCAGGCGCTCATTCCCAAGCAGCAAGCGCAGGCGGCATCGTAGGAGCATTAGTAGGAGGTGTTGCTGGTGTGCAGTCGGAGGTTCTATTGCTAAACTAGGAGGTGCAGGTGCTGGCTTTGTGAGTGGAGCAGTAGTAGGTGGACTAGAAGATCTGGTGACGCCATGGTAGATAAATACAATCAATGCCATCCGAATCCAAGTTGTGAAGTAGGCGATTATGTTGAATCAGCGGTCATAAAGGGAGGCACAGGAGCATTAATTGGTTTATTAAGTGGTGTCCGGAAGGAGCAGCCGCAGGCGGAGTAATGGGAGCTGTTAACGGTTTAAAAGATAAGTACAATCAATGCCATCCGTAAAATGGAGGGAGGCTGTTTCTAATTTATTTAGAAAATAGCTAGTAAGATATTTCTGAGATCAGTGATATTGTAAACATACTTTAAAGCTATGGCTAAACTGATTTCAGGGATATTTTTGTGTGTGATAATAGATATTTTATTTCGGATGTTTATTATGTATATTGGTGATAATATTATTTCACTATTAATGAGTAATGTTTTTGATGTGTTGTATTCAATATTTATTTTTATATTTTTATTTGCATTAATTTATAGATACAGTGGTGACAGTTGGAAAAATAGTATAAAGGAATCGCTTAAGACATTTGTTTTGTTCTTTTTGTTCTTTTTAGCATTTTTTTTATTTATTTTTCTTTTAAATATATTAGATATTAGTATTTATATTTAACTTATTATAAAAAACAACTTTCATTTAAATAAGTTTATATTATTTTTAATTATATATATTATGTTTTGACTTTCTTATTATGTATAATTTAAAAATTTTTTCTTATATACTTAGATTAAGAAGTTGAAAAGAATATAAAATTAGATTTATTTGAGTTAAGTTTATTATTTATAGAATTCTAAATTTCTATCTATATCTCTATATATATAAAATCATTCGTAAAATAGATAAATTATTTTAAATTAAAATATTATTATATATGATATGTTTTTTATCAGGTTAAATAAGATTTATTTTTAGTATTTGTTTTATATCTATGTAGACTTTTTACATTTCAGAAAATGAGCTGACTTAGTTAAAAAGAGATAGAAAAAGCAACATTCTATACGAAAATTCTATTTTTTGTTATAGATTGTTTGCGTATCTATAAATTTATGTAGCTATAAGTTTATAATCAAATTTGCTAAGTTTATTTTTTTACAGAGTTTTTTCTTAAAAAGCACGAATTGTATTAATCTTTCCAATATGTGAAAACAGTTTTCCCATTTGCTAATGGCGTAAAACAGGCAGGAGAGCCTTAAAAGATGGGTGTAAACGCGTCGTCCAAATTCTAGCGTAAGCCGATTGGCTAAATAAGCCCCTAAGTAGCTTGATAGAGTGCTAATAGCCGTGCTAAACTGCATGCTAACCATCTTAATTGTATCGTTCTGATATGTTTTTTTACAAAATATAAAGGGGGATTTATATGTTTGGTTCATTTAGTTCTATTTTTTCTAATGGTTGGTCTTATGTTTCTAATACGTGGTCAAATATTTCATCAATGAATTTTTCAAGCAGTGAATCACGACCTGGGTGTACTGTTGGAGATTATCTCTCAGCAGGATTTTCAATGGGACGTAGGGGATAGAATATGGGAGTGGTAATTGGTGGAGTTATGGGGGGGGACAGTTGGAGGACCAATAGGCGCTATGTAAGGTCTAATGTTAGGAGGAAGAGTTGGCTCTGCAGTAGGATTTGGTACAGGTTTGGGATATACAGCCTATGAATGTTACCGCTAATATAAAAATTAGCAGATATTTCTAAAATGAACAAGCTTGTAGGCATAATTATGTGTCTACAAACTTGACTGGAAGGTTTAGGTGCATAATTTTACAAAATTATATATTTATTTTGGATTTTTTTTATGAATGAGCTTATTAGTATTATTGTAGAATTATTATTTTCTATAGGTGCTTTATTTATATTTTTCTATACATTGTTTTCATATTATAAATCTAAAGGTTATAGTAAAAAAGAAATTTGGAAAAAAATTTTGTTAAGAATATTTTTGTTCTTTATATTATTTTCTATGACATTTTTTATTTATATACGTTATTTCTATGAACAATGATTATTCATTATTAATTTATAATTATAGATTAATTTGGAAATTTTATTTGTTATCTATAATTTTAATATATTTTATGAATTATTTTTTGCATTTTTTGTTTAATTATATTTATTTAAATTGTATTATGTATCTAAGGTATGTAATGAAAAAAATATTAAAATTAAATCATTAATTAATAATAAATTCGTTTTTTATATTATTTTAAATTATTAATTTTTATATGAAATAATATATATTAATGTTTATTGTTTTTATATGTTTTTAATTTGGATTTTTTATGATTGATATTATTCGTATTATTTCAGAATTATTATCTTCTACATGTTTTTTCTTTATATTTTTCTATTCCATGTTTTTACATTATAAATTTAAAGGTTATAGTAACAAAGAAATTGTGAAAAAAATTTTTTCACGACATTTTTTTTCATTATATTTACTATATTACTTTCTATAACAGTTTTTATTTGTATACGTTATTTCTATGAACAATGATTATTTATTATCTTTATATGATAATGTATTATTTATTATCTTTATATGATAATGTTTTGATATGAGTTTTATAATAATTTATAATATTAAACTTAAAAAAATATTTACTGATTACATTTAGACAGAGACTTTAATATTATTATCAATATTTCTGTTTTTTTATTTCCTATTTTTTTAATCTTTTTCATTATTTCAAGAATGGTTAGGTTTAAGAATATTATCTTTTGTATAAGAATTTTTAGTTTATAGTTTTTGAAAAGTGATTATTTTTTTATATATCATAATTTATTGAAAAATAAGCTGATTTACTAATATAACTTACTATACTTCTAGTTTCTACTCATCATCTTGAGAAAGAGGAAGTGAGGCGATTTCTGTATCAAGCGCATCCATAAAATCGATAATAAAAGCAGCATTGGTTCCCAAATCTCTTGGCAAATAACGAGAAGCAGAACGCATATCAACAAAAGTTGTATCCCCTTCATTCGTTAAACGAATAACAATATCTGAAATAAAGCCAAGGTAAAAAGTTTTGGCCATTGTTTCAATATAAAGCGCATCTTCTTCACCTTTAAACTTTTTTTGAGCTACAACAGGCCAATCATAGGCTTCTAAAACATTGAGAACAGATTCGCGAATACGGTCAGGTGATCCATCATAACGGCGCCCTGACATTTCTGGCCATTGTGAGATCTGTAATGTTGCTTGTTCAGTCAAAACACTTTTGAGCGGTAAAGCATCGCTGGGACGTATTGTGCGAAAAAAAGCCGGTGGTCTTTGTGTATCGGTAGAAATATCGTAAAGAGCTGGTAAGGTAAACCAAAGTCCAAAAAAGAGCATCAATGGTGTCGCAGTTATTAATGAATAAATGATCCCTTTTAAAGCTTTCATTCCCCCTAGAGCACCATAGACCCACAAACTATGAAGTGCTTTAAGAGCCAGAAAAAGAGAAATAATTACACAGCCAGTAGAGATACCTATCAAGATTATGAAGTCGCTTACGTTAAGTACGGAAAAACGTTGTAAAATGACCGAAAATAATAAAATAAAGAAGGCTAAACCACCAAATCGAGGGGACCATACTGCTGCTCTTGAAACGAACCGAACATATCTCTTCTTCATGAAGTTTTTCCCCTCAATTGTAAACTATAAGCCAAGTTTTTTCAGAGTGCTATCTTACAAAAAGCTTCTGCTCATAAACCAAAAATAAAGCACTTATTTTTGAGGTCAAGGATGCGTAATGTCTTATAAGTTTCCAGCGGTTATTTTAGCACTTCATTGAAGGTAAACAATATTTCTTCTATAATTTATTATGTCATTGATGCGAATTTTATGGGAATTTTTGTAAATAAAAAGAAGTAAACTCAAATAACAAGTTCTACGGTTGTTAGCAGCATATATTTTTAGAACTTTACTCTTGATTTTTCTCTTCTAATGGCGGGGAATTTTTTCTGTCAGATAATGCGTCTCAAATAGGATATGATTATGTGCAATAGAGATTTCATTCTACCTCAATAAAAAATTTAGGGATCTACAATCAGATAAATCTGAATTCGAATATTTGATTAATAGAGAAAAAAGATAACCATTTTGATAGGCTTCATGTATTTTGTACAGAAAGTAAGGTATTGTACAAATGAGAGGTTAGTCCGTTTTTATTCATAAAATATGCGACAGGTCGCAGATGAAAGAAAAGCTTCACTTTCTTTTTTTGCAAGGGAAGAAGGGACAAAAATACGTAAAATAACAAACCCTTCATTCAAATTTTTAGCAACCAAAACTGAATTGGCATTTTTTTTAGGTTTTGATTTTTTGAGTTCTATGATTTGTATTGGTTTTCCAATGATAAGATCAAGTGTCGCATCAGGGGCTGTTCGGTCATTAAGGCTATAGAAAATAATTCCGTCGTGTGTGTAGGCTGCTAGTGACCAAAATTGTCGTGTTTTCAAAGCTTTTAAATGAACAGGTCCATTTTCAAGATTAAATCTGCAGACTTTAAGAAGAAAGAGTGGATCAGCAGATTGCTGAATAGGATTATTGGGCGTAAAATCGACAAATTGATAAGAGGTTCCAGATTTTTTTAGTGCTGTCCATATATTATCTTGTGCCCAATAGGGGATCAGAAAGAGAACGCAAATATGAACGATAATAGCGCCAATGATTGCAAGAAGTGCGGTATAAATAAATCTAATCACAATTTATTTGTCCTGATGGAATTTGTTCTATAGAGGGCATTGTGAGCTTTTGTAATGCCGTTGCTGAGATGATTGGAGTATCGTATAAAGTAAGAATAAGCCCGAATTCTTTTTGACTAATTGTTGCAAGCCAATTACCGGTTTGCGGTGTGGGTGAAATATTGATGCGCAATGAGCCATCATGCTCATAGATAATATTGTTAGTGTGAAGTTCAAAAGGTATTTCTTTGGATGAAGTATAGGGTTTAAGGGATTTGTCAGCTGTATAAAGGGTAAAAAGACGGGTTTCAGGGATGGTGCCTTTGAGCAAATAATGACAGTGATGATGAAGTGGACGCCCTTGGTTATCTTGCCAAATCTGGAATTGAATACCTTCAGTTCGTCCGAGTGAAACTATGCCTTGTTTAGCGGTGCGGGCGCGGGTATAAGGATCCATATTGGCAGTTCCCATTTGTGGATAAGCACTCCATTTTCCAATTCTAAAGCGTCCAAAATGAGGAAAGGAATTGAGCACATAATCGACACTCAGTTTTCCACATAAAATGGAAAAAGCGAAGATAAAAAAGAAAATGGTGATATTAAAAAACATCAGTGAATATCTTGAATTCAAAATGTTGAATCTCCAGTTGTTTTCATCTTCAAAGAAATTGCAGATGGTTTTTTCAGATCTTTGTTAATCAATCGCACGATATTTAATGTTTCAGGAGAAAGCGTAGAGGGTATTGGGGAAGGAACTTCAGAATCTACACGGGAAGAAAGTACTGGAGGCTGATAAGGAAGGAGAGAATCTTTAACACCATAGAGCTGTTTGAGCATAATATTTTGATGCGCAGCAAGCATGATACGATGCCATATCATGGCAGGAACGCCACCCCCAAAAGCACGATTCATCGGTGAAAAATTATCATTTCCCATCCATACCGCTCCCGTATAATTTCCCGTAAAGCCAACAAACCAAGCATCACGATAAGATTGTGATGTTCCAGTTTTCCCAGCGACAAGAGTCATGGGCAACGCAGCACGCTTACCAGATCCTCGTGTTGTGACACCCACCATCATTTGATTCATATAAGCTGCTGATTGTTCACTCAGAACTCGGTGTAGTTTTTTTCCGTTATGTTCGAAATCCCACACAACACGATCATCAATTGTTTTGATTTGCGTAAACCCATGACGATTACCCGCTATTCCTCCATTGGCAAAGACATTAAAGCCTGTAGCTTGATCCATGGGGGTCATGTTGGAAGTGCCAAGAACCATCGTTTTGTGTGATAAAATATGCGCGTTAATCCCCATATTCTTGATGAGATCTATGATAGGTTGGGTATCGCGGTTAAGATATTGGTAGGTGAGATAAACAGGGACTGTATTAATGGAAAAGGCTAAAGCTGTTGCTAAATCAATTTTCCCCAAATAACGACCAGAATTATTTTTGGGTGTCCAACCTCCCCAATTGATGGGAGCATCTAGAACGATTGTTGAGGGTGATAATCCATGTTCCATTGCGGCTGCATAAACATAAGGTTTGAATGAAGAACCAGGTTGTCGACCGCCCTGTGTTGCTCTGTTAAATTGGCTCTTTTTGTAATCTAGTCCTCCAACAATTGCACATACCGCACCGTTATTATCGAGTATAACGGTGGCTGCTTGTGTTACACGATATTGTTGACCATATTGATGTAAATGATAGGCAATTGATTCTTCTGCTGCTTTTTGAATATTCGGATCAAGGGTTGTTTGAATAATTAAACTATGGCTTGGAAGTTGATTGCGCATTTTTTTGACTTCCTCGAATGCCCAATCAAGAAAATAATCTGGCTGATTATTTTCTATTTGGGGAAGTGCCTTAGCAGGGTGGCGATGCGCATTGATAATCTGGCTTTTTGTCATAAAGCCACTATTAACAAGATTAGAAAGGACGACATTGGCACGTGTTTGAGCAGCAAAGAGATGACTATGGGGGGCATATTTTGTTGGAGCTTTAAAGAGTCCTGCTAACATAGCAGATTCACTCAAAGATACATGACGGATATCTTTTCCAAAATAAAATTTTGCAGCGGCTGCAATACCAAAATTGTTTCCTCCCATATAGGCTCGGTCAAGATAAAGTTGCAAAATCTGCTTTTTACTAAAATTTGCTTCTAGCCAAAGAGCAAGATAAGCTTCTTTGATTTTACGTGTTATGGTTCTCTCGTTTGTTAAGAATAAATTTTTAGCCAATTGTTGTGTGAGAGTTGAACCACCTTGCACCACCCCTTTAGCTTGAATATTTTGTGAAATTGCCCGTGTAAGTCCTTGAAAATCAACGCCCCAATGATCAAAAAAACGACGGTCTTCTGTGGCAAGAACGGCTTTAATAACAGTGTCAGGCATTTCTTCAACAGGGACAGAAATAGCCGGCATTGCACCACGGTGTCCAATTGGATTTCCATAGAGATCGAGAAAAAGAATGGAAAAGTTTTTAGGAGAAGACCAATCTGTTTTGGTAAGTTCAAAAACAGAAATGCCCAAAATGGTGAAAAGAGTAAATCCCATCAACCCTAATGTTAGTATTTCATCGAGAACTTCAACAATAAAACGTTTCCATCCTTGAAGATGAAAGTTTTGTGAGACGATTTTTGCCTTTTTCCAGAAAAAACTGTTAGCAGAACGAATGTGATAAAGCGCTGTGTCTAATCGTGCGTCTAATTCAATGAGAGCAGGACTATGAAATGGCTTACGGTGTTGCCCTTTCTTTTTTTTAAAAAAATCAAACATTTAAAGAGAGCCTATGGCAAAGCAATACAACCAAACAAATCTACAATAAGTATATGGAGTAGAAGTATTTTTTTTCTATAGTTATAACAGAGAAAGAATTTGTTTTAGAATTATGCATTTTTTGTAAGATATTATATTAATATTTTATTATTTTATTGAATAAATTTTATTATCATTATTAAAAATATTTTTTTTATTTTTTAAAAATTTGGAGTAATGTTAATATGTTCTTCTGTAAGATAAATGATAAATTGTTTCCGTTTGTGATTTTTTAATCGACCAAAAAAAAACATTATTTCTTTTATTCTTCAGAAGGAAGAATAATAAGTTATTAAAGTATCTATGATGAAAAAAGTTTTTTTAGTTGTAATGTTAGCATCTTTTTTAGGAGCAGATTCTGTTCGAGCAGCTGATTGCGCTGAGGTTGGGAAGAAGGTTGCAATTCAGGAGAAGGGGGTTCTCGTCCGTTCAAAACTGGTTGTTGAGGATGGAAGGGATATGTGTGCAATTGTGGTTGTTGTGCCAGCCCGTAATGGTGAGAAATTGCGCCGTGTTGAGGTTGTGGTTCCTGCCGATTAGTATTAGATGTTGTCATGCGTATTTTAATTGCTGAAGATGATCGGAATCTTCACCATCAATTAGCAGAAGCTGTAAAGCATGCAGGATATGTTTTTGATAGTGCTTTCGATGGTGAAGAGGCTTATTTTTTAGGCAGTACAGAGTCTTATGACGCAGTGATCCTTGATATAGGCTTACCGTCTATTGATGGTATTCGTGTTGTTGAAAAGTGGCGTCAAGAAGGGTACTCCATGCCTGTTTTAATACTAACGGCGCGAGATCGTTGGTCTGATAAGGTGCTTGGTATTGATGCAGGGGCTGACGATTATGTTGTGAAGCCATTTCATTTGGAGGAAGTAATGGCGCGCTTACGGGCATTAATTCGTCGCGCTACCGGACATGCGACAAGTGCATTATGTTGTGGAAATGTTTTATTGGATACGAAGACGTCTCGTGTTTTTGTGGATGGTCAATTGATTAAACTAACATCTTATGAATTTAGACTTCTTTCGTATCTCATGCATCATTGTGACAGGGTTATTTCAAGAACGGAGCTTACCGAACATCTTTATGATCAGGATTTTGATAAGGACTCGAATACGGTGGAAGTCTTTGTAGGTCGGTTACGGAAAAAGCTTGGAGTAGATTTTATTGAGACTATTCGAGGAATGGGATATCGCGTCAGAACGCCAGGTGATAAATGAATATTTTCAAGGAGGATAATTGGTTTGGGAAGCTATTTTTTGTCATTACGCGGTCTCTCAGTTTACGTGTTATGATTTTATCAACATTATGGGTTGTGATTTCTCTTTTATCGATTTCTGCAGTGAGTATTTTATTTTATAAACGTTCAACTGAACAAAGCTTAGAGCGTATCCTTTCTGCTCAACTTTACAGTCTTATTGCAACAGTCATGGTTTCACCGGAAGGCATTTTGAAAGGAGGGGCTGAGATTGATGATATTCGTTATTCTGATCCAACAACGGGATGGTATTGGGAAGTTGTTGCGATATCCCATAATTTAAAAGGAAGATTGACATCTCCCTCATTGGGAACAGGAAAGATATTTACCCCAAGCGAAGTCGATATACCTTTTGATAATAAATTTTTTCGCTCTTATCGGATCAAGGGAAACGATGGCCAAAAGCTACAAGTGATTGAGAGTGATGTTGTTCTTGATAATAAAAATCATATTGCACGTTTTCGGCTTGTTGGGAATATCGATGAAGCCCATGCCCAAGTAAAGGAATTTAAGCAAACTTTGCAAATTTTTCTTTGGAGTTTTGGTATTGGGAGTGTTCTTATTAATATTGCTATTATTTTCTTTAGTTTTCAACCGTTGAAGCTTATTCGACGTGCATTGAATGATATTCGCGAAGGAAGAGTTCATTATGTGAATACGGATTTAGTCAGTGAAGTGATGCCGCTTGTACAAGAGATGAATGCTCTCATTAATAATAATCAGCGTATTATTGAGCGATTTCGCACACAGGTTGGTAATCTCGCGCATTCATTGAAGACGCCTCTATCCGTGATTATGAATGAGACCGATAAGATGCACGGAGAAAAGGCGTGTCTGTTGAGAGAGCAAACGCAAATTATGCGTGCTCAAATCAATCATTATCTTCAGCGGGCGCGGATTGCAGCACAATGCGATAGTATTATCTATCATACATCTGTTCGCAGTGTGATTGATCGTTTAGTGCGGGTTATGAAAAAGCTTAATCCTGAAAAAAAAATTGAATTTATTATGGATGTTGATGATATTGTTTTTTCTGGAGAGAAGGAAGATCTAGAAGAAATTATAGGAAATTTGATTGAAAATGCTACTCAGTGGTCTCGCACAAAGGTGTTGATCTCTTGTTGTATAGAAGAAAATGTTGAAGAAGAGAAATATTTCAGTATCCTTGTTGAAGATGATGGTCCTGGTTTAACAGAAGATAAAATTGATGAAGCATTAAAAAGAGGCCGGCGGTTTGATGAAAGTAAACCGGGGACAGGTTTAGGGTTAGCAATTGTTTCAGATATGGTCAATGAATATGGCGGCAATCTCTTTTTATCGCGTTCTGATTTGGGTGGGTTGTATGCAAAAGTTTTATTACCCAAGATAGGAGAATAACATATTTTTTCCTCTATCAGAAAACATCTATAAGGTGTGTAAAGCAATATTTTCAGACAATACAAAAAGGTAAGGAGGCATTTCAGAAGATCTGTATTTATAATCAAAATAGAAAATAAAGCCTTGTTTTTGTTTTCTTGATAGAGGTGATCTATATGAGAGAAATGAACAATATATTTTATATAAGTTTATAATGTACTCCATGAAAAAATGATTTTTATCATTTAGCATCACTCTTCTTATGAAGAGGATAAAAGGTAAGCGAGAGATTCTCTGTTGGTATTGGAAAAAAGTGATATGCTCTTATTCATTTTTGCAGCATTTTTTCTGGCTTTTCTGGCAAGTGTTCTTTTTCTTTCACTCCGTTTTGACGATAGGATAAAGAAAGAAGGAAAAGTTCAAACCATGGATGGTGATAGAAGTCATAGGCATACGATTGAGTGTAACAAGCTTTATATGCATTATAAAAAAAGGAATATTCTTAAGGCCTTAAGTGTTTTATTTGTTCTTCTCATCACATGGAGTATTTATGGGCTGACAGGTAATCCGGAAGTGAAAAGCTATTTTTTTAGCGAATTAATGGATAAAGATCCTAAAATTCTAAGTCAGCAAGAAAAGCTTGTTCGCTTACAAGTGCTGTTTTTCCGATCACCTCGTGATGGCAAGCTCGCAGATGCGTTAGCAGTAGGGTATCTTGAAGAGCGCCATTTTCAAGAGGCGGTCAATGCTTATTTAGATGCACTTCGTTTGAATGGAGAGACAGCTCCAAGGCTTGTAGGATATGGTTTAGCATTGGTTGGTTATGAAGGAGGCATGATAACGCAAGAAGCACAAAATGCTTTTCAAAAAGCAGCGGATTTAGCGCCAACAGATTTTTATCCACGTTTATTGTTGGCTGATGCATTGCATCAAGCAGGAAAAACTGCGCAGGCAGTGCAATTTTTGCAAAGCTTTCTTGACACAATGCCTGAAAATTTTTCAGGACGATCACGTGTTGAAAAAATGATGATTCAGTTACGTGATTTATCGAGTGGGCCATACAAAGAAAAGGAATAGGCGTCAATTGAGATGAGAAAATAAAAGAGAAAAGCTGTTTAGGAAGATAAAAGAGGGGGCATTCTAGAAGAGAAAGGTATGTGTAGAGACGATTAAAGAACAGAAATGAAGAATGGAAAGAGCGCAATATAAGTGGTTATATATTAAATAAAAATTGGTGAAAAAAGTAAGAAAGCTATTGGTAAGCTTATTAGCAAAGATGAGAGATTGGATAAAAAGTTGCACCTATGTAGAAGATGTGCAAAGCTCTTAAAAAATAAAATATTGATACTTAATTATAACGTATTTAAAATTTTTTCGCAGAGTGTCTATGAACAATCAATCTTTAAAAAGTTCTACTTCGTTGAAGGTTATTTTAGAGCAGCGAAAAAAAAAGCGCTTACTGATCATATTATTATGTTGTTTGGTTATGACAATTGCAGCAAGTCTCATAGTGTATGCAATGCGTCATGCGGTCAGTTTTTTTAGAATGCCCTCTGAAATTACAAGAGAAGATATTTTAACGGGGCGCCCTTTGCGTTTGGGTGGCTTTGTTGAAAAGGGAACTGTTCAATATGTTGGAGAGAGAGGCGTTGTTTTTTTTGTAACGGATAACAAAAAACATGAAAAAGTAGTTTTCAATGGTGCCTTACCGGATCTTTTTCGTGAAGGTCAGGGGGTGATCGTAGAAGGGCATTTCGATAAACAGGGCTTTTTTATTGGGATGCGTATTTTAGCAAAACATGATGAAACTTATATGCCTAAAGAAACAGCTGATCGTTTGAAAAAACATTACATTATGGAGAAATAATTCGATTGTGCTTGTCGAACTGGGTCATATTTTTTTAGCTGCAGCATTTTCAGTAAGCTTATTAGGGGCATTTTTACCTGCTTTAGGTTTTTGGTGGAGAGAGCGTTTGTTAATGCAAACAGTTGTTCCTCTAACATATATCACTTTTACATTACTGCTTTTATCTTTTTTAGTGATAATTTATGCTTATGTCGTATCTGATTTTTCTGTTTTGAACGTTGTTGAGAATTCTCATTCAGAAAAACCGATGCTCTATAAAATTACAGGTGTTTGGGGCAACCACGAAGGCTCTATGTTGTTATGGGTTTTAAGTCTTGCTTTTTTTAGTGCATTGATGGCTTTTTTTAACCAACATTTGCCAGAAGATTTTAAGACGCTTGTTTTAATTTGCCAAAGTTGGATTACAACTGCTTTTCTTTTATTTATTCTTTTTGTATCCAATCCATTTTTACGCGTAAATCCACCAGCATTGCAGGGAAATGGTCTCAATCCTCTTTTACAAGATATCGCATTAGCAATGCATCCACCGCTACTTTACTTAGGGTATGTCGGTTTTTCACTTTGTTTTTCTTTTGCCGTTGCGGCATTGATTATGGGACATGTTGATAGAATTTGGGCGCGTGGGATTCGTCCGTGGCTTTTACTTTCTTGGTGTTTTTTGACATTGGGTATTATGGTTGGCTCTTATTGGGCTTATTATGAGCTAGGATGGGGGGGCTACTGGTTTTGGGATCCTGTTGAAAATGTTTCGTTTATGCCTTGGCTTTCAGGAACAGCTCTTTTACATTCTATTCTCGTTCTCGAAAAACGAGAAATATTAAAAAGTTGGACTTTATTTTTGGCGCTGCTAACTTTTTCTCTTTCTTTAATGGGAACTTTTCTTGTTCGTTCGGGACTTTTAGTTTCTGTTCATAGCTTTGCTATTGATCCAGCACGGGGGCAGGCAATTCTTGCACTTTTATTTTTCTTTACGGGAGTGTCTTTTCTTCTTTTTGCTTTGCGTATCCCTATTTTTAAAACAGAAAGATTTTTTCAACCAATTTCGCGTGAAGGATTTATTGTTTTAAATAACTTGTTATTCATAACAATAACAGCAACCGTATTGATTGGTACGCTCTATCCTTATTTTATTGAGATGTTCACAGGGCAAAAAATTTCTGTAGGAGCTGCTTTTTTTAATCTTACCTGTGGACCGCTCATGCTTTTGCTGTTGTTGTTTGTTCCATTTGGGTCAATGATGGCATGGAAACGCGGTGATTTTCTCGCAGTTTTTGAACGGTTGTGGTTTGTTTTTGTATTGGTTAGTATCATCTGTTTTATAACATTTTACGCGATATCGTTGCATGATATTTTTGCAGTTTTAGGCATTGGGCTTTCAGCATTTGTTTTTTTAGGCAGTTTAGCAAATCTGTGGGGAAAGAGTGGATATGGCAAGACAAATTTTTCAGTATGCGTGAAGAGATTTTTGCGATTGCCATGGTCTGTTTTTGGTGCTGCAATGGCACATATGGGATTAGGCGTTACATTATTTGGCATTGTTTGTGTGGCCAATTTGGGGCAAGAACGTATTTTAACCATGAATATAGGAGATAGGGTGACAATAGCGGATAAAACTCTTTATTTTGATGCAGTGCATGATGGTGTTGGTTCAAATTATTCGGCAATGGAGTTTTATTTTAAAGTATATGAAAATAAAAATATTGTTGGTTATGTAACAGCCTCAAAGCGATTTTATTCAAGTCAAAATACATCAACAACGGAAGTTGGTCTTCAAAATCATGGCTTATCGCAGCTCTATATTGTACCGGGACATATCGATAATCGGGGTCTTGTTGTGCACATATGGTGGAAGCCTTATGTAATATGTATTTGGTTAGGGGCTTTCATAATGGCTATGGGAGGATGTCTTTCTCTTCTGGGGTATTGGTTTCGCATTGGCGTGTACCACAGGGTGCTGCGTGCTTTAAATTTGGGGAGAAGACATTGAGATGAAAAAATTTTATTGGATTTTATTTTTTTTAATGGCAGCGTACCCTTTTCGATTAGCTACAGCAGTAGAGCCGGATGAGATTTTAAAGGATACAACTCTTGAAGCGCGCGCACGAGATATTTCATCGCGTTTGCGTTGTCCTGTTTGCCAAAATCAATCAATTGATGATTCAGATGCTGCTTTAGCACGTGATTTACGGCTTTTCGTTCGGGAAAGATTAAAAATGGGGTATAGCAATCAGCAAGTCATTGACTTTCTTGTTGAACGATATGGTGAATTTATTCTCTTGAAACCACCCTTAAATAAAACAACTTGGTTTTTATGGTTTTCGCCTTTGATAATTATCATCATTGGTGTCAGTGTCATATTTTTCCAGTTAAGACGGTATAATCGTGAAAAAATAATGGATTATGTGAATGAAAAAGAACAATCAAAAATGCCATTGCATTAAAAATGATGTACATATAAAGAAAAAATTCAGATTATCTGCAATGAACATTCAACCTTATTGTATTATATTGGGGAATACTGAAACCTTACAAAATTTTAATAATTTAGACACAAAACGGTAAGGTCTGGTATTTTATAAGTTATCAAAATTGGGATAAAGGAATGATTGAATAGGAGCATAGAATAAATGTTAAAAAAAACATTCTTTAAAACATTTGTTGCAGTAAGTTTTTCCGCAGTATTGGAGAGTGCACTGTTTTTTAGTGGATGTACATCAAGCTTGTGGACGACAAAAGCTCATGCAAGTTCTGTATTGACTTCGTTAATACCACAACAGGGATTTGCAGATATCGTTGCTCAAGTGAAGCCGGCAGTTGTTGCAGTACAAGTAAAGAGCAATAAAAAGAAAAAAGATTGGTTCTTTAGCAACTTTTTTAGTGGTCCGGGTATTGATCAATTACCAGATCAACACCCTTTGAAAAGGCTTTTTAAAGAGTTTTATGATCTTGATAAACCTAAAAATAATTTTCCCAATCATTCGCAGCGACTCCGCCCTGTCGCTTTTGGATCGGGTTTTTTTATTTCGTCTGATGGTTACATTGTGACCAATGATCATGTAATTTCAGAGGGAACAAGTTATTCTGTTGTTCTTGATGATGGTACAAAATTGAATGCAAAGCTCATTGGGAAAGACCCCAAAACCGACCTTGCCGTACTAAAAGTAAATGATAACAGGAAATTTTCCTATGTTGATTTTGGAGATGATTCAAAGCTTCGTGTTGGAGATTGGGTTGTTGCCATTGGAAATCCATTTGACCTTGGTGGAACTGTAACAGCAGGGATTGTTTCAGCGCGCGGACGTGATATTGGCACGGGTGTCTATGATGATTTTATTCAGATTGATGCTGCTGTTAATAGAGGAAACTCTGGTGGACCAACCTTTGATCTTAATGGAAAAGTTGTTGGGGTTAATACAGCAATTTTTTCTCCTTCTGGAGGAAACGTTGGGATAGCTTTTGCTATTCCGGCAACGACTGTCAAACAGGTTGTACAGCAACTTATCGAAAAAGGTTCAGTTCAGCGTGGTTGGTTAGGCGTTCAGATTCAGCCGGTAACAAAGGAGATTTCTGATTCAATAGGTCTAAAAGAAGCAAAAGGCGCTTTGGTTACTGATCCGTTAAAAGGACCAGCAGAAAAGGCTGGTATTAAGGCTGGTGATGTCATTATTTCAGTGAATAATGAAAAGGTTGCCGATGCGCGTGAGTTAGCGAGACGTATTGCAAATATTAAACCAGGAGAAACGGTTGATATAGGGATTTGGAGATCAGGTAAAGAGAAGAATATCAAAGTCAAACTTGCTTCAATGTCTGAAGATGAAAGTAAGGAAGAGGGTTCAAAATATTCAAGTGGACGCGGTGATTTAGATGAAACATTGGAAGATTATGGTTTGATTGTTATTCCTTCTGATGATGGTGTAGGGTTGGTTGTAACCGATGTAGATTCCGATTCAGATGCAGCAGATAAAGGGATACGCCCTGGTGATATCATTGTGACAGTGAATAATAAACCGGTTAAACGAGTCTCTGATATTATTAGCACAATCGAAAATGCTCAGCAGTTAGGACGAAAAGCTATACTCTTACAAGTGCGAACAAATGATCAAAATCGTTTTGTTGCTCTTCCAATTTTCAAAAAATAAAGCTTTGGTTTTAGGACAAATGTTTATTAAAATTTGTCCTAAAACACACTAAAATAATGGAGATGCGTTTTATGAAGATACTCGTTATTGAAGATGATCATGAGACGGGGCGTTATCTCGAAAAAGCTTTTTTGGAAGTAGGGCATTCTGTTGATGTGGCTTATGATGGAGATACGGGATATACTCTAGCGACCACGGAAAATTATGACGTTATGGTTATTGATCGAATGCTTTTGCATCGCGATGGTCTTTCTATTATTGCTGAATTGCGTGCTAAAGGCAATGAAACACCGGTTCTTATTCTGTCGGCATTAGGGCAAGTTAATGATCGTGTCACGGGGTTGCGTGCAGGGGGAGATGATTATTTGACAAAGCCTTATGCTTTTTCTGAACTTCTTGCGCGTGTTGAAGTGTTACAACGGCGGAAGAATCCTAAAGAAGCAGAAACTGTTTATTGCGTAAGTAATCTCGAGCTTGATCGGTTGGCACATACAGTAAAACGGGGAGATAGAAACATCCTATTGCAACCGCGAGAGTTTCGTTTACTTGAATATTTAATGCGATATGCGGGGCAAGTTGTTACACGCACTATGCTTTTGGAAAATGTTTGGGATTACCATTTTGATCCACAAACAAATGTTATTGATGTTCATATATCCCGTTTGAGAGCCAAAATTGAAAAAGATTTTGATGTTCCACTTCTCCATACCGTACGTGGAGCTGGATATATGCTGAAAGCGCCAGATAATAAAGCATGAATCGTTTGATTAATATAATGCGCACGACAGCGTTAAGGCTTTCAGCACTTTATATTTTATTGTTTGGATTGGTAGCAACAGGGCTTTCTATTTATATGACAGCCTTTTCTGTTTCATTGTTAACAAAGCAAACTGAAAAGGCTTTACATGAAGAATTAAAGTATATTGAAAATGCTTATAATTATGGGGGGCTATCTTTATTAATGCGCACTATTAATTATCGTTCAAGACAACCAGGTGCATTTCTTTATCTTGTCACGGATCCTATGGGGCGTATTTTAGCAGGAAATGTCGCACGTATTGAATTAGGCCTTTTGAATCAGAGCGGTTTTATTTCTACCTCTTTTTTGTATTCCCGTTTTGGAGAACCTGGCAAAACAAGTGAACATCGCGCTTTGGCAGTTGTTGTTGATTTGCCTAATGCTATGAAGATTCTTATCGGACGCGATTTGGATGAGCCAGAACGTTTTGCGGCGGTTATTCATAAAGCTGTAATCATTGCACTTGCTGCAATGGTTGGGGGGGCTTTACTCATATGGTTTTTTGTTGGCAGGAGGGCTTTACAAAGGATTGATCACGTAACGGCTGCATCACAGCGTTTGATGAATGGTGATTTCAGTGGGCGTTTACCTGTTTCTGGAGTAGGGGATGAGTTTGATCGACTGTCAACTAATCTTAATGTTATGTTAGATCGCATTGAAGAGTTAAATATTGGTTTGCGTCAAGTATCAGATAATATTGCTCATGATCTAAAAACACCGTTAACACGCCTTAGAAATCGTGCTGAAGAGGCGCTTTCAGGAAATAAAACAAAGCTTGAATATCGTCAGGTACTTGATAGTGTTATTGCTGAATCAGATCAACTTATTCGTACATTTAATGCAATTTTAATGATTTCACGCATTGAAGCGAGCAGTGCAATTGAGCATCTTGAGATGATGAATATGAAATTGATCCTTGAAGATGCTATTGAACTTTACGAACCTTTTGCTGAAGAGTCAGGTGTTTTACTTCAGTTGGGGGATATATTTGATAAAGAGCTTAAATTGAATCGTGAGCTTGTTGCGCAATCAATTTTTAATCTTATAGATAATGCGATTAAATATGCGCCTAAAGGTGGAAGGAAAGCAAAAGTTTGCTTATCAATGGAATATCGTGATGAACATTTATTAGTTGTTGTGAGCGACAATGGACCAGGAATAGCAGAGGATAAACGTGAAAAAGTAACAGAACGATTTGTTCGTCTTGAAGAAAGTCGTACACAAGCTGGTTTTGGGATTGGTTTAAGTATAGCAAAAGCAGTTATGAAGCTTCATGGCGGTGAATTGTTACTTGAAGATGCAAATCCAGGGCTCAGGGCTGTTTTGTTATTTCCTTAAAGATATTTTTCTTCATTTTTCTCTTTTCATATGTAACAACTATTTTAAAAGTATAATGCAATAGAAAGGAAGAAAAAATGCTTTTCAAGGGAGCACAGACGAAACAAGCTTTTTTAAAAACACCGCTTCTTTCTTTATGCCCTCTCGATAAAAGTAGTTCCCAATGGCTAAAAGATATGGAAGAACAAGCAAGGAAAGAAGGTTTAGAACCGCTTGTTTCCATCATTTCAGAGAGTGGAACGCAGATTGATTTTATCAGTTCGGTTATGACCTTATCTCCTTTTTTGCGTGAGGTTTTAATTGCCAATCCATCATATCTTAGTACTTTATTAAACGTTGATATAGAAACAAGACTGAGCGAAATTATAGATGATATTACGGTTATTGATCAGGATGAAACTATAAATGAAACTTCATTAATGGCTGCTTTAAGGCGCAAAAAACGAGAAGCGCATATTCTCATTGCTTTAGCTGATTTGGGTGGTGTTTTTACTTACGAAGTTTCATGTGCTTGGTTGACACGTTTGAGTGAAGCAGCATTAGGTGTAGCATTGCGTTTTCTCTTAAGAGAAGCACATGATCATGGTAAGATTAATTTGCTAAGCCGCGAAAATCCAGAAAAAGACTGTGGTTTAATTATTTTAGGGATGGGAAAATTAGGAGCAGGGGAACTTAATTATTCTTCTGATATTGATCTTATTGTTTTTATTGATGAAACATCATCTCATATTGGTAATCTTTCTGAAAGTGTCGACATATTTTCTAAAATGGTACGTCGATTAATCCGTATCATTCAAGAACGTACTGCGGAAGGGTATGTTTTTCGTCTTGATTTTCGGCTTCGTCCAGATCCAGGATCAACCCCTTTGGCCTTACCAGTAAGGACTGCATTGCGTTATTACGAAGGGCGTGGGCAAAATTGGGAACGAGCAGCCATGATTAAAGCACGTCCAGTTGCTGGCGATAAGAGGGCGGGTTTTAACTTTCTCAAAGAGCTTTTTCCCTATGTGTGGCGGAAGTATTTAGATTATGCTGCTATTGCTGATATTCATTCGATCAAACGTCAAATTCATGCGCATAAAAGTTATGGTCAAATTGCAGCTTATGGCCATAATATAAAGTTAGGTCGTGGGGGTATTCGTGAGATTGAGTTTTTTGTTCAGACACAACAACTTATTGCTGGTGGGCGTTTTCCTCAATTGCGTGGACGTCAGACGGTTGCAATGTTGGCAGAACTTCATGCGCTTGGTTGGATTAGTGAGAAAACGAGAGATAGTCTTATAAAAAGTTATGCTTTTCTGCGAAATGTGGAACATCGTATTCAGATGCTTGCAGATGAACAAACGCATCTTCTCCCAAATGATATTACTCAATTCACGAGTGTTGCCTATTTAATGGGCTATCACGATAGGAGCAGTTTTATTGACGATTTATTAAAAACACTTCATGTTGTTGAAAAGCATTATGCAGCACTGTTTGAGAATGAGCAAGAACTTGGTTTAGAAATTGGTAATTTAGTTTTTACAGGTGAAGAAGATGATCCAGAGACATTAATAACGTTAAGCCGTTTAGGCTTTGAAAGAGCAAGTGATATTTGTCGTATTATGCGCACCCTTCACTGTGGTCGTTATAAAGCAACGCAATCAGCCGAAGCACGCGAGAGATTAACGGAATTAACACCTGCTCTTTTGAAAGCTTTTGGCGCGACAAAGCGAGCTGATGAGGCGATGTTGCGTTTTGATAGTTTTTTACAGGGCTTACCCTCAGGAATTCAACTTTTTAGTCTTTTGCAATCTAATCCCTCTCTTTTGGATATGCTTGTCCTTATTATGGGGGCTGCTCCACGTCTTGCAGAAATTATTGCACGCAGGTCCCATGTTTTTGATGGAATGTTAGATCCGAATATTCTTTCAGAATTACCGACCAAAATGTACTTAGAAAAACGGCTTGAATATTTTCTTGAAAATGTTCTTTCTTATGAGGAAATTCTTGACCATTTAAGAATTTTTGCAGATGAACAACGTTTTTTGATTGGTATTCGAATTTTGAATGGTACAATTACAGGAGAAAGAGCGGGTTTTGCTTTTACTGCGCTTGCTGATCTTATGATTACAAAAACATTTGCTACCGTTCAAGAGGAATTTTCTCGTCTTCATGGTCGTATTAAAGGGGGGCGTGTTGGCATATTGGGTATGGGGAAGCTTGGAAGTCGCGAATTAACGGCAGATTCTGATGTTGACCTCGTTTTGCTTTATGAACACGATGATGATGCAGAAATATCTGATGGAGAAAAGCCTCTTTATATCTCTCAATATTATACGCGTTTAGCACAGCGCCTCGTTTCTGCTTTATCCACTCTTACAAGCCAAGGTGTTCTTTATGTCGTTGATTTAAGATTACGGCCATTAGGCAATAAAGGACCTATTGCTGTTTCTTTTCCATTTTTTAAAAAGTATTATCGCCAAGAAGCATGGATATGGGAATATCTTGCTTTAACAAGGGCTAGAGGCATTGCAGGAGATCCTGATTTTTTACAAAAGCTAGAAAATGAAGTGTGTGCAATTATTGCTATTTCTCGTGATAAGAAGGAAGTTGCAAAAGAAGTATGTGAAATGCGTTCCTTGATTGCAAAAGAAAAGCCGCCAAAAAATCAATGGGATTTAAAAACGATGTCTGGTGGCATTATGGATTTGGAGTTTATTGCTCAATTTTCTCTTATTACGCATGTCATTGAGTTTCACATTGGAGAGACGACAGCAGATATTTTAGATAATTTACCAAATAGTTTTCTTAATCAGTCATGTGTTGCTGATTTACATTATGCCTATGGTCTCTATACAAATTTGAGTCAAATTATACGACTTTGCTTAAATGATTCTCTTGATCCCAATGATATGCCAGCTGGATTAAGTGATCTTTTGTTAAAGAGTGTTGGGGAACCTGATTTGCTTCGTGTTGAAAAATTAATTGCAGAAACTGGGCAATTAGTCTGTTCAGTTTTTACGAAAGTCATGAAACATTAAATGTATTTTATAATGCTTTTATGAAATTATTGAATGCGATTATTAGATAAAATCATAAAAATATATTATAGAAGCTTAAAAATTATTAATTCCATTTTTATATATTAATTTTGATATTTTATGTCATATAGGTTTGAGAGATCTAGAGAGTAAAAACCATTCTCTACTTATTTCCTCAAGTGTCATGAAAGAGTTTCTCTATCAAAAAAGTCATTCTAGGTGTTATTCTTTATACAAAAAGAAATAAGTACTAGATTTTAGCGAATGATGTTGCTCATGTATATGATACAAGAATATGGATCAGTTATAAATCAGTAGTATTATATTAGATATACTTATCAAGTTAGAGATATTAAACACAATAATATATTCAATAATGTTTTTATAATATTAGATTTATATAAAATATTATAGAGGTAGTGGATATATATTATTTATTATTATACAAATATATTGAAGTAAATATGATAAAAAGTTTTATTGATTATATATATTATTTTTTAAACAAAATTGATATTGGAGTTGTTTATATTATTATGGATAATAATAAAATATCCATCTATGAAAGCTATTATAAAGTAATAATTTAAGAAAATTATAAATAAATTTTTTAAATTATTTATAATAATTATGTATTAAAAAATAATTTTATTTTTAAATAGGAGTTTAAAGTTTTTAACTGTGTCATTTTTGCTATAGATTTTTTGCAAAAAATGTGAAACGATTTACTATTATTTATGTATCACATTAGCTTTTAGGGGAGCAATTATGATTACAAAGTATTTAATCTCAACATCTATATTTTCTTTAATTTCAATTTCTATCGTACAGGCGGCGGATAGCGTTATTCCTGAACAGCCTGTTCCTGTTATTGCAGCGCCTTCTTTTTCTTGGACAGGATTTTATCTTGGAGGGCAGATTGGAAACTTTTCAGGCAAAACGACTGCAAGTTATTTAAAAAAAGAGACAGGGATATGGAATCCAGTTGGAAAAGAGAATTTGCCTAAACTTTCTGGTTTTATCGGGGGCGTTTATGCAGGTTCCAATATTGATATCGATAATGGTTTTATTATAGGTATTGATACGGATGTTATGTGGTCTAATAAAAAAAGTACGAAGGATATTCCTCTACAAAAAAATCAAACTGAAGGAATAGCAAAATCTTTAGAAAGAACAGGTCACGCAAGCGATTCTCATGAGGAGGAATCTCCAGCGTTGCCTATTGAGGCTATACAGCATACTTTAAAACAAAAATGGTCTGGTGCTACGCGAGTGAAAGTTGGTTTTGCACTTGAACGTATGATGCCTTATGTTTCTGGAGGAATTGCTTATACGCAGCTTCAGAATATTTTTGCGGCAGTAGCTGATAGCAAAAATGGAGAAGTTGATTTTTCTGATTGGTTGCATGATGAAAAAAAGACCATGATTGGTTATACCCTTGGAGGTGGTATTGATTTTGCAATGACTGATAATATTATTGTACGTGCAGAATATCGTTATTCAGATTTTGGCAAAAAGAAATTCATACAGGATAAATTTGAAATGGGCTACAAGACAAACGATTTCCGTGTGGGTGTAGCTTATAAATTTTAATTTTTTGCAGAATTAAACACTTCAAAAGTCTCATTTTCGAATGAGGCTTTTGTTTTTCAGATATGTTCTAGTAAATATCCTTTACTCAAAAAAGCTACTATTTTATTCGAACAATACTTTGATTTGTAAATATAAATTACTTTTTGTCATGTTGAGTCAGAGACCCAAGTGTCATAAGATTTTCTCATTTTTAACCTATACTATATTGAACCAATCAAAACCATGTCTTTTGCACACCAAAAAGAGGGAGATTCGTGAGATAAAAACATTCAAGAAAGAATAAAAATGCTTCTTATGAACCATATTAAGTGCTAAAAACTTTCGCTACATTAGGGGGTGGCGAAGTATGAGATTTGATACGAGCTTGCTTTTCCATAAACGTGAAGATGGTGTTGCTAAATGGACTTAACATTACATCATTCATAGGTGCCGTCGGGAAATGGGTTTGGGTGCTTTAAAAGATGCTTTTTTAAACCAACATGTGAATTGGCAAGCTAATGGCATTTTATTTTATTTGAAAGATTTCTCATACAATCAACTTTTCTGTTTTGCGGTATCGTAAAATATTTTATTTAATAACAAAAAGCTCGCAAAAAATTCTAAAGAACATAAAATTACATCCACAATGTAACTCAATAATAAAATAATTATAAAGAGTATTATAAAGTGATTTATAGGAAAAAATAGATGAAAAATTAGGAATTTATTGAGACATAAAAAATATTATTACCTATGTTTTTTATCGAAACATAATCTATTATTTTTCCTAATTTTTTAATGTACGATAATAAATTTTGAGTGAAATAGTAATGGATCATTTCAAATCTATTTACGATAAATCAATCAACATCATTTGTTTATGAATCACAAGTATATTGGGTTATTTAAATTATATACTTTAGTTATTATTTGGCTTTTTTAGCCATTGATTTTCAGGCATAGAAGCTGAATGAGCTTCTCTATTATTCTATAAAATATCATCATTGTAATAATATAAGGATTTTACGCATTAGATGCTTTTGGAGGAGTGGATGATGAAATTCAAAGCAGGGTTTATGTGTAGAGCTTTGTGAAGTAAATCACATGTGCGATTAGCAGCTGGAACCCTTGAGACAAGAAGCCGAATTATTTATAAATCAGATGTGGTAGAATTTTCGTCCTTTAGGGCGGGAAGGAAGAAAACCAAAACCGATAAGTTTGTAAAAAGCTAGTCACATAAGTGGGGCTGCAGATGGAACTGTCTGAGAAAAATTGATCTATTGACAGAGAAGGTGAAACTTTATCTTTTAAGGAGAAAAAGGAAATAAGAATTATGATTTCCAAAGGGATATGAAATAAAAATATTTTCATTTTTGGTTGTTTGGGCAACTATGAAGGTGTTTAAAGATTAATTGTTTCAGTACATGCAATCTCGTTTTTGGGGTTGATAATGCTATAACGTTGTAATTGGCAATGCCATTGATTTTGTAAGCGTTCAATGGAAAATAAATTAAAACCTGCGGGCGGTTTTTTATCTCCAAAAGCTTGTGATGCGGAAGGAACACCAACAATAGGAATTTTTTTAATTGGTCCTTCAATGTAATTCAATGTGGGTAAATGAGTATGTCCGTGAAGAATAAGCTCACAACCGTGGTATTTGATAATGTCTAGAAAACGTTTTATATCCCGTAGTTTTTTATGCCAAGACGTTGCCTTTGGAAAGGGGGGGTGGTGAATCATGACGACACGAAAAAGGTTGCATTGTGCTGCTTCCTTTAAAAAGAGCGGTAAAGTTTGCGCTTGCATTTTACCAAAATAACCGGAAGCTTGAAAAGGCAATGTCGCAATGGCTGAAGAAGCTGCTATGATGGCAACATCTTTACGAATGCGCATATAAGGAAAGACGCTTTTTTGAGGGATGTCACCTGTAATCCAAGGTTTAAAAAGAGTGCATGCTTTTTGTAAAGCGCCGCGGACATAGGCATCATGATTTCCAAATGTCAAAGAAATATTTTGGGGTTGTCCTAAGTTAAGGAGCCAACGATACGCTTGTTCAAATTCCTTATCGAGAGCAAGATTGACAAGATCACCAGAGATCACCAGGTGATCAGGCTTTGTTTTTTTCAAGGCATCCATTAAAGTTTCTAAGACATTTGTTGCCATCTGACTCTTACGTTTTTTTTGCCAGTTCAGATAACCGGTAAGACGCTTCCCAGAAAGTTCAAAAAGGGAAGGTTGTGGGAGAGGGGAAAGATGTACATCCGATATATGGGCAAGATAAAACATAAAAGCTCGTAGAGTATTAAAAACGATTTAAAGAATAAACATAAGATAACTTAGTGTTTAAAGGCAAGAAAGATGGTAAAATGAAAATTAGCTTGCAAAAAAGAATGTCTCAAGCGGAATTTTCCAAATAGAATATCCCTAATAAAATATCATTGTGTCGTACATTCACATATTTGTAAAAAACATTTCTCAATGCGTTTGAGCTAATTTCAAGACGGTACTCGATATTATAATGGAAAGCTTCTGTGAACTATATAGGGCTTACTGTACACTACCATCTCTACGCTTATACAAGGTGCAAATAAAAAACATCATACTATTTTCCCCCAATTTTATGAAAATTCTTGCTTTGCTTTAAGAGGATTTATAAGAGGTATTTCACTCTTTTCTTCAATGGTTTCTATCCATACAGCATTTCTTCTAATAATACGCAAGAGAATGTTTTTTATTATTTTAATATGAGGATATTGGAAATAAGGAGAATTCCACTGTATTTTGAGTTATAAATCAATACGTTATATAATTATAAAAGACAAGTAAATACGTAAAAGGATAAGCTAAATTTAAAAACTATTATACTAAATTTCAGATTTTTTAACGGCCTTCACAATACCACATGCTGCTCAACAGTAAAAGGCAGGCAAGCAGTGCAAAAAAGCCAGAAAATATCGAAAAATAAAAGGTATTGATTAAACGGGTTTCGGTTGCTTCTTTCAGAACAATTGAATGTGCTGGGGAAGAGGACGGACTTTTTTTTGATTGAATCAGCTTGAATGGAGGAAGATGAAAATTTTCTTTTCCCTCAGGGTGTAAACGTCCGATGTAGCCACCAGTGTGCTTAATAATGGGGGCCAGTTTTTCTTGTGTTGAAGTCAAGTCAAACAACTCAAGATTATCGAGCATCCCTACAGAAGAAAGTATTGTTAAATCGCCATTTTTAATGGTAAAAACTCCTGTCTCATCAGTGGTCACAGTTGCAGTAAAAAGGCCTTCTTGTTCTTTGGTGAGAGTAATATTTTCTTTTTTTCCAGAGGGAAAGATTATTTCGACGGGCTCTGGATGCTCTTTGAGGGTTTGGCGGCGAATTGTTAAATGATGATTGCTGCTGGTTGCACTTAATTTTTCTTCTTCAAGTTCTGGTTCTTTCATAAGCCAATGGGCAATTCGTCGATAAAGAGCAGCATAAGGACCTCCGCCTTCGAAACCTCTAGCCCAAAGCCAACTTTCATCGGAAAGCAACATGCCTACACGCCCTTTATCAACATGGGAGAGAATTAAAAGTGGTTGTTCATTGGCTCCTTTCATGAGGGCGATTCCGTTATTTATATTTTGAATAGCAATTTGTCGCAACCATTGTCCCCATTGAGAAGCTGGAAGGTTAAGTGTTGCAAGACCCCTTGTGACAGGATGGCGCTCACCTTCTTTGGTTAATGTGGGGCGAAAAGGTTTTTCAATAATAGTTCCATTGGGCAATGCCGGTAGAATGCTTATTAAAGGTGTTTTCGCAAGTGAGTTTTTTTGGGTAAATTCAGGTCCTGTTACCATCAACAATGCACCCCCCTTTTGTACATATTGGGCGATATAATCATAATAGATTAAGGGGAGAACAGTAGAGTGCTGGTAGCCATCAAGGATGATGAGATCAAAGTTATTAATTTCTTCAACAAAGAGCTTTCTTGTGGGAAAGACCACTAAGGATAATTGGCTTGAGGGCGTATTATCTGCTTTGGTGGGGGGACGCAAAATAGTAAAGTGAACAAGATCAATATTGGAGTCACCTTTCAAAAGGTCTCGCCATGTCCGTTCTCCATTATAAGGAGCACCTGAAATAAGAAGAACGCGTAAATTTTCTCTGATTCCTTCAATAATTGTTATAGCGCGGTTATTTTCAAAGCTTAGTTCACCTTTGTATGGATCAGTTATAACTTGGATAATATTTTTTTCAGCATGAGGAAGAGTAATTTCAGTTTGAAAAATCACGCCAGGAGTTACAGAATAATGGCCAATGTCTTGTCCATTGACGCTTAGTGTAATATTTGCTTTCTGTGGTATTGTTTTTTTGGCGGGGCCTTTATCTTCTACCAAAATAGAGAGCGTTTGTGGTTTGTTGACAAGGGCAAAGCGTGGAGGAGAAATAAACTTGATTTGGCGATCAAATTCATCTGAGTATCCTGTAATCAAAGCATTGAGAGGTACTTCATGATGAAGATCTGATAGGTCAGGGATGTCATGCACTTGTCCATCAGTGATAAAAATGGTTCCTGCATAACGAGAGAGTGGTACATCAGATACTGCTTGTGTTAAAGTCTCAAACAAATTCGTTGAGGGCGCATACTGATTATCAGCAAGTTTTCCAGCTTCAATAAAACGTGGTTCAAATTGTGGATAATGCGCCAATACTTGAGTTAATTGCGCGCGCGCTTCATCACTGTCGTTTGTACGTGTTCCAAATGTTTGGCTTTTGCTGCGGTCAATAATAATTCCCACTGTGCTTTTCAGTGGTTCGCGCTGTTCTTTTATGATCATTGGATTAAGCAAAGCAAGGATGAGGGCGCTTAATGCCATCAGACGAAATATAGAACCTTGACGTTGCGTAACAAGACCAACAACGACAAAAAGAAAGGATATTCCGCTTAAGAGCAGAATCCAAAAGAGTGGTAAGAAAGGCTGAAAAGTAAAAAGTGGTATCATTGCCTTCTTTCTCTTTTAAAGCGTTCCAAGAGCGCAGGAACATGAACTTGGTCCGCTTTATAGTTTCCTGTAAGCACATAAAGAACAATATTTAAACCTGCGCGAAATGCCCATAGACGTTGCATTGGATCATTGGGAACAAGGGGATATTTCCATGTTCCTTTTTCATCGAGTGCCCAAGCACCGGCAAAGTTATTTGCGGTGATGAGAAGAGAACTTACGTTATCACCACTGGCAAGAGAATTTTTATTTTTTTTGTTTGTTGATGAGGATTCAACCCATAAAGGTGAACCACGGTAGAGACCAGGAAAATCTGGCATAATATAAAAGGAACGTGCAACAACGTGATCGGTTGATGCTGGCTCAATGGATGGAATATTTAATCCTTTTAAGATGGTTCGTAATCTTTGCGTTTCTGGAGTGGCATCTCCTTCAAGATTAAGATTGCTCTTTATCTGATCGCGTGTGTCAAATAAAATTGTTCCCCCATGTTTCATAAAATTATTTATTTTTTCAAGGCTTTTGGGAGTTGGTATAGGACTCTCAACATCAATTGGCCAGTAAATAAGAGGATAAAAGGAGAGTTCATCTTTATCGAGATCAAGTGCTGTAACAGAGCCAGGGGAAAGCATTGTGCGCTCTGCAATAAATTGGCTTAAGGCTTCTAGACCACTTTTACTCGTTGTATCAATTTCACGATTGTTGGTTATAACGTAGGCAAGATGTGTTGCACCAGCGGCTTGTACACTATCATGATGATTTTCTGTCGTTTGTGCATGAAGAATTGGAGCATATGCAAACAAGGCAATAAGAATTATGAGAGGGAGGAAAAACATATTATGCCGTTTATTGAAAGAAAAAATACCTCCCATCCATAAAATGAGAAAATTATCAAAGGCGAATAATAAGATGGCTAATCCTAAAAGTGGACCGGTAAGATTTTTTTCTTTTATATCGTAAGATAAAGGACTCTTGTTAAGAGAAGGTGGCAATGATGATTGTTTCATCAAGCGCGATGAATGAGTTAAGAGATTAAGCGCATAAAAATTGTTTTTGACACCATAAAGTCCTGGTGGGGTATGATAGGAAGGACGGGGTGGATTTTGAGCATCAAAGACCAGTGGAACAATATCAGAGGATGGTACTTGTAATTGTCCGTCAACGGCTATAGTTCGCCAAGGGTTTTGTACCACTGTTCTTTTTTCTCTGTGTGTTAGGTTTGTGTTTTCGTTAGAATCTAATGTGATTAATTTTTGCAGCATTTGTGCAAAAAAGCCAGAAAGAGGAAGATTAGACCATGTTGGGTCAGGAGCAACATGAATGAGAATGAGGGTTCCTTTACCACGTTTTGCTGCGGTAATAAGAGGAGTTCCATCCGAAAGGCTAAGCCACGTTTTTTCAAAAAGATCTGGGCTTGGTTCTGCGAGGATTTGGCGAGAGACAGTAACATCTCCTGGAAAGGGAAGACCAAAGAAAAAGCTATTTTTTGCAAAAGGTGCAAGCTTTTGTGGTTTTGTCCAAGACATAATACTTCCAAGGGAACGTTGGCCTGGGCGCAGTGGTATCGGAAGAAGGTTATCGTAATGTTCTGCGCTACTGAGTTTTTCTCCTGCAAAGCGGATGAGTGTTCCCCCTTTATTCACAAAATCAGAAAGTTTTTTTTCTGCATTTTCCGGCATGTTAACAATGTCACCCATAATAAAAACAGATGGATTTTGTTTAAGCAAATGATCAATATCCGTTGAAAGTTCTCTTCCACCGGCTGTTATAAGCTGTGTATGACCTTGTAAGGCTTTAATAATGTAATAAAATGGAGCAAGTAAAGGCTGTGCCATTTCATTGGTATCGGGTGAGAGAAGAGCAACACGGCTTATCCTGTTATGGCTGTCTACCAAGAAGGTTGCAGCAGCATGGTTTTGATTGTTTATTTTTATCCAAGCGATATCATTGCGTAGTTCAAGTGGTACATTAAAAGGAACAAGTACTGTTGTTTCTCCTTCAGAGAAATTGTTCGTAAATTGACCGAGAAGTTGATTATTTGAATCGTAAAGGCTGAGTATAGCGGGAGTATTACTGTGTGTTGTTGAGCGGATAATACGCGCGCCCATGTTTCCATTGTTATTTTCTATGGATGTTATGCCGGTTAAATCGGAAATATCAGTCAAATACCACAAGAAGTTTCTAGGTTTTAGTTCTTCAAGAAGAGCAAAAGCTTGCTCATCTTCATTTGTTTGTAATCCATCACTTAAATAAGCAATATCAAGAGGTTTTCCTTTGGTTATTTCGCTGAGTTTTTTGAAGGCATGCACACGGTTGACAGGCCAAGGACGCGGTTGCAAATGCATTAAATGCTGTTTTATAATCTTGGCTGGTTGGGGCTCTATATTGGAGATATCATGTTCAGCCGTTGCAACAAGATAAATATCTTTTTGCTGTTTTTCTGCCTGTGCAAGGAGTATTTCAGCGATAGAGATGCGTTTTTTCCATTCTTTTACAGAAACCCAACCATTATCAATAATGAGTACAAGGGGGTGAGACCCAGAAAGGCTTATTGGTTTTTGATTCCAAGTGGGGCGTGCTAGAGCTATGATAACAAGTGCCGCTATGGTTAAACGCAACAAGAGCAACCACCAAGGTGTATGTTTTGCTGTTTCTTGTTGATGAGTTGGTTTGGGTAAGAAGCGAAAAGGGGGAAAAAGCTCTTTACGCGGAGATGGAGGAGTTATCCGCAATAGCCACCAAATGACCGGTAGGAACAAAAGCCCTAGTAACAGAAAGGGAGCAGCAAAACTCAAAGTGCCCTCCTTTTTTGCAATGGAGAGTCGCTCATTGTATTTGCGAGATGAAAAATGGTCTCTGTTAAAGGTTGATCCGTTGTACTAACGTGATAAGACCATCCTTGGCGTGCGCAAAAATTTACCAATTCTTGTCGCCTTGCGTGATATAGTTTACAATAGCTCTTACGAAGATCTTCTGCTTTAGTGGAAACATGTTTCTCTTTCGTTTCAGGATCCAAAAATGCTGTGTGACCTGTGTAGGGGAAGCTTTCTTCTGCGGGATCAGAAATTTCAATTAAATGAGCTGTCACCTGTTTTGTAGTTAAAACGGTTAAATGTTGGATGATTTTTTCAGGATAGTCGAGAAAATCACTCATTATAACGACATGTGAAAAGCGTGTAATCGTTGAAAAATTCGGAAATGAATTTTCATCTGAATGATTTTCTAAAGCAAAGGCTATTCGTTCTACGACATTGGATGTCATTGTGGGGGACATTAAGTTGGGAATAGCAATATGTTCGCCACTGCGTGCAAGAAGGGATGCCAAGGTAAGGGTAAGAAGAGTGGCATGATTACCTTTAGAGATTTTAGAAAAGCGCGAACAGTAATGCATTGATGCGCTCTGATCAGGACAAAGCCAAACGGTTTGTGTCATTTGCCATTCATGTTCACGGAGATATGTATTTTCATCACGCGCTGAGCGACGCCAGTCAATACGGCTAATGGATTCTCCTTCCATATAGGGACGAAATTGCCAAAAGTTTTCCCCATTACCGCTTTTACGTTGTCTATGCCATCCGGTTATCAATGTATTAGCGATATGACGCGCTTGTAAAAGGAAATATGGCATTTTGCCAGTATCCTTATGCAGTTCATTTGCCAGCGACAATGGAGGCTTTTGTAAAACTTTTTTGCCAAGAGCCATTCAAAGAGCATCTTTCACAAGGTTATTAATAATATCTTTTACGGTTATATCTTCAGCACGGGCAGAAAAATTAAGAGCCATGCGGTGTTGTAATACGGGATAGGCCAATGCTTCAACATCATCAAGTGAAGGAGCTAAGCGTCCATAATAAAGAGCACGAGCGCGAACACAAAGTGAAAGGGCTTGTGATGCCCGTGGACCAGGTCCCCAAGAAACATAAGTATTAGCAAGGCTATTGTCTTTATGAGGGCGAGATGAGCGGACAATTTTTAAAATAGCTTCAATCACATTTTCTGAAAGAGGCATTTTGCGAACGATATTTTGAATTTTTTGCAATTTTTTGCCGGATAAAATTGGTTTTGCATTTGATTTTTTTTCTTTTGTTGTTTCTAAAATAATCCGTCGCTCTGTTGTGAGGTCAGGATAGTCAATATCGATTTGCATCAAAAAGCGATCCAGTTGTGCTTCAGGAAGTGGATAGGTCCCTTCTTGTTCGAGAGGATTTTGCGTTGCAAGAACATGAAAAGGTTGTGGCAAATCATAACGGGTACCTGCAACAGTAACATGATATTCTTGCATAGCTTGTAAAAGGGCTGACTGTGTCCGTGGGGAAGCACGATTGATTTCATCGGCCATGAGAAGTTGCGTGAAAATAGGACCTTGAATGTATCGAAAAGAACGTTTACCGTCTTTATCGGAATCCATAATTTCAGAACCAATAATATCCGATGGCATTAAGTCAGGAGTGAATTGGATGCGTTTTTCATCAAGCCCTAAGACTGTTCCCAATGTTTCAACAAGACGTGTTTTTGCAAGTCCTGGAGCACCGACAAGAAGGGCGTGACCACCAGCAAAAATAGCGATTAAAGCATATTCGATTACCTGATTTTGCCCAAAAATAACTTTGTCAATTTCTTTTTGTAAAATATCCAACTCTTTGTGTGCCGTATCAATATCATCAATAATGACTTGAGCTTCATGATTGATATTGACCTTTTTTATAGAATTGGATGATGGATCATGTTGACTCATATTTCTTCCTTAAGGCGTTTGTCGCAAAAATGGTAATTTTCTCTGCATGATAATGGATATCTTATTGTTTGTAACAGAAAATGAGAAGAAATGAAGTATCATATGCCGTTTTTTTTCATATTCATATAGAAGAGAAAAGTTTCTTTGGAAGAATAGACGTGCTTTATAAGGGATGTCTTAAAAAAATTGTTTTATGAAGAGAGTTTTTTAAAGCAATGAAGACAACTTTTTTGAAAGGTTAAAGGGTGAATATAAGACAGAACTTCAAACAGGTTGCGTGGTTACAACAAAGTGATATCCAAACACTTCTTCGTGTTTTGTCTGTGGAGGGGGAAGAGGCGCGTATTGTAGGGGGAGCAGTACGCAATCAACTGCTAGGGCAGCCTATTAGTGATATTGATATTGCCACAACCTGCTTGCCGCAACAGATTATCGCACGTGTAGAAGCAGCAGGATTTAAAGCTATTCCTACAGGGATTGCGTTTGGTACAATAACAGTAGTTGCTCATTCATGTTCTTATGAGGTTACAACGCTTCGCTGCGATATTGAAACGGATGGTCGTCATGCAAAAGTGGCATTTGGTCGTGATTGGAAAAAAGATGCTGAACGGCGAGATTTTACGATAAATGCGCTTTATTGTGATGCTGCTGGCAACCTTTATGATGATGTGGGAGGTTTGAGTGATATTGCTAGCCGAACAGTTCGTTTTATTGGGGTTGCAGAAGATCGTATTGGCGAAGATTATTTGCGTATTTTACGGTTTTTTCGCTTTTTTGCGTGGTATGGAGCAGGGCGACCTGATGTGCAAGGATTGAAGGCATGTGTTCGTTTAAAACACGGTTTAAAAAAACTTTCTTCTGAACGTATTTGGGTAGAAATGAAAAAGCTTCTTGCGGCGTTTGATCCAACGCGTGCTCTTTTATGGATGCGACAAAGCAGAATTTTGGCACTCATTTTCCCTGAAACAGAACGATGGGGTATTGATGCAATTCACGCATTGGTGAAGACAGAACAGGCTCTTGGTTGGAAAGTTGATCCATTGTTACGGCTAGAAAGCCTTCTTCCTCCTGATCCCATGCGTCTTCATGAAATGGCACAGCGCTTGCGTTTTTCTCTTAAGGAAACAACGCGATTAAAAGAATGGGCAGAGTTAGAAATAATAAACCAAAACTGTTCTGATCATTTTGTGCAAAAACTGATTTATTTTCATGGACGACAGCCAGTTTTAGATCAATTATCGTTGTCTGTCGCTGCATCACATCTTGATCATCTGGAAAAAAGTGATGCTTTGCAAAAAGCAGAGGGTTATATTAAGCTTTATCAACTTGCCAAAAAATGGCAAATTCCAACTTTTCCTATTAATGGTAACGATTTAATAAAAAAAGGTTTTACGAAAGGTATACTTTTAGGAAAAAAGCTTAAAGAGCTAGAAATGATATGGATTGAAAGCGGATTTTTAATGGATCGTCATGCACTATTAGAAAAAATTGATTTATAATATTTCTGTTTATAAACCCACTGTTTTTTATATTTTTTAAGTCAACATATTAATTTATAATAATCATTATTCATGTGAAAGAAGAGTCCACAATATTGTAAGGTTATTTCAAACCTGTTCATATTACATCAATCAAAATTATTGCCTTACATGTCACAAGTGAGGAAAAATGATTACAGAGGGGGAAAATGTCTCTTATAAACCATCTCAAAGATAAGGATTCTCGAAAATGAGAACGAATAAAGAGAATAGTGATAGCGGTTTGCACCTTGTATGACCATAAAGAGGGGGATGTTCACTGGATTTTTACTATGAGGAGTATTTAATCATTCATAGGTGGTGATATGAGGTGATATGAAATGGATGTGATGGGCACTAAGAAATGTTTATTTTACAAGCACTTAATTGTTTAAAAATGATAGGCATTATACGCTCTAACTGTTCTTTATATGTTGTATTATTGTTTTTCGTGATAATTTATATTTTTATAAAATACATTTTCTTTCATAATAACCAATTTGGCGCAATGCTTCTCCTGTTGTTATAGCCACGCTCATGGCGAGATTGAGAGAGCGTGCCTGTGGTTGCATGGGAATTTTCAGTGTGTAATCGGCCGTTTCATGAACATAATCGGGAACTCCAGCTGATTCCCGACCAAAAAGTAAAACATCATTTCTTTGATAGCATATCTGCGTATAGCATGTTTTTGCTTTTGTACTTAAAAGCAACAGGCGGCGGTTAAAGTGTTTCATGGAGCTTATAAAATGTTGCCAATCAATGTGTCGTTCTAAGGAAGCATATTCGAGATAATCCAATCCTGCGCGTTTGAGATTACGATCCGACAGATTAAAGCCTGCAGGTTCAATAATGTGCACATGTAAACCAAAGCAAGCGCTAAGACGTAAAATCGTTCCAGTATTACCAGCAATATCAGGTTGGAAAAGAGCTATATGAAGTGTCATGTTCTCTGTAATATGATTTTTCTTTCGACTTTGTAAAGAAATACCACAATTTATTCGAAAAATATGCTTTGAGAAATACATGTTTTTTACGGTTAATTTTTATTCCCTTTAAATTTCAGGGAAAAAGTTATGTATACAGATCTGTTTGGGATAAGAGAGAAGCTCCCTATTCGGGACTTCATTTTATTGAGCGATCCATGAATGGATTGGCTCATTATGTTGAAAAGTGGGATATTTAATGAGGTTAGATCATCCATTTTAATTAAAATCAACAAAATATGCTTTTTATGCAAAAACAGAAGCTTATGCAAAAACAGAAGCGAAAAAAATACTCATACAACCAGTTGGAATTGAGGGAGGGAGAGATGCTGTAAATGTGTTAAAGAAATAACCGATAAGCTCAACTTGTTTACTGAGATATGGTCATAATAAGACTATCTTTCTTTAGAAGTGTTTATTTACATGCTATCTCTGATTTTCACGGGCGGGAGAGTAATTTTGATTGAATTAATATGAATAGGTTGGAAATGAAAAAACCTTACGGTGTTTCAGGATTTCATTCACTCTGTAAAATGATGAATTATCATTATAAAACAGTTTTTTGTATAAACCATACAAATGGCAGGAGTTTTTACGGGGATGTTTTTATGATTGAGGTAACTGAGTGATCAAGCATTGTACAATGGGAGAGGGTATGGTAAAAAGGATGTTTTAGCAAAGTGTCTCTTTAAGTTAAGGCCATGGGTGAGCAAACGAGGCGGGATTTTCTGTTTTTGGTAACAGCTGTTGCAGGAGCAGTTGGAATGGGAGCGGTTATGTGGCCTTTTATCCGTCAGTTGCGTCCAGATGAAGCTGTTTTGGCATCTTCCTCTGTTGAGGTTGATCTTTCTGGTATTGAAGAGGGGATGTCGATAACGGTAAAGTGGCGAGGACAGCCTGTTGTTATTCGAAATCGTACGGCAAAAGAAATTGCTGATGCGCGCGCTACTGAATTGAGACTTCTAAAAGATCGTCAAGCGCGCAATCCTAATCTTGAAGGTGAAAAGGAAGCAACAGATTTTGCGCGTTCAGCAGGTAAAGGACGTGAAAATTGGCTTATTGTTATTAATCTTTGTACGCATCTAGGCTGTGTAACACTTGGGCAATCGGGTAAATTTGGAGGGTGGTTGTGTCCCTGTCATGGGTCTGTTTATGATACAGCTGGAAGAGTGCGTTCGGGTCCAGCTAACTATAATTTGGCTATTCCTCCTTACCAATTTCTTTCTGATACTTTGCTCAAAATAGGATAAGGTTATGACAAGGTTTTCTCCTTATTGTCCTAAAAATGCACTTGCTCGTTGGTTTGATAAGCGTTTTCCTCTTCCTCGTTTTTTTTATAATGCATTTGTGATTTTTCCTGTTCCGCGTAATCTTAATTACTTTTACACATTTGGCGGTATTTTAACCATTATGCTTTTATCACAGCTATTGACAGGTATTGTCTTGGCTATGCATTATGTTCCGGATATTCATTTGGCTTTTGAAACTAGTGAACGATTTCGGCGTGAAGGGCAGTTTGGTTGGCTTTTTCGTCCATGGCATTGTGTAGGCTCTTCGTTTTTTTTTATTGCTGTTTATATCCATTTGGCACGTGGACTTTATTATGGTTCTTATAAAAATATGCGAGAAATGGTATGGGTTACAGGTATTTTTATTTATATCATCATGATGGCAATAGCGTTTTTTGGTTATGTGCTTGTTTGGGGGATGATGTCTATTTCAGCTGCTTCAGTGATTGCAGGGCTTTTCAAAACGATTCCTTTAGTGGGGTCTTGGTTGCATGAGACACTTCTTGGTGGTTATGTCGTAGGACAACCAACGTTGAATCGTTTTTATGTTTTCCATTATGTTTTATCATTTGTTTTGCTTCTTTTTGTGGGGCTTCATATTTGGGCAATTCATTGTGTTGGGCAAGGAAATCCAACGGGTCTTGCTATACAGTCAGATAAGGAAACGGTTCCATTTTCGCCTTATGCACTGATCAAAGATATTTTTGCTATTACTGTTTTTCTCATCTTCTTTGCCTGGTTTTTGTTTTATATGCCCGATTATATGGGGCAGGTTGAAAATTATAGTGTGGCAGATCCTTTAAAGGCACCTCTTCGTGTGGTTCCAGAATGGTATTTTTTGCCTTTTTATGCGATGCTTCGTGCTATAACTTTTGATATTGGTATTTTCTCTTCAAACTTTGTTGGCTTTGTTTTATTCGTCAGTTCGATTTGCATTTTAATTTTTGTGCCATGGTTAGACCGCTCTAAAATATGTTCAGCAAGATATCGACCTGTTTATAAAATTTTCTTTTGGGCGTTGGTTATTGATGTCGTTTTTCTTGGTTGGTTGGGGGCAAGAGAAATAAGTGACAAAATTCTTTTATGGACACAATTGGCTACGGTTTATTATTTTATATTTTTTTTGGTTATTTTGCCGATTTTGCCAGCGTTTGAAAAAAATTATTCTCTTCCTTCTTCAATTATGCAAGATTTAAAACAGAAAAAAAAGAGACTATGGTAAATGTTTTTGTCGGGCTGGTTGTTATTGTTGCTATGAGTTTTTCTGCTCAGGGTTTAGCTGGTGGTGCCTCTGATCAGGAAGAGGGATTTATTTCTTTTCCTTTACAGGTTCCTAAAAAACAAGAATGGAGTTTTTCAGGTCCATTTGGGTTATACGATAAGGCGCAATTGAGGCGCGGATTAAAGGTTTATAAACAAGTTTGTTCCAGCTGCCATGGGCTAAAATATGTGGCTTTTCGCAATTTAAGAGCTCTTGGGTATGATCAAGAACAGATTAAAGTTTTGGCGGGGCAGTATGAAGTGCGTGATGGTCCTAATCGAGAAGGAAAATTTTTTAAACGTGCTGGGGTTGCAACGGATTATTTTCCTTCTCCCTTTGCGTATGAAGAAGAAGCAAGACAGGTTTTGAATGGTGCTTATCCTCCAGATTTGTCATTGATGGCACGTGCACGTGGTGTATCTTTGCCTTTTCCTGCTTTAATTACGGATGTTTTGACTCATTATGATACGGCTGGTCCAGATTATATTACAGCTCTTTTAACAGGATATCAGGAAGCGCCGAAGAAGGTAAAAGTTGCTGATGGTTATTGGTATAATCCTTATTTTATTGCCAGTAATTTTTTAACTATGGCACCTCCTTTGAGTGATGGTGTAGTTGCTTATGAAGATGGAACCCCAGAAACCGTTGAACATTACGCTCGTGATGTTTCTGCTTTTTTGATGTGGTCTGCTGATCCTCATATGGAAATTCGTAAAAAAACCGGTTTTCGTGTTATTTTATTTTTAATCATTTTTGCAGGGCTTGTTTATATTTTAAAAGGTCGTATTTGGCGTAGTTTAGAAGAAGAGTTTGAGAAAGAAACAAAAGACGAAATAAAGAAAAAAGGATAAGGCGATTGGTTTTGAAAGAGTATAAAAAGCATAAGGAACAAATCTGTTTATAATGCATTGAGGTTTTATAAAGTAAAAGCAAAGTAAAAACGGAGATGTTAAAATGAAAAAAATTTCATGTACTACTCTTATGTCAATTTTGATGATTTCTAGTACTTATGCGCAGTCTTTTGAAGGACCTTCTAAACCTGAAATGATTTCTTCGACAGGTATTGTACAGGTAGGGATAAATAATTCTGTGCGTTATGTAACACCTTTAGCAACGGATTTTGTTGCTTCTAGCCTTATAGGTGCTAAGGTATATAATATAGAAGATGAAAATATTGGTGAAGTAAAAGATATTATTTTACGTGAAAATAATATTGCGGGATTTGTTGTTGCAGTTGGTGGTTTCCTTGGTATAGGGGAGAGTTATGTGGTCGTTTCTCCAGAAACAATCCAGATGACAAATGATTATGGTAAGTGGAAACTTATTACAAATGCGACAAAAGATTCTTTAAAGGACGCTCCAACATTTAAATACGAAGGGCGTTGGACGCGCTAATTTTATATTTCCATTCTTGAATGGATAAAACAGTTGCTGTCACAATAATGGTAGCACCTGTTTTTTGTTCAGGAGACCTTTAGGAACTTTTGCGGTAAGCTCTCATGAACTTAATACAAAATTTTCAAAATAAACTATTAAGATAGAGTGAAGATTTAAGTATTATGTTTAAATAACATGATATCGCCATCTTGCACAATGTATTCTTTTCCTTCATCGCGGGCTTTTCCTGCTTCTTTTGCACCGCTTTCTCCACCCAGAGCAATATAGTCATTGTAGCTGATGGTTTGTGCACGAATGAAGCCGCGCTCAAAATCTGAGTGAATAACGCCAGCTGCTTGGGGAGCTTTGGTACCACGCGCAATTGTCCATGCTCGCGTTTCCTTAGGCCCACAGGTGAAGTAAGTAATGAGATCAAGTAAATGATAACCAGCGCGAATAAGGCGATTTAAACTTGGTTCAAAGAGTCCTAGAGCATTGAGATATTCTGAGGCTTCAGCATCACTCAGTTGCGTGATTTCCGCTTCGATAGAAGCCGAAATGATAATACTTTGCGCATTTTGCTCTGTTGCCATTTTTTCAACTGTTTGGGTAAAACTATTGCCATGAGCGGCGTCATTTTCGCTTACGTTGCAAACATAAAGTACAGGTTTGGAGGTTAAAAGATTTAAACTTTTAAGAATGTTCTGTTCATCAGAAGAGATATCTTTGAGTAATAAGCGGATAGGGTTTCCCTGTTGCAGTATGTTTAATGCTTTTTCCATAATGGGTAGAATTGTAAGGGCTTCTTTGTCTTTTCCAATTGCCCGTTTACGGATTTGTACGATTCGTCTCTCAAGACTTTCAAGATCTGCAAGCATGAGTTCGGTTTCAACCGTTGTTGCATCACTAACAGGATCAATACGTCCTTCTACGTGGGTAATATCTTCGTTTTGAAAACAGCGTAAAACGTGGACAATGGCATCGACTTCACGAATATTGGCTAAAAATTTATTCCCTAAACCTTCGCCTTTTGAGGCTCCTCGTACCAACCCCGCAATATCAACGAAGTTAATGCGTGTAGGAATCGTTTCTTTTGAACCAGCAATTGATGCAATTTTTTCCATTCGTAAATCTGGAACAGCAACTTCACCGGTATTGGGTTCAATGGTACAAAAAGGATAATTGGCAGCCTGTGCAGTGGCTGTTTTTGTTAATGCATTAAAAAGAGTTGATTTCCCGACATTAGGTAATCCGACAATACCGCATTTAAAGCCCATGAGAGTCTTTCTTTTCTATTGATTTTATGGTCAAGATAAAGCTTCCTTTTTATAGCATATTTTCAGAAGAGTTATAGTCTTTGTATTGCAATAAATGAGAAAAAAGTCTACAATAACAGATAATCTACTTTTTTATCTTTTAAAATTCTTCTTATCTTAATGCTCTCCTTAGTTACAAGGATAAGAAAACTTCGAATTAATGTTAATATTGTGCTAAGTTTTTCATGGTATGCAAATCTGCATAAATAATTAATCGGAGAAAATAGAAGAGTGTTATCTCGTTGTACCTTTTTAATTTTAGCACTTTTAGCTTTGGCTGGGTGTGCTACACATCCGTCAGATATATCGTCGATTCCTGTTCAACAAATTCGATACATTCCACCAGAAATACAGGCTTTGTACGGTCCTGTAACGAATGAGGCTTATTTGTTACCTGCTGTTGATCTTGCGACAATTGATCCAAAGTTTTGGCGACAAGAAGTGCTTTATTATACATCTTATCCCCCTGGAACATTGGTTATAGATACGGAAGAATGTTTTCTTTACCTTATTGGTGAAAATGGGAAGGCTTTACGTTATGGGATTGGAGTCGGTAAAGAAGGCTTAGCATTTGAAGGTGAAGGGGTTGTACAGCGCAAGCGTCGGTGGCCTAATTGGGCTCCTACTGCAGCAATGATGGCTCGAGAGCCAGAACGTTATGGTCATTTAGGGAAAGGAATGCCTCCAGGTCCTGATAATCCATTGGGCGCACGGGCACTCTATCTTTTCAAAAATGGAAAAGATACACTTTTCCGTATTCATGGCTCACATGAATCTTGGTCAATTGGGCGTGCTATTTCAAGTGGGTGTATCCGTTTGCTCAATCAAGATATTATTGATCTTTATAATCGTGTTCCCGTTGGTTCGCGTGTTGTGGTGTTGCAAAACAATAGGAGTAACCCTACAGTTTACAGTCAACAATTAAATGGCTACGATCCACTACAATCAACCATTCAGCCGGATGATTTTTAATTTTAGGGAGAAGATTGGAGAGGACCATTGAGTATTTTGGTTTGCTGTTCAATCTTCTCTTTTTCCAAAAAAAGAGTATAGATCTCTTCTCTGTTTCAAAAGATATGTACAAATATCATTGTTCTATTTGCTAGCTTTCATATTTTCCCAACAGGTTTTGCCTTTGACGAAATTTATAAGAGGCATTTTTCTTTCTTTTTTCAAAAGTTTTTATCCATATATCCTCCAACTTGTGAGGTGTAAGCCAATGGTTTTTATGGTTTCATTATTAATAGATTTAAAATAAATCTTGTGATATTTGGCATTTCTATTCAAGAATATAAAACAATTAATTTTTATAAATCAATAAGTTATATGTATAGATTTTATAGAGAAAAGTTGTTTTTTATTGATGAGAGAAATAAGCTGTTAGGGTCAGTTCTTATTTTTTATTGTTTGTGAAACTTCATTCATAAAGAGGGATTTGTCATCTTTTATAAGGAGAGCGATATTTTTTGCGATTGCCTCTAAGAGAGGGGGAAGCCATTCTTGATCAGATTTGGTAAAATTTCCTAGGACATGCTGATGAACAAGTTCTTTGCTTCCAGGATGACCAATTCCTATGCGTATACGGCAATAATTAGTACCACAATGGGTATCAATAGATTTAATACCATTATGTCCATTATTTCCTCCACCAATTTTTACACGGACTCTTCCCGGAGGCAGGTCTAACTCATCATAAATGATGATCAAATTCTTCAAATCTAATTTATAAAATCGCAAAGCTTCACCGATAGCTTGACCAGAGTAATTCATAAAAGTTTGCGGTTTTATAAGAAAAATTTTCTCATTATCTATGAAACCATTGGAGATTTCTGCTTGAAACTTTTTCGACCATGGAGAAAAAGAAAAAGATTGGTAAATGGCATCAACAGCCATAAAACCGATATTATGGCGGTTATTTTGATATTGTAAACCAGGATTGCCAAGACCAGCAATAAGCCACATGTGTATCTTCAGTCAAAGTATGAGTAAGGGTAATGTCTCATAAATTAAGGCGGAAAAAATTTCCGCCTGTTGAGTTTTATGAAGTTTGCTTGTCTTCATCATCATTTTCTTGTTCAGAGGTTTCATCGCTGACATCCATGCCAGCAGGAGCTGCAATGGTTGCAATGGTAAAATCTCGATCTTGGATGATGGGAGTCACACCTTTGGGCAGTTGCACTGCTGAAATGTGAATAGAATCACCGATAGAGTAGCTGGAGAGATCAATTTCAATAGCTTCAGGAATAGCACTTGCTGGAGCTGTACATTCAATTTCGTGCCGAACAATATTGAGGACACCACCCTTTTTAAGTCCAGGTGCCGTATCTTCATTGAGGAAGTGGACAGGAATATTCACTTCTACAACGGATTTTGCTGAAATGCGTAAGAAATCTACATGGAGGGGAAAGTCACGCACGGGATCTAATTGATAATCTTTTGGCAAAACCATAATTTTTTGCTTGTCAAGAATAATCGTTGCAATGGTGGTACGAAAGCCACCAGCGTGAATTTTATAGAAAATTTCTTTATAGGGAACTGTTATTGCCAAAGGAGGTTGTTTTTCACCATAAATGACAGCAGGAATAAGACCGTTTCGGCGAAGTTCACGGGAGGACCCCTTACCAACCCGCTCGCGTTTTTCGGCCTTAAGAGTGTAGCTTTTGCTCATAATTTAAGTCCTTTTTACATGATTGGAGATCCTTCAAAAACAATAACAGTTTTTGCATGGATATGAAGATATGCGCTGATAAGCAGCGATTGCTCCATTCTGCGTTGCCTCCAAGGGTGTCTACGCAGAAGTCTGTTCTATAATTCAAACTATTCATAGATGCAAGAGTTGTGGGAAAAATCGATGATTTCTATCGTTAAAAAAGAGGAAATGTTACACATTATGGTACGGGATGGAGAATCAACCAATATGCGCTGATATGTTCAAAATCAAACACTGGAGATGTTATGAAGGTTGAGATTGCCTTGGGTGAGATATCAGAGAGTCGTGCTTTGCATAAATCGATGCCAGCACTTCTTGATTTGGAAGAGTTATTGGCAACACGTCTTCTTGTTCAAGGTAATTCTGGTTCAGGTAAATCACATCTTTTACGCCGTCTTCTAGAGCAAAGTGCTCAGTGGGTCCAGCATTGTGTGATTGATCCAGAAGGTGATTTTGTAACTTTGGCAGACAAATTTGGTCATGTTATTGTAGAGGCTCAACGGAGCGAATTAGAATTGACGCGTATTGCGCATCGCATTCGACAACATCGGGTTTCTGTAGTATTTAATCTTGAAGGTTTGGATACTGAACAACAGATGCGTGCTGTGGGTGCTTTCCTTGGGGCACTGTTTGATGTGGAACGTGATTATTGGTATCCTATGCTTGTCGTTGTTGATGAAGCACAATTGTTTGCTCCAACTGCTGCAGGAGAAGTTTCTGATGAAGCACGTAAAATTTCACTGAGTGCTATGACTAATCTTATGTGTCGGGGGCGCAAACGTGGTCTTGCTGGCGTTATTGCGACACAACGTTTGGCTAAGCTGGCCAAAAATGTTGCTGCTGAAGCTTCAAACTTTTTAATAGGGCGGACTTTTTTAGATATTGATATGGTGCGCGCTGCTGATCTTTTGGGAATGGAGCGTCGCCAAGCAGAAATGTTTAGAGATCTTGAGCGGGGAAATTTTATCGCTTTAGGTCCCGCTTTATCACGACGTCCCTTACCAATCATTATCGGTTCTGTTGAAACTTTAGCACGCTCTTCTAGTCCTAAATTAATGCCACTTCCAACAGAGCGGGATGATGTGCAAGAGCTCGTTTTTACTGCTCCACCAGAGGAAATTTTAACGCCATTTAAACTAACACGAGAGCCGATGAGGGAAAAATCAATGCACGAGATGTTAGAGGAGGTGGTACATAAAAAACAAGAGGTGTTGGAAGAAAATCTGAGTTTATTTCCTGAACTTTCTGATGTTGAGCGTAATAGTCAAGCAGAACATGTCATTCAGGAAATTCTTGAGGATTCTGAATCTTTTTATCGCTCAACAGCGGTGCTTTATCAAGATTTTTCGGTTCGTTGCCGTATCCATGGTATGTCAAAGGTTCCTTTTAATCTTTCGCAATTTCGGCGTAAATTGGCTATTGCACAAGCTTTTGTTGATGAACAAACGGCTGTCAGTGAACGTTGGAAACATATTTTGCAGATATCAGAAAGTTTAGAAGATGAGGTTCAAGGAGTCTTCTTGAATGTGGCACAGGCCGCATTGGGCGGAAAGCCTTGTCCATCCGATGCATTTTTAGCACGTCTTTATGGGACTCATTCTTTAAACCGCGTCCGTCGGCTTTTAACCTACTTTGAAGAACGCGGTCTCATTGTTATTCATACGCATTTTAGTGGCCAACGCATTGTTGCATTTCCTGATCTTGGTGTTGAAACAGCGCCAGGAGATCCCAAGGAACCACTTTAACCAAATAAACTTGAAACGGATTGTTCTGCTGCTGTCCTTGCTATTGCTTCTCCAATGAGATCGGCAATGGGTAAAACACGAATATTATGTGCTTCCTCAATAACTTGTGTTGGCATGATTGAATCTGTAATAACCAGTTCCTTCATTTCTGAATTGGTAATTCGTTCGATTGCATTACCAGAAAGAACGCCGTGCGTGATATAAGCTGTGACACTATTGGCACCATGTTTAAGCAAAGCACTTGCAGCATTGCATAAAGTTCCACCTGAATCAACAATATCATCAAGTAAAAGACAATCTTTTCCCGATACATCTCCAATAATATTCATCACCTCTGATTCACCGGGGCGTTCGCGACGTTTATCTACAATAGCGAGCAAACTGTTCAAGCGCTTGGCAAGCGAGCGAGCACGGACTACACCACCCACATCAGGTGAAACAACAATAACATTTTCAAGAGAATAATTCACTTTGACATCGCGAGAAATGACAGGAACAGCATAGAGATTATCTGTAGGGATATCAAAAAAACCTTGAATTTGTCCTGCATGAAGATCCAATGTTAAAACGCGATGAGCGCCTGCTTCAGTAATGAGATTGGCAACAAGTTTTGCTGAAATGGGGGTCCGTGGTCCAGGTTTTCGATCTTGGCGGGCGTAGCCAAAATAGGGTATTACCGCTGTAATACGACGCGCAGAAGAACGACGAAGGGCATCAATCATGATGAGCAATTCCATCAAATGATCATTTGCGGGATAGGATGTGGATTGCAAAACAAAAACATCTTGTCCACGTACATTTTCGTGTAATTCTACGAAAATTTCTTGATCAGCAAAACGCTTTACAGTTGCCTTGCCTAAGGGAATGTTCAAATAATTTGTAACATCTTCAGCTAGGCGTGGATTAGAATTTCCGCAGAAAAGTTTCATAGTAGAACCTCTGAATAATTATGGTGAGAATGCGAAACGGTTTTTAATTTCTTTTTATTAAATTGCAAGAAAACAATTACAAAACCATTACAATTTTATTGATTATTGTTAAAGATCTATACGATGTGTTTTCTTTTTTCAAAAATTTTTGTTTTTTGTAGAGTTTATTCTTGAAGTCGTAAGAAAAACAAAGGATGTGATTTATTTGCACGGTGGGTATCTGTGATAGAGAAAAACTTATTCATTTATCTGTTTTGATTATTGGCTAATGAGATTGCTTACAGAGTTTTGTTACAAAATCTCATTTAAATGCATATACTCTTTTATTTTAAAAATGAGATAATTCATAGCACGATGCATTTTATTGCATAATTTAAAAATATTTTTCATCTCTATATATTATTCGTTTTAAATATACTCTTGCCTATCATGATGCGTGTCATGTTTTTTATTTCTGTTGGTATCTTTAGGTGTTTTCTAAAACGATGTGTTGTTATTTGTAGATATCGTGAAGGCAGTGAAGATATTTTTAATCATCCAATTTAGTTTTTTCTATAATGAATTGATATAGAAAACAGCTCCAATGATATTTTATGTTTAAATAATTCCTTGTTAAAGGACATTATAAGCAAACATTGAAAAGAAGTGTGCGCTTATGGAGTAACAAGCCGGCACCATCATTATATTTTCCTGCTCCCAATATTGCGACAGATCTTGCATTAAGACGGTTCATAAGAGCCATTTTAGTCCTTTCTTATATAAATTTTATCCACACGCTAATCCCGCTTGTAACGTGCAAGCGAATAGTTTTGATTGATTCAAGATAAGCAGGTTTGAAATGAAAGAATCTTACGATATTCGGGTCTCTCATTCAACATACAAAATAGTAAATTATTATTATCAATCAAAGTCTTGTAGTTTTTATTTCTCATCACTACAGTTTTTATACCTTGTGGAGCCAATAAGAATTTTTATGAAAAAAACATAGTACAAAAGAGCTTATTTATTTTTTATTGGCGTTATTTTGTTTGCAGGTTTGATCTTTTTTTGAGACAAAAATACTTATTTTAGCATAATAGCAGAAATTTGCCGTCCGTAATCGGGTTCGTTGCGGTGTATTGCACGGCGATAGGAGAAAAAACGCTGTTCATCTTGATAGGTACAAAGCTTTACACAAGAAGCATTAACACCTGCTTCTTTGAGTTGGTTTATAATAAATGCCCATAGATTAAAATAAAAGCGATTTATTTTCTCTGTTTTTAAAAAATATTTTTGGTATTTGCTGTGGTAATCAATAAATTGGTCGTAAAATTCGTTTGTTACTTCATAGTGATAAGGGCCAATACAAGGTCCAAGGACTGCTGTTATTGATTGTCTTTTGGCTCCTTGTTTTTCCATAACAGCAATTGTTTTCTCGATAATTCCATTTAAGCTTCCACGCCAGCCAGCATGAGTTGCAGCGATGACTCCAGCTTGTGGATCAGCAAACAGAATGGGTCCACAATCTGCTGTAAGAACCCCAATAACGAGTCCTGGTGTGGTCGTAACAAGAGCATCAGCTTTAGGAGGTTTACCGATAATTGCTTGATGAGCTACAACAACGTTACAGGAGTGTATTTGATTGACCGTAACTAAATTTTGCGCCTCAATAGAAAAATAATTGGCGATCAAAAGACGATTCTGTACGATATGTTCAGGTTGATCATTTGAACCTTTCCCAACATTAAGACTATGATAAAGATTTTTTGAAAAACCACCTTGACGTGTAAAAAATCCATGTTTTATTCCATGGGTGTGTAAAGTAGAAAGATTTTTTGCAAGAATGGGATGAGGGATAGATTTCATAAAAGTTCCTTATGGAGATTATTTAAAGTGAGGATGGAGATGTTCATATTTGTCAATGAATATTTCAGATAATGATGTGTTTATTGACAAAATTGCCGATCATCAAAATTGGGGAGGTATGGAGATATTTTTATCACTGAAATGTAAAACTTTAAATAATTTTCCCATCTGATCTGGACCAGCGAGCCGTTCAATGTCTTGGCGGATTTTGTCTTGTAAAGGAGCACTTTTGCCAACTCCAAGCTGTTTTGCGCGCTCCAGTAGCCCCATTTTAAAAAGAAACTCTCCTTGCTCTAAGATTTCAGCAAAACAGCCCTGTTCAAGAGCTATGTTTTTTAAAAAAGAAAAATCAACATGGGATGTTAAATCATGTTCACCAGGGGCATCAAAAACATCACGAAATCTATGTTTTGAGAGTGCTTGCAAGGTATCGCCAAAGGCAAGCTCACAAGCACCATAGTCGATAAGTAAAGCAGAACCTGTCACTTGCACTAAATGGTGGCTGATTTGTTGCATGAATTGATGCCGTAAGGGGGCATGTTCAAAAATTGTTCCGTCAGGCACTTTAGAACAATAGATTTGTAGACAAGAAGAGGGAAGTTTATGCGGGGCAGCAATAAAGATAAAATCTCCATTTTGATTGACTGTAATGCGGCGCTCTTTCCATTTTCCATTGACTTTAATATATTGGTTGATAGGGAGTGTATCGAGAAATTCATTAGCAATGAGGAAGAGAGGTTTTGAAGGAATTTGATTAAAATTTTCAATGCTATGGATTTGTTTTTGATAAGAGCAAAGGCGCTTTTTTTGTTCTTTTGCGAGTTTTTGGCTTATTTCGATCAGAAAAATTTCAGCAGAATTAAATGCCGTTTGAGAGAGCTTTTGGATGGTTCGCAAAATGTCATCCATCAAAGTTCCTCGTCCTGGACCTATTTCAGCGAGAATAAAAGGGTGAGGACACCCTTGAGCTTTCCAGCTCGCAAGAGTCCAAATGCCAATCATTTCTCCAAATAATTGGCTTATTTCAGGTGCTGTAATGAAATCACCAGCACGTCCGAAAGGTGTTTGTGTTTGATAATAACCAAATTGAGGATCTGTAAGTGCCAACGTCATATATTGGCTAACAGTGATTGGTCCATTAAGGACAATAATTTCTTTAATTTTTTCTTTGAGATTGGCCATTTTCTGTCGGTTTATATTTAAAGGCGTGGAGAAGAAGATAAAACCCTACAAGAAGCATGGGAAGAGATAAAGCCATGCCATAGGTAAAACCAGTAGAATGGAAAAGAGTCGAAAACCATTCTGGATCTTCTTGAGGCGCACGGTAAACTTCAGAAATGCTGCGTGTTACTGCGTAGCCTATAATAAATGTTCCTGATACAGTACCGGGACGTTTTAATGCTTTGAACCCAAAAATAAGAAGACACAGGATGATGAAGAGAAGAAATCCTTCCATAAATGCTTCGTAAAGCTGGCTTGGATGGCGCGGTAAATAGTAAGGATCGAGAGGAAAACAAACAGCCCAAGGACGTGTAGTAATATTGCCCCATAATTCTTGGTTGATAAAGTTGCAGATTCGTACAACGCCGATACCAATAGGAGCACCTGCCGCAATGATATCAAACATGGCTCGTATGTTAATATGATTTTTACGGGCAAACCAGATCATAGCAATGATAATACCAATAAGTCCGCCATGAAAGGACATTCCCCCATCCCATACGGCAATAATAGCACTTGGATGGTTAAAATAGTAAATGGGATCCCATACAAGAACTTGTCCTAAACGCCCTCCGACAACAACACTTATGGCAGACCATACAACAAAATCTCCGATCTTTTCTTTATCCATAGGAGGATAGTTTCTATACCATAGAGATGTTTTTTTTAATAATTTTTGCGCATACCACCAAGCAAAAAGAATACCCAGTACGTAACCAAGTCCATACCAATGAAGTGCTATGGGACCTAGATGGATAATGACAGGATCAAGAAAAGACGGAAAAGCAATGGCTGGACAAGACAAATTGTTCATGAGTTAAGCATCTTACATTATACGAGATGAATATGAAGTGACTCTGATGGTCAGAAATGACAGATGAATACACAATGGTCAAGTCAGTAGGGAGGCTAGTCAGAAAGGGGGGGAGATTTCCACTGATTTATCACGGTAAAAAAATATGGTGATAAAAGGAATATTAAAAAATCTGAAACAAAATCATTATGAAAAATCTGCACAGTATGTAAAATATAGAGTAAAAGGAACAAATTACAGTATCTAAATGTTATGAGAATATGCTATAATGCGTGTGTCAATAATTAAAATTTAAGGAAAAAGGTTATGCGTAATGGATCAAATCGTATTCTTGATGAATTAGCGAAATTAGCAACAGATGCTGCTGACGTTGCGCAAGGTATACGGCGTGAAGCTGGAACAGCTTTTCGTGTGCAGGCTGAAAAGATAGCAAACAAACTTGATCTTGTTTCACGCGAAGAATTTGAGACTTTTAAGGAGCTGGTGCTAAAAATCCATGCTGATAATGCTGATTTGAAAAGGCGCCTTGATGATTTAGAAAAAAATGCAGACACAAAAAAAGTAAAATAGTTTTTCTAAAAAAGAATTTTTTAAAAATATCCCCAATTTTTCAATGTGATGCATGAAACTAAAAAATGCTTAATCTTGAGTCTATTAGAGAGAAGCGTTTATTTATTTTTGATTTTTTTTGGGTAAAAATACATTTTTTTGAATCAGGGGGGCTGGCGCTATCAAATTGTATCAATACACTGAAAAAACTTGATGATTCGTTTCATGATTATCAGGTTTCCCTAAAGAGCGCGATTGTGTTCTAGGTGTTTGTGTTTTGTTGATGTTTTTAATGTGTATTTGTTTGGTGTAAGAGGTTTGATTGTAGCAAATATTGTTACAATTTAAGCGGTTTATATTCTGTTGACAATGTTTTAAGATGATTGAGGATTGTGATGAGGCTTGCATTTTGCGCCACAGAAAGAAAAGAGCATCCTGTTGATTTTATTGAACAGATTGCTTGTGAATATGATTGGTCGTTTGAGCGAGATGCGCAAGATGAAATTAGCGTTTGTGTGGAAGGAAAACGGGCCAATTATCGTCTTGCTTTTTCATGGATAGAAGAGCATGAGGCACTTCATTTGGCTTGTTCATTTGATCTTTCTATTGAACATGCCCGAACAGCCGAAATACAGCGCTTATTGCTAGCAATTAATGAAAAATTGTTGTTGGGACATTTTGATTATTGGCAAAGAAATAACTCGGTTATTTATCGGCAAGGTCTTCTTTTGGCTGGTGGGGCGCATCCATCCCATATACAAGTTGAAACATTATTGATACATGCACTTAAAGCCTGTGAAAGCCATTATGTTGCATTTCAGATGGTGGCTTTATCGGGAGAAAGCGCTTACAAGGCATTGCAATACACTTTGTTTGAAACTGTAGGGAATGCCTAAAACATCAAGTTTGTTATTTTTTACAGACTGTTTACTGAAATATGATTCATCGGGGGATATCAAGAATAGCGCGCAATCCCCCGAGTGGGCTCTCGTCTAATTGTATATTGCCACCATGGCTGCGTGCTATGTCTTGGGCAATAGAAAGACCAAGTCCTGTTCCACTTGCATCTTGATTTCGTGCTTTATCAATTCTGAAAAATGGCTTAAAAACTTCTGCACGCATATTTTTATGAATTCCAGGTCCATCATCGTCGATTATCAATATAAAAGATTCTTGTTGAGAATTGGCTGTTAGTTTAACGGTCGTGCTGTGACAAAATGCATTTGATACAAGATTGCTAACCAAGCGTGTGAAAGCACGGGGACGTACTTGTATCTCTGTAGGTCCTTCAATGGTGTAAGAAAATTGACGTTTGTGTAGATGAGCATCGGTGGAGAATTTTTGCATAAGAGCATTTAAATCAAAAGTCTTGACACTTTCACTTCCTTCTCCACGGGCAAAGGCAAGATAATCTTCTAACATATTTTGCATATCACTTACATCTTGCTCAAGCGGTTTAATATCAAAGCCAGTATTTGCTAATGCTAACTGAAGTTTAAAACGTGTAAGAATGGTTCTTAAATCATGACTTACTCCTGAAAGCATCATGGTGCGTTGTTCTATTTGGCGTTCAATACGTTCTCGCATACGTAAAAAAGCGATGCCTGCACGACGGACTTCATCAGCTCCTTGTGGTTGAAATCCTTTTGGTAAGGGACGACCTCGCCCAAAACTTTCAGCCGCTTCAGCGAGTTGTTGAATTGGTTTTATTTGGTTGCGTAAGAAATAAATTGCTATCAACAATAAAACAAGAGCTGTTCCTACCATCCAGCTTAAAAAAATAGAGGTATTGGAAGCATAGGCTTGGCTGCGCGGAGCGAAGACACGCAAGATGTTGTGGCCAAGGTGGATACGGATTTCAACAAGATCAGAATCTCCTACGGTATCGATCCAGAAGGGACGGTTAATTTGTCGGGTGATTTCTTCGCTTAAAAAATAATCAAGAATTGCAAAAAATGGCTTAGGTCCTGGTGGGGGTAAGGGGGCAGGAGAGAGAATAGAAATGTTTAATCCCATACGTTGTTGTGCAATACGCTTGATATCTTCATAGTTATCTTGTTGTGGATATGTTTCAATAATATCAATAATGGCTGAAATATCATGCACGACAGCAGTTGAAAGACGCTCGGTTACCATTTGCCAATGACGTTCCATAAAGACGTAAGCAATGACCGTTTGCAGAAGCACCATGGGAGCAATAATAATGATCAAAGAACGAGCATAAAGCCGTTTAGGCATTTTTTTCGTTAGCCATCGAAAAAAAAATCTTAAAGGTTTGAACATTCTTGTGCCTATTCAATTGAGAGTTTATACCCTATTCCTCGCACAGTTTGGAGCCATATAGGAAGAGCTGGATTTTTTTCGATCTTACGGCGAAGGCGGTTGATTTGTACATCAATGGCACGTTCACTTATATTGCTGTCATCGGTCGCGAATTTATGGCGCGGAATTGTATCGCCTGCATTTTCGGCAAAAATGATCATCATTTCTTGTTCTTTATCGGTTAATTTAATAATTTCTCCTCTTTTTTTGAGTTCGCGCCGTGAAATTGAAAATATATAAGGACCAAAAATGATTTGCTCAATTTTAGGTTGGCTAAGGGGAAAACCACGTCGTAAAATGGCGTTGATGCGAAGGAGAAGTTCACGAGGGTCAAACGGCTTAGCCAGATAATCATCTGCCCCTGCTTCTAATCCACGGATACGATTGTCTATTTCTGATAAAGCTGTTAACATGAAAATAGGGACATCTTTTGTTTGGCGGAGTGAATGAGTGAGATCAATACCGTTTTCGCCAGGCATCATGACATCAACAATAAGAAGATCAAAATCTAAACTTGCTAACAGTCGTCTTGCTTCATTCGCATTGGCTGAAACTGAAACACGAAATCCATTTTTAATGAGAAACTGAAATAAAAGATTGCGAATACGCGTATCGTCATCAATCACAAGAAGGTGAGGGGCATCGTCACACAAAACTTGAACGTGATTGCTCATTCTTAAAAAAACCTTGATAAAAATTTAGTTTACACAAAGTGCAAGTTTACATAAGTTGTATAAAGCTGTCGAGCAGCACCTTTACCTTAAAGGAGAGAAAGTTTTATTTATAAATTGAAAAAAGTTATTTTTGAAAAGGATATGATGGGTAGTCTTAATATACATATTATTCCAGTTACGACATTCCAACAAAATTGCACTTTGCTTTTTGATAGTGAATGTAAAACGGGGGTTCTCGTTGATCCTGGTGGTGATTGGCCGCGGATTCAAGACGTAATCGAAAAGAATGGTGTTATCGTTGAGGCTATTTGGATAACACATGGTCATTTTGATCATGTAGGAGCAGCAATGCAAGTGAAAGAAGCGCTTAATGTAAAAATTATCGGTTCACATCGCGATGATAAGCCTGTGATGGATGCCGTGAGCGAAAGCGCAAAAAATTATGGCATCACTGATGCTTGCATTTGTATTCCTGATCGATGGTTAGAAGATGGTGAGTGCGTTCATTTTGCTGGACATGTGTTTAAGGTTTTTCATACACCAGGGCATTCTCCTGGTCATGTTATTTATTTCAATGAAAAAGAGCGCTTAGCCCTCTTGGGTGATGTTCTTTTTCGTGGCTCTATTGGACGTACGGACTTCCCCTTCTGTTCCCATGAAAAATTGATGCAATCTCTTAGAGAAAAAGTTTTACCTTTAGGCAACGATGTTCGTTTCATCTGTGGGCATGGTCCCAAAAGTAGCATAGGCTATGAGCGCCAAAATAATCCTTTTCTTCAAGATTTTAATATATGAGCAAACAAAAAAACGCTTTGAAGCGTTTTTTTGCCATTTAAAACTTTTTAGTAGGGCAGAACAGAAGTTAATTTATTGGGGCATAACAAAGGTGTTCGACGCCTTTACGGTCTCGGAAAGTTCCTGTTTTAGGGTTGAAGGAACGGTATTTTTTCTTGCAATAGTTAAGCCAATCAGATTCTAATGATTGTTGTACTGGCTCATATTCCACCGTTTGCGGAGCTTCATAAATTATCTGTTCTTGTGGAACCTGTTGATATACAATTTGATGCTGTGGTGCGGTTTGATAAACAACTTGTGGCTGTTCTGGTTTTTTAAAAATTTTGCCGAGAAGTGCACCTGCTGCAAGAGCAAGAATGCCCATTGCTAAAGCTTCTCCTGAGTTATTTATATTAATACTACTGTGTTTTGTCTTTTTGCGCTCGACATAATGATATGTCTTGTGTTCAACATGATGGTGTTGTTGTGCTCCCCATTTATGGCTAACATAATGACGCTTGTGGGGATTATCAAAAGAGTGATGTTCACTATGAGAAAAATGGGAGCTAAAATTGTGAGACGGTAAACCAGCCTCCCTTCTCATATCATAGTTATGATACCATGCCATATCCGCAAGCGTTGGATCTAATGGCATCAAAACGGTTACAGTAGACATTGCTGATAATACCGCTAACCTGATCACTTTTTTCATAATGATGCTCCTTGTGTCAATTCGTATTTTTCACATCCTACACGTTTCAAACTGAATAGAGACTGAACAATTTTGGACTTTATTGTGACAAAAAAATAAAAATTCATTTAGTTAAAACTATTATCAATACAATAAAATAAAATCATGACAGAATTTTGATTTCAATTAATGTACTCTTCTTAAGCTTAATTAAGCAGCTTGTATTTAGAGCACCAGATTTTTTACTATTGGTTATAAATTATTTATTGATGAGTACTTTTTTATTGCTTGATACAATATGAATTGAACAATAGGTGTATGAATAAAAGTTATCGTTTTTTATTATAGGCTTATGGTGCTAAGATAGAACCTTATTTCACCTTATTTGTGTGATTGAATACAGTCCTGTTTCACTACTCTCTTGTGAGGCTAAATATTGAGTTCGATATCATATTATAACTGTATAAATATAATATATTGCGGGAACTTTTTTTGATATATGGGAAACATTCTTGTTGGGATATGGCTGTTAGTTTGACAGTATTGGCATGACAAAATGCATTTGACACAAGATTGCTGATGAGACGCGTGAAGGCACGTGGGCGTGCTTGTATTTGTGTAGGGCTTTCAATGGTGTAGGAAAATTGACGTTTGTGAAGATGTGCATCGGTAGAGAATTTTTGCATAAGAGCATTTAAATCAAAAGTTTTAACACACTCACTTTCTTCACTACGGGCAAAAGAAAGGTAATCTTCTAACATGTTTTGCATGTCGCTCACATTTTGCTCAAGCGGCTTGATATCAAAGTCAGTATTTGCTAATGTTAGCTGAAGTTTAAAACGGGTGAGAATGGTTCTTAAATCATGGCTTACATCCGCAAGCATCATGGGGCGTTGTTCGATATAGTTAGAAGATGGTGAGTGTGTGTATTTTGCTGGACATGAGTTTAGGGTTTTGCATACACTGGGGCATTCCCTTGGTCATGTTATTTATTTCAATGAGAAAGAGCGCTTAGCCTTCTTGGGTGTTGTTCTCTTTCGTGGTTCTATTGGACGTACGGACTTCCCCTTCTGTTCTTATGAAAAATTGATGAAATCCCTTCGAGAAAAAGTTTTACCCTTAGGCGATGATGTTTGTTTTATCTGTGGGCATGATCCCAAAAGTAGTATAGACTATGAGCGCCAAAATAATCCTTTTCTTCAAGATTTTAATATATGAGAAAACAAAAAAACGCTTTGAAGCGTTTTTTTGCCATTTAAAACTTTTTTAGTAGGACGCAACAGAAGTTAATTTATTGGGGCATAACAAATGTGTTCCAAACCATTACGGTCTCGAAAGGTCCCTGTTTTAGGGTTAAAGGAACGGTATTTTTTCTTGCAATAGTTAAGCCAATCAGATTCTAATGATTGCTGGAATGGCTCATATGCCACCGTTTGCTGCACTTGATAAACCCTTTGATTTTGCGGAACTTTTTGATAAATTACCTGACTTTGTGGTACTATTTGATAAACCACTTGTGGCTGTTCTGGTTTTTTTAAAATTGTACCAAGAATTGTACCTGTTGCAAGACCAAGAATGCCCACCGCTAAAGCATCTCCTGAGTTGTCTATATGAATATTACTGTGTTTTGTCTTTTTGCGCTCGACGTAATGATATGTTTTGTTTTCAACATGATGATAATGGTGGTGGTGGTGATGATGATGTTGTTGTTGTTCCGTCTTACTATGTTTGGCTACAGACCTTTCATGTTTGGCTTTAAATCTTCTCTTGTTGTCATCAGAACTCTTGTGGAAATCATCAACAAACTTTTGGAAATCATCAGAAAAAAAGCCACGTTTTTTATCAGAACAATGGGAGTGAGAAAAACCGCAAGGCAGAATATCAGCTCTCTTCCTTATTTCCCTTATCGCATCATCTCTTTCTTTACGCATCTTCCTCATCATATCATCTATTTCTCTCGAGATAGAGTCACTACGATTCCATGCCATATCCGCAAGCGTTGCATTTAGCGGCATCAAAATGGTCACAGTTGACATTGCTGATAATACCGCTAACCTGATCACTTTTTTCATAATGATGCTCCTTGTGTTAATTCGTATTTTTCACATCCTACACGTTTCAAACTGAATAGAGCCTGAACAATTTGGGACTTTATTGTGACAAAACAAATAAATAAGCCATTTAGTAAAAGCTATCATAGATACTGACAAAATTTTGATTTCAATTTAATGTATTTAATTGATAAGATTGTATTGGTAGTAGATGATTTTTACTATGTTGTATAAAGTATTTATTTGGGAATAATTTGTTCCTATCAATTAATTTAATGTAATTTAATAACTATTTTATAAATAAATCCTATAGTTTTATCACTATATAATTATGATTAATATTAAATTATATATTATAGTATAATTGTATAAATATAATATATTTGTAGTAATATTTTGTTTCATGGGAGATATTTTTTAAAATTTGTCTGCATTTATTTATATTTTAGAAGTTTTTACAGTTTTAAAGATTTTTATAATAAGGTTGAACAAGAAAGATTTTTTAAAAAGTCAATAAGTTTAGGCATTTTTTGTAAAATATCCTCTCTTATGTTGTCTTAGAAAAATTGGAATATTTTTAATATTTGCTGTTATCTATTTTTAGGGCAATACTGTTTGCTCTTCATCGATAGTCAGTTTTTTTAGAAGAGCTAAAGATTAGTTTTGGCGGTGTGAAATTTCTTGCTCCTTCATTGATTGCGTTTTTTTCGTTTTATTGTTGCTTGATTAGGGGTGTTTTTACGAGATTTTCCTTTTTGATTTTCCAAAATACCAGTGTCCATGGTTGGTCCCATGTGTGCAAGGTCTGGTTTGGAGAAAAGACTTGGTTGTAACACGGGCTCTTGGGGGGATTGTTCTCTATGATGTGTTAAGGGATTCTCCGCGAGTTCTAGTTCTATCTTTTGTAATTGTTTGATTTCATCGCGAAGGCGTGCTGCTTCTTCAAAATTAAGATCAGCAGCTGCTTCATGCATTAATTTTTCGAGGTTTTTAATATGAGATGCTAAATTGTTGCCAACCATATTTTTTTTCTCGATGACATCAGGGATATTTGTACGAATATGGTTGTTCTCATAGCCTGAATTGAGAATATCTCCGATATTTTTTTTGATACTTTTCGGTGTGATATGGTGTTCTTCATTATAGGCTATTTGTTTTTGTCGACGTCTTTGTGTCTCTTGTAAGGCTCGTTTTATGGAACCAGTGATCGTATCTGCATAGAGGATAACACGGCCATCTACGTTACGTGCAGCACGTCCGATTGTTTGTATGAGGGAAGTTTCAGAGCGCAAAAAGCCCTCTTTATCGGCATCTAGAATGGCAACAAAACCACATTCTGGAATATCTAAGCCTTCTCGGAGCAAGTTGATACCGATGAGGACATCAAAGGTGCCAAGCCGAAGATCGCGTAGAATTTCAATGCGTTCTAATGTATCAATGTCGGAATGCATATAGCGTACACGAATACCTTGTTCGTGGAGATATTCAGTTAAGTTTTCGGCCATACGCTTTGTGAGAACTGTCACCAATGTACGGTAGCCCTTTTGAATTGTTTTCCGAATTTCATTCACAACATCATCGACTTGAGTGCGTGCTGGACGAATTTCTGTTTCTGGATCGACAAGCCCTGTTGGGCGAATGATTTGTTCAGCAAAAATACCATGGGATTGTTCTATTTCCCAGCGTCCAGGTGTTGCGGAGACAGCAATTGTTTGTGGGCGCATGGCATCCCATTCTTCAAAGCGCAAAGGACGGTTGTCCATACAGGAAGGGAGGCGAAAACCATATTCTGCTAAAGTTGCTTTTCTGCGAAAATCACCTCGGTACATACCACCAATTTGGGGAATGGTTACATGGCTTTCATCGATAAAAACAAGAGAATTGAGTGGAATATATTCGAATAAAGTTGGGGGTGGTTCACCGGGATTTCGTCCTGTTAAATAACGTGAATAATTTTCAATTCCCGGACATGAACCGGTGGTTTCCAACATTTCCAAATCAAAAACTGTACGTTGTTCTAAACGTTGTGCTTCTAAAAGACGCCCAGCTTCGTTCAACTCATCGAGGCGTTGAACGAGTTCCATTTTGATAGATTTCATCGCTTGGTTAAGTGTTGGGCGTGGTATTACGTAGTGTGAGTTGGCATAAATTTTAATTGATTGAAGATCGCCTGTTTTTTGTCCGGTGAGAGGATCAAATTCCGTAATTGTTTCCACTTCATCGCCAAAGAGCGAAATACGCCAAGCACGATCTTCGAGGTGGGCAGGGAAAATTTCGATTGTATCCCCTCGTACACGAAAGGAACCACGAACGAAGTTGATATCTTGTCGATAATACTGTTGAGAGACTAAATCAGCCAAGAGTTTTCGTTGATTGAGTTTGTCCCCTTTTTCTATTTCGAAGGTCATAGCCGTATAGGTTTCTACGGAACCAATTCCGTAGATGCAGGAGACAGATGCGACGATAATAACATCATCACGCTCTAAGACGGCACGTGTTGCAGCATGACGCATCCGGTCGATTTGTTCATTAATAGAGGACTCTTTTTCAATATAAGTGTCAGAGCGTGCAACATAGGCTTCTGGTTGATAATAGTCATAATAAGAAACAAAATATTCGACAGCATTGTGAGGAAAAAAGCTTTTAAATTCTCCATAAAGCTGTGCCGCTAAAGTTTTATTTGGAGCTAAAATCAGAGCTGGACGCTGTGTTTTTTCAATGATATTGGCCATTGTATAGGTTTTTCCTGAGCCGGTAACACCCAAAAGCACTTGTGTACGTTCATCTTTTTGAATTCCCTCAACCAGAGTTTTAATGGCTTGAGGTTGATCTCCCGCTGGTTTAAAAGATGTTTCGAGTTGAAATGGAATACCACCTTCAGATTTTTCAGGACGAATAGGGCGGTGAGGTGTCCATAATGCACCATTCTTAAAAAGAGGATTACCTGAAGCAATGAGAGCAGAAAGAGCTTCTACTGTTGCAGTAACACCATTTTTCATTGTTGTATCCTTTGATAGAAGCGTGCTGGTGATTTTAAAGAAAATACTAATTTTTACAATTTCATTACAACAACAGCAAAACATTATTGAACAGATTTGTTTTGGTTTATTGGAGCTTTCATTAGGATCTTGATCAAGTTTTTTCTATGAGACAAATTCTTCGAAGTATTTCTTTGGAGGGAGCATATTTGTGGTTGTTCATAGACACTATTGCATTTTTTCCATGATGATATTCAAGAGGGCATAAGTTATTATGGCTGTTATGGAGAATAATCGGTACGTCTGGGCACTAAAGGCATTGTGTATGTGTGATAAAGATCATTTCCATCTTTAAATGAAAGATAACGAGATGACACCCAACCCATTTGAGCGTTATATCGGATATGGCACCAGTTTCCTTCACAGTTTTTGACAAAGACCAATTCCCCCGCAGAGATTAAGCCACAAAGCGCATACTGAGTGCTGGGGCCTGCTCTAAAATTAAGATTTCTCGTAACAAAGGCCTCTGCTGCCTCGGATATCGTTGTAGTTAAAAAGAAAGGAACAAACATAAAAAAAATTATGATTTTTTTCATTTTACTGCAAAGAACTTCTTTAGTAATTTTCTATCCTTCTCTCTTCGTATCACATATGATTTCTTTTGCCAGACTATGATAAAACAGAAAAAAATACAATTCTTTCTTCTTTAGGAGACTCAGCAGTAGAGTGAATTTTAATATTTTAAACACCAAAATGAGATGTTTTAAACACTATTGGTGCATGTTTTGTTCCCTTTATTTATTTTTATATGGAAAACAGAGAGACTGTACTATATAATGAAAAAGATCGTAGTTTTCGGATTCCAAAAGTAATTTTGGAAGCCGTTTTTTGTATTTTTATTAAACTTTCCGTGTAATAGAAAGGGACGGATTATGGAAAAAGTTCCGATGACTACAGCTGGTTTTGAAAGTCTTAAAGAAGAGTTGCGTTGGCGTCAACAACAGGAGCGTCCGCGGATTATTGAAGCAATTTCTGAGGCGCGAGCACATGGTGATTTGTCAGAAAACGCCGAGTATCATGCAGCTAAAGAAGCGCAAAGTCTTAATGAGGGGCGTATAAATGAGCTTGAAGATTATATCGCACGAGCAGAAGTGATAGATGTCTCGCGTCTTTCAGGTGACAAAATAAAATTTGGCGCAACCATTAAACTCTTGGATGAGGATACTGAAGAAAAAAAAGTGTATCAGATTGTAGGGGATCAAGAAGCTGATGTAAAAATTGGTAAAATCTCTATTTCTTCGCCTATCGCACGTGCACTTATTGGCAAGCAAGAAGGTGATGTGATTGAGGTGAATGCACCAGGTGGTGCGCATAATTATGAGATCATTAAGGTTCAGTACATCTAAATAACATATGGATTATTATGCGTATCTCTTTGGAAGAAACTGAGGTTATTGCGCCTCATTTAAAAAAGCGTTTGTCGGGAGTGACATCTACGATTATTCAGCTTATTCCACTACAGCGCGAACAGGGGGTGCGTATATCTACTTTGGGATTTGGATTACCACAAAACTTGCCTGCTCTTACCTTTAGGGACCTTTTCGGACTTTGGAAAAGTCCGAAAGGGAAATCATTTCGTATTTGGCATGCACGACGCAATATTGAGATGCTTTGTGGGATCTTTTTACGCGATATCTTGCGAATGAAGCTGAGGCTTATATTCACATCGGCTTCACAACGCCATCATAAGCCTTTTACCAAATGGTTGATTCGCCGTATGGATAGAGTTATTGCTACCAGTACGCATACGGGCGCTTATCTAGAAGTGCCTCACAAGGTTATTATGCATGGGGTGGATGTAAGGCGTTTTACGCCACCACAGACTCTTAATGATTACTTTTCTTCAACAGGATTTCCAGGAAAATATGCGGTAGGATGTTTTGGACGTGTGCGTAGCTCAAAGGGAACAGATTTATTTGTTGATGCTATGATAGCATTATTGCCCCACTATCCTGAGTGGACAGCACTTATTGCTGGTCGTACGACAGAACAACATTATCATTTTGAAAAAGAATTACGCCAAAAGATTGCTAAGGCTGATCTGAATGATCGCATTATTTTTCTTGGTGAGATTCTGGATACACCTTTATGGTATCGTCGTTTATCACTTTATGTGGCACCTTCTCGTACAGAAGGTTTCGGTTTAACACCATTAGAGGCAATGGCATCACAGGTTGCGGTTGTAACGAGTGATGCGGGAGCTTATAAAGAGTTGGTAGTAGCAGAAACAGGAACGGTTGTAAAAGCAGGAGATGGTTCGGCTTTAACGGCAGCGATTGAACTTTATTTTTCTGATGTAGAAAAAACATTAGCAGCCGGAAAGAAAGCTTTAACCCATGTTCGTACTCACTTTCCTTTGGAAAAGGAGGCAATTGAGATTGGAAGTATTTACAAAGAACTGTTTGCGGAAAAAATACTTTAAAATATATTATATCAAAAATCTTCTTGAGGAATGATAAAAAGTGTTTCCTTTAAAGGTCTTTCTTGATCATCAAGAAAACATCTCAATTATATTAAGTGTTATTTCAAAAAAATTATCATGTCTTTCATATAACGCTATAAGAAGTTCTCAAAGTTTGGGATCAAAGATTAAAAAATCTATAGGTTTGAGAGCGATATATGGCTTATGACAAAGCATACGAGGAGAGAGAAGAATTATTTTAATTCCAGCAATATTTTAGAATGAGAAAATAATACTTTAACTTTTAAAGTCTAGAGATTTATGCACTATCTTAACGCTGTCATGCTAATATTATTACGTTTTGTAAGACTTAAATATAGAGCAAAAAAATTCTTATCTTAAATGAGAGAAAATTTTTGAGGTTTTCTGTAGTATTTTCATGGATAAAATAGCTGTACATATTTTCGGGTAGTAGAAATTCATAAACAAAATGTGCTCTGATTAATATATTGATATCATATAAATAATTTATCTTTGCAATTTGAATAAGAACTTTCAATATCGTATGATTCTTCCATGTTAAATCTGTTTATAGAAAATCAATAAAAACTATACATTTGCACGTCACAATTGGAAGAGAGCATGTGGCGGATAAAAACTATTTAAGAAAGGTGTAAAGAGATTTCTTATAAATTGTCTGAAATGCAGTCTGTTGCACATTAACAGCAGAAAAATAATATGATGGTGCTAATTGTATCTTATGTTGTGGTTTCGGCATGCACTTTATTATTTAAGTAAAAATGATGGGACCAATTAGATCTTATACCTTTCATAAGAATTGTTGTGAAATGAATAAGATGAGTATTGTGAGATGTTTTTTAACAAGCTTGTAAATTTGTAATAGCATGCATTCTATTTTCCATAAAGATGTTGTTCTATTAAAGAGAAAAAACACTTTTATCAGCAAATATTCATATTTTTGCATGAGGGATTATTCGTAAAAAAGAATGTTCTATGCGTCCATTTTATTTGATAAAGAAGATCAATAAAGTGAAGTTTTATATGTTATGGCTTTGAGAGTATTGGTATTTGATTGTTTTTGTTGAATTATTTTTATATCATTGATATGATGTTTTGTATGAAATTTTAGGAAATCTTCAGTAGATTGGGTGAGGGGTGAATATTATGACGCATACTGTTCTCGCCTTTTTATCTTGTAAATTTTTTATCATGGTAGCATAAAATACTCTATGCATTAAAATTGTTCACGCCAGAAAGCGGGAATAAAAAGGACGAATATTGTTATGATTTCAAGGCGTCCAGCTAACATTAGAAAACTTAAAATCCATAAAGCATTATCATTGATTGTAGAGAAATTACCTGCAGGGCCAATGATATCTCCAAAGCCTGGACCAACATTTGAAAGTGCGGTTAAGACACCTGTAAAGGCAGAGGTAAAGTCAAGACCGGTTGTAAGCAAAAGTGCAGTGCCGATAACAAGGCAGAACATATAAAGACATACAAAAAATAAAACGGCTTGAGCAACATCGTTTGATATATTTGAGTGATCATAGCGAGCTTTTACGACAACATTAGGAGAAAGAAGTTTTTGTATATTTGTTTGTGTAATACGCCAAAGAATAATAAGGCGATTGATTTTCATACCACCAGAAGTAGAACCAGCACACCCACCTGTAAAAGAAACAATAAAGAAAATTCCAAGCGCAAAGGGGCCCCAAAGTTGATAATCTTCAGCACTGTAACCTGTGGTACTAATAATGGATGAAAGGTGAAAAATGGCATCAAGAAAAACCAAATGGAAAGCGCGATGATCATGAAACCGTAGCCACACTGCTAAAGCAAAGCTGAAAAGGAGAACGATATGGAGAAAAACAATTACTTGTGGATCAAGGAAGCGTTTGGAGTGTCCAGGAAGAACTAATTTAACATAAAGGACGAAGGGTAAAGCAGAAAGCAACATGAAGATTGTTGAGATAATTAAGATAGCTGGTGTATTAGAAAAATAGCCAAAAGAAGCATCGTGAGTCGAAAAACCAGCAGTTGCTACTGTACTCATTGCATGGTTAATGGCATCAAATAAATTCATGCCTGCAGCAAAATAAGAAAGCATACAAGCCAATGTGAGACCAACATAAGCTATGATAATTCCATTAGCAATTTGGTTGATGCGAGGCAATATTTTTTCAGATTTATCAGATGATTCCATATGAAAAAGTCGTACTCCCCCCACACGCAGTGAAGGCAAAATCAAGAGGGCTAAACCGATAAAACCGATGCCTCCAATCCAGCATATGATAGAACGCCATAACAAAATACTTCGCGACAAATTATCAAGACCCGAAAGGACTGTAGAGCCTGTTGTTGTAATTCCAGAGACAGATTCAAAGATGGCACCTGCTAGAGAAATGGGTAGAGGGGAAAGATAAAGAGGTAAGGCACCCACGATGCTTCCTGTGAGCCAAAGACACACAGTGAGCATAAAACCAAGGCGTGCTGAAAAACGACAAGTAGCCCCCTTAGTTGCTAAAAGAATCAGCGTTGCTAACATGGTGGTTATGGCACAAGAATAGAGAAAGCTTATCCAATTACGATTGTTGTCGTGCAAATCCACAAAAATTGGCAAAAGCATTGCTCCTCCCATGATTAAGGCAAAACGTGCACAGACATTGATAATAAATTGAAAAATGATCGTTCCCTATCTTTGTATCTCTTTTTATTATGGTTTTGTGCTCATAAGAAGTTACATTTTTCTCTTTATAGGATAAGGATTAATTCTTAACATTAGCGCGCCTTGATGAATTGGTAATCAGACCTTTTCATAAAACTTGAAAAGAAGTATACATAACATAATTAGGGCTCTTGAAAAATATTTTTTTAAAAGGCTGCATTCCGTTATCATTTATAGAATAATTAATTTATAATAAAGTGAAGGGGATTTAATGGTACAATCTCATATTCGTCTGCTGATTATTGGCTCAGGTCCGGCTGGTTATACAGCGGCGATCTATGCAGCAAGAGCAATGCTTAAGCCGGTTTTGGTGACGGGCTTGCAGCAGGGTGGGCAATTAACAATTACAACTGATGTTGAGAATTATCCAGGTTTTGCAGATCCCATTCAAGGACCATGGTTGATGGAGCAAATGGCAAAACAAGCTGAGAATATGGGGACAAAAATTGTCTATGATACAATTATAAAGGCTGATTTGTTGAAGTATCCTTTTGTTTTATATGGGGATTCAGGAACACAATATTCTTGTGATGCACTGATTATTGCAACAGGAGCTCAAGCGCGCTGGCTTGGTTTAGAAAGTGAACAGACCTTTATGGGCGGAGGTGTTTCCGCTTGTGCGACATGTGATGGCTTTTTTTATCGTGATAAGGACGTTATTGTCGTGGGAGGAGGAAATACGGCTGTTGAAGAAGCACTTTATTTATCGCATTTGGCTAAAAGTGTAAGCGTGGTTCACAGGCGGGGGCAGTTTCGGGCAGAAAAAATTTTGCAAGATAGGTTGCTAGCTTGTAATAATGTACGTGTTCTTTGGGATCATGTGGTCGAAGAAATTTTGGGGCTACCCGCTCAAGATTCAATGGGCGCTGTTGTAACAGGGGCACGTCTGAAAAATGTTAAGACAGGTCACGAGATGAAAGTGAATGCAGAGGGCATATTTATTGCCATTGGGCATGATCCTGCTGTTTCTCTGTTTGAAGGACAGCTGAAACAAAAACAAAGTGGCTATTTATGGACAGCACCGGACTCAACAGCAACAAGCATTGCTGGTGTTTTTGCTGCTGGGGATGTGACAGATGAAACATTCCGCCAAGCTGTAACAGCTGCGGGAAGAGGATGTATGGCAGCGTTGGAAGCAGAACGGTTTTTGGATATACTCAAGCGTTAGTCACCCATTGAGAACATAGAGAATATAGAGGTAAAATTAATTGTGGCGCCACCGTTGGATTGGGATAAGTTAAGGGTTTTTCACGCTGCAGCAGAAGCGGGATCTTTTACGCATGCTTCTCAAAAACTTCATTTATCTCAATCAGCCGTTTCACGACAGGTTTCGGCTTTAGAACAAGAGGTTGGGGTATCCTTATTTCAACGTCATGCGCGTGGTTTGATTCTTACAGAACAAGGAGAAACTCTTTATCGTACAGCTCATGATGTTTTGATGAAGCTTGAAAGTGTGCGTTTGCAATTAAGTGAAAGCTATGCAAAACCAACGGGGCACTTGCGTGTGACCTCGACCTTTGGAATGGGGGCAGGGTGGATTGCAGAGCGTATGCCAGAATTTCTTAGTCTTTATCCTGATATGCAGGTTCAGCTTTTGCTTTCCGATGAAGAGCTTGATTTGACAATGTGTCATGCGGATTGTGCTGTTCGCTTACATCAACCCAAACAACCTGATCTTATACAAAGAAAACTCTTTACAATTCATATGCATGTTTATGCTTCGGAAAAGTATATTGCAAATTATGGAAAGCCGGAAAAATTGTCTGATCTCGATGAGCATCGTATTATTTCGTTCGGTGAACCGGTTCCACCTTATTTGTCTGGTTTAAATTGGTTGGAAAAGGCTGGTAGAAGTGATGGATCATTGCGCGTTTCAGTTCTACAAATCAACAATATCATCTCAATAAAGAATGCGCTTATGCGTGATCTTGGGATTGCTGTGCTTCCTGATTATATCGTCAATAATGATGAGCATTTAGTGCGTCTTTTTCCTGATATGGTTGATATTCCTTCTTTTGATACTTTTTTTTGTTATCCTTATAATTTAAAGAATTTGGCAAGGTTAAATGCTTTTCGAGATTATATTTTTTTAAAAGCTCGTCAGTGGTCTTTTTAATATTAATATCTTAATTTATAAGGGACAATTAGCTATTTTGCAACTTGAGACTCCCGTAATATTCTTTCGTTTCAAATTTGCTTATATCGAATCAATTAAACCATTCGCTGCATGCGACAAATGGAGAGAGTCCGTCCGTATGGAATAAACATTTTTGAAGAAAGGGATAAAATGTCTTTTATGAACGTTCTCAAATGTAAAGGCTGTCACAATATTGGAAACCAGACAATCATATAATAGTGTAGCTTACATTTTGTATATTTAATGAAAGAGAGTGCTACACGATTGAGAAAAATTTAAAGCTATGTGTTTATTGCATAGCAGATACGCTTAAGTCTTTATTGTGCTTTTTCTTATAAAATGACATAGAATGCTATCTCTTGATTATGTTGCCTCCCATTGCATTTTCTTGAGTGTTCCCTTACGAAGATCTGTCAGATTGATTTAATCTCTGAGGATTTTCCAAATTTGCCGGGCATTTGTCCGGCTTTTTTTTATTTTTAGAAGAGCTCCTAGAAATTGCATACAGGGGAAGATGATAAGGAAAAAATTTTAAAACTTATGGATATTCAATAATTTTTTTTAAGTATACTAGAGTTCAATGAGGAATTTGAGAGAGATTTGTTCTATTACGCCATAAACATTGTCTTTAGGACCTGATATAAGGTATGTAAATTTTTATATATGAAGCGCTTTTTATGAGAATGTGAGGTGAATATTTAAGATAGGGACTCGTAAATCCCATGAAGTAAATCAAGTGATTAGTAGGTAGAACCATTAAGAGAGATTAGACTATTTATACAACGGCAGGAGGTAGATTCTTCTTCGTTTTAGGGTGAAGAGGAAGGCGAAAAATAGAAAATGTTTAATTGTAAGGGCCACTTAATTATAAGAGCGATTATGTTTAAAAATACTAGGTCTTCTTTAGAGTTATCAATTAAATAGAAAAGAAAAAATTTATCAATTCACACGCTTCTTTCAGCGATATTTTTCAGTATTCGCTATTTCACAACGGTATATGTGAAGAGTATATGATTTATTTTTTACAACTATTGTTATACTCATGAAGAAGCATGTTTGGTATTATTATTTATCAGCGTTCAATAGTTGCGTAATTCTTGCATTTGAGATATGGAGTTATTTTTATTCTTTTTAAAGTGTTTTTATCCACACACCAACTCTGCTTGTGATATGCAAGAACACGATTTTGATTGGTCTTAGATGAACAGATTTGAAATAAGAGAATCTCTCTAGGAGAGATAATTCAAGTTAAAATCAATGAATTATTATAATTACTTATCTCTTTATATATCACTTATTATAACTTAACGTAATTATAAAATACAGTATGATTTGTATTCCACTTGGAGAAAATAAAAAGATGCAAAATTTAAATCAGTTCATTCCATAGGAGGATAAAAGACTTCAACAGATTTTCAGGTTTTGGGGAAAATATTATATAATATAAACTCTGCTGGAGATGTTTTGGTTGATAATCTGTCATGTGATATATGTATATATGTGTTCAAAAACTATAAAAAACAATTAAATTTTTTATGTATCAAGATACCAATTTTCTACAAATTCCCTTTGTATCTGGAAAAAACATTGATTATGATTCAACTAAAATTCGTTAGGAGGATGCTCTTACCTATAAATTAAAATAAATGGATTTATAACATTTGAGGCTCATCTAAAATTCAGTTTTTGATCGCACATTTATAACAACAGAGTATAATGCATCGTACTTCCTAATGAGGGGAGTAAATAAATCAACTTTTAAGTTCAGATTATTCCTAATAAGCTCGAAATTTTTGTTCTTGGTAAAGGAAGCCCCAAATAGGTTTTTCATCTCTTATGACAATAGATCGATTTACTTATTGGGTAGTTGAATTTTTTTGATTTTTACTTGCCGCCTCCATTTTTGTACTGTGTTTATTAACGGATGTTTTTGCTGAATCGATTGGCTTGTCCCATGATACAGTTTCCAATATTTTCCCAGATATACTGACATTCGGCAGAAAAACAATCACAAGAAATGATGTTAAAAACTTTAAATTAAACTGTTGCAAAAGCGCTGGATACGTAAGCAAGCTTCTTCAAGAAGTTTTTCTGATGTTGCATAAGAAATACGAAAAGTTAATCCAAGTCCAAAAGCAGACCCTTGGACGACAGCAACAGCCTCTGTTTCTAGAAGCGCTATGACAAAGTCTTCATCATTCATAATACATTGACCGTTAGGTGTTTTCTTACCAATAAGTCCTTTGCAAGAAGGATAAACATAAAAAGCACCTTCGGGTGTTGGACAGTGAATGCCAGGAGCTTGGTTTAACATGGAAACAACGAGATCACGGCGTGCTTGAAAAATACTTTTATTTTTAGTGATAAAGTCTTGTGGTCCATTGAGAGCTTCAACTGCAGCCCATTGTGAAATAACACTCGTGCCAGATGTTTGCTGGCCTTGAATGGTATCCATAGCTTTAATGAGTTCTTGTGGTCCGCCTGCATAACCGATTCTCCAGCCCGTCATCGCATAGGCTTTAGAAACACCATTCATTGTGAGTGTGCGATCATAAAGCGCTGGTTCTACTTGAGCTGGAGTAACAAAGGTAAAACCCTCATACGTGAGATGTTCATATATATCGTCAGTGAGAATATATACATGAGGATATTTTACTAAAACATCGGTGAGTTTTTTCAGTTCATTATATGTATAAGCGGCACCTGATGGATTTGAAGGAGAGTTAAAGATAAACCATTTGGTTTTTGGGGTAATGGCAGCTTCTAGCTCTTGTGGTTGGAGTTTATAAGAAAATTCCGCTTTTGTTTCTAAAAAGACAGGCGTACCATCGTTAAGTGTGACCATTTCTGGATAACTAACCCAATAAGGAGATGGAATGATGACTTCATCTCCTTTATTTAAAGTTGCCATAAATGCATTAAAGAGAATTTGTTTTCCACCAGTACCAACAATAATTTGTTCTGGTTGGTAAAGAAGGTTATTTTCTCTTTTAAATTTTGCAGAAATTGCTTGGCGCAATTCTGGAATTCCAGATATGGGAGGGTATTTTGTTTCTCCCCTTCGAATAGCTTCAATAGCCGCGTTTTTGATGTTGTCTGGGGTATCAAAGTCTGGCTCTCCAGCACTTAAAGCAATAACATTGCGCCCTAATGTTTTTAAATAGCGAGCCTTTTGGGAAGCCGCAATTGTTGCAGAAGGTTTGATACGAGACAGCTTGTCGGCAATAAAAGCCATAATTTAAAATCCTTATATTATATCAAATGATTATTGCTTTAAGAATATTTTATAAGAGATTATATTGTATGCAATAAAAAACTTCCACAATACTCTTACATAGGCTTTATATTCTTCTTTTTTGAGATTTTTGCAAGGTCATTTCTTCTTAGGTTTTATGAAAGATTTAGAGGAAAGATAGAGGAGGTTTGATAAATTGTGCAAAGGAGACAAGAAGTCTTTTATTTTTACAAGATAAAATTATGCTTTATACAAAATAAAAAAATCTTCGCCTATAACGACGAAGATTTTTAAATAAAATATTGCAGAATTTAACTTTTAAAGGGCTGCAAGGTTGCCAGCGGCAAATTTTCCTGAACGACGATCTTGAAGAACATCATAAGAAATTTTTTGCCCTTCATTAAGATTACTTAGACCAGAACGCTCAACGGCGGAAATGTGTACAAATACATCTGCACTTCCATCACTAGGTTGAATGAATCCAAAACCTTTTGTTGTATTAAACCACTTAACTGTTCCTGTAGACATAGGAAACTCCTTAGATATATAATTATATTGTGTACTGAAGCTATAATTCTTCAATACGGTTTTAGATCGAAATTAGGTGGGAGAAGTTTCGTCAAAAGTGCAGAAAGCACAGGAAAGAAAGTCACGTAACCGAAAATTCGATAAAACTCATATAAGAGCCTTTATAATAAAAAGCAAGCTTTAATTGCTATTTTTTGTACAAAGAAAAAATCGAGAAAGAGTATCAAAAGGCGTATGCTTTTCCACATAGCAAGAACTTTAACTGAAATAACTTTGTAAGGAACGTACTTCAAGGCGCTTTTTCTTGATTGCTTTGATCGCTTCTACGACGGCTTCGGCTCCCGCTATTGTTGTATAATAGGGAACATTTTGCATGAGTGCTGCATAGCGTAATGATTTGGAATCTGAGATGGCACTGGCAGTGCTGGTTGTATTAAAAATCAATTGAATTTGGCGATTACGAATCGCATCTTCAATATGTGGGTGCCCCTCTAAAACTTTGTTGATTTTTTTTGCTTCAACATGATGTTCGGTGAGAAACTTTTGTGTTCCACTTGTGGCAACAACAGAAAAGCCAAGCTCTGTTAAACGTTTTATAGGATTTAAGATGCGCTTTTTATCTTCATCTCTTACAGAAACGAATAAAGTTCCCTCCTTAGGGAGTTTTACACCAGCCCCAAGCTGCGCTTTAGCAAAAGCAAGCGCAAACTCATAGTCAAGTCCCATAACTTCACCGGTTGAGCGCATTTCTGGACCCAGAAGTGTATCAACACCTGAAAAACGAGCAAAAGGAAACACTGCTTCTTTGACGGCAATATGTTGTTTTTTCTGCGAAGAAGGTAATCCACCATAAGCTTGAAGAGCATCGTGAAGCGTTTCTCCTGCCATAATACGTGCAGCCATTTTAGCAATAGGACGACCAATCGTTTTTGCAACAAATGGAATAGTACGTGAAGCACGGGGATTGACTTCTAAGACATAAATGGTGTCATCTTTAATGGCATATTGTACATTCATTAAGCCTCGAACATGAAGTGCTTGTGCTAATGCTTTGGTTTGACGCTCTAATTCAGCGACTATTTTATTTGAGAGCGTATGGACTGGTAAAGAACAAGCTGAATCACCAGAGTGGATACCAGCTTCTTCAATATGTTCCATAATACCAACGATTAGTGTTTCGTTGCCATCACAGAGACAGTCAACATCTACTTCAATCGCTTCTGTTAGATAGGTGTCAAAGAGAAGTGGATTTTTACCAAGCAATATATTGATTTGTTCTGTTTTGTCATTGGGATAACGGGCTTTAATCTCTTCTGGTACTAATTCAGGAACACTTTCAAGCAAATAATTTTGCAAGCTACGCTCATCGCGAATAATTTGCATAGCACGTCCTCCTAAAACATAAGAGGGACGTACAACCAATGGGAATCCTAGTTCATGGGCAATGAGTCGCGCTTGTTCGATAGAGTGAGCAATAGCATTTTGAGGTTGTGTTAAATTAAGTTTAAATAACAGTTTTTGAAAGCGATTTCTATCTTCTGCTAAATCGATGGCGTCAGGTGAAGTGCCTAGGATGGGGATGTTGTGTTTTTCTAGAGCGCTTGCCAATTTCAAGGGTGTTTGTCCGCCAAATTGGACGATGACTCCAACCAACTCGCCTTTTTCTTGTTCTGCTTCTAAAATAGCGATAACATCTTCTGTTGTTAAAGATTCAAAATAAAGGCGATCAGAGGTGTCATAGTCGGTTGAAACTGTTTCAGGATTGCAGTTAATCATAATAGCTTCAAAGCCTGCATCACGTAGTGCAAAAGCAGCATGACAGCAACAGTAATCAAATTCAATACCTTGCCCAATGCGGTTTGGTCCACCGCCTAAAATAGCAATTTTTTTTCGTGCAGAAATGTATGCTTCTGAGTGTTCTACACCTGCAAAGGGAATTTCATATGTTGAATACATATAGGCTGTAGGAGAAGAAAATTCAGCCGCACAAGTGTCAATCCTTTTAAAGACTTGTTTAACATTCAGTGATTTGCGCAAAGCTGCAATGTCATCAGGCTCTTGTCCGGTAAGGGTGGCTAATCGTGCATCTGAAAAGCCCATAGCTTTTAACATACGTAGGTTATTTGCGTCTTGGGGTAATCCATGGATGCGGATACGTTGTTCCATTTCAATGATGGAGGCTATTTGTTCTAAAAACCACGGGTCAATTTTGCTGATTTGGTGAATTTCATTTAAAGATAAGCCAGCGCGCATGGCTTGGGCAATGTAGCGCAGACGATCAGGGCTTGGTATTGCAATGGCTGAGCGTATAGAATTTTTTTCATCACCTTCAGCATGTTCAGGGATTATAATTTCATCAAGACCAGTGAGTCCTGTTTCAAGACCACGGAGTGCTTTTTGCAACGATTCTTGAAAAGTACGTCCAATTGCCATGACTTCTCCTACAGATTTCATCGCAGTCGTGAGGACAGGTAATGAACCAGGAAATTTTTCGAAAGCAAAACGAGGAATTTTGGTCACAATATAGTCAATAGAAGGCTCAAATGATGCTGGTGTTGCACCATCTGTTATATCATTTTTTAATTCATCAAGTGTGTAACCAACAGCCAGTTTAGCTGCTACCTTGGCAATGGGAAAACCTGTTGCTTTTGAGGCAAGCGCTGAAGAGCGAGAAACACGCGGATTCATTTCAATAACAATGAGGCGCCCATTTTCAGGATTGACAGCAAACTGTACATTGGATCCACCCGTTTCAACACCAATTTCACGCAAGACAGCAATCGAGGCATTGCGCATACATTGATACTCTTTATCGGTTAAGGTAAGAGCAGGTGCTACGGTGATAGAATCACCGGTATGAATCCCCATTGGGTCAATGTTTTCAATAGAACAAACAATGATACAGTTGTCGTTCTTATCACGAACAACTTCCATCTCATATTCTTTCCACCCTAAAACACTTTCTTCAATCAATACTTCTGTTGTCGGTGAAGCTTCAAGACCACGTTCAATAATTTCATAAAATTCAGAGCGGTTGTAAGCGATTCCACCGCCAGTCCCACCAAGGGTGAATGAAGGGCGAATAATAGCTGGAAGCCCAACAATATCAAGAGCTTGAACTGCTTTTGCTGTTGCATGGGCAATATAATGTTGTTTGCGATCAGCTTCGGTATATCGCCAGTTGCGCTCAAGTTCTTCAAGTGCTTTGTCAAGCGCAGCACCAGAAAGTTTTTCTTTAAGTTCAGTACGCGTTTTTGCGTGCTGTCGACGATTTTCTTCTTTCAGTTCTGTTGCATTGGCTAACATAGAACGTGGTGTTTCCAAACCAATTTTTGTCATCGCTTGGCGAAATAAAGCACGGTCTTCTGCTTTATCAATAGCATCGGCATTGGCTCCTATCATTTCAACATTATAACGGTCTAAAACACCCATACGTTTTAATGATAAAGCGGTGTTGAGGGCAGTTTGTCCTCCCATAGTGGGTAAAAGGGCATCGGGACGTTCATGGGCAATAATTTTGGCAACGATTTCAGGAGTAATGGGCTCTATATAAGTTGCATCAGCTAGATTTGGATCTGTCATAATTGTAGCAGGATTAGAATTGACCAAAATAATTCGGTAACCCTCTTCTTTTAATGCTTTACAAGCTTGTGTACCTGAATAGTCAAATTCGCATGCCTGACCAATGATAATAGGTCCTGCTCCTATGATAAGAATAGATTTTATATCTGTACGTTTGGGCATGGCTTTTTCCTATAACAAATATCCGTGCATGATTGTGGCAGGCAAAATATTTCCGTTTTGAGGCTACAGTCATTTTATAAGTTAAGTGACAAAGAAAGTAAGCACTAAAATGTCTTTTCCATGCTTTTTTTCATCAAATTGAAGATAAAATTCTTTTTTTGTTTGAGTTATCCAATCAGTATATAAAAAGTATGATATTTGATAAAAAGTAGTAGTTTTCCAAAAAACGAGAATATTCAAGTATACTGTGGGAAATGAAATATAAGCCATTATTTATGGTTCAATAGAGTTTCGTAAAATGAAATAGAAATCTTATCTTGTTATCCCGTAAAATACTAACATTTAGAGAGGTGGTATAGAGCATGAAAATTACATATTAGTTGTTTTGGTTGGAGTATGTGATAAAATTTAGTGTAGGATTTGTTTGTAGACTTATGAACTGAATCCTATAAAATAGTTGCGGTTGGGATATATTAAACAAAAAGTTAGATTGTTGATAAATCAACTCTGGTTGAAGACTTGATTCTTTAGGCTAGAAAGAAAGTCAATCTATGTATGATTCCATTCCATAAAAGAGTATATTTTAATACAATGACTAAGCAGATAGTTTCAAGATGATCTTGTTTGGTTTTATAAAGTGATTAAAAATATCCTCCCTTTACTTTATGTATAATGTTCAAAACTTTTAAAAATATAAAGAAAATGAAAATGCTAAATATTTCCCAAACGAGAATATTTTGTCTAGAAGATGTCTCAATAGGAAAGCTTTTGGTGGTTAAGTCTAAAAAAGGAATTTGTTATATAGCGTTAGGAGATACTACAGAGCAATTATTACAAGAGTTTACGGTACGCTTTGGTGATGCACAACAAGTTGTGGGTGATAATACATTTAAGAGAGAAGTTGCTCATATTATAGCCATGATAGAAACGCCCAGGTTGGTAAAAAAATATAATTTTCTCTTAGATATAAATGGTACATTTTTTCAACGACAAGTATGGGCGGCACTATGTGATATACCATGTGGTGAAACAATTTCATATGAGGTCTTAGCATGCCGTATTGGTATGCCGAATGCTTTTCGTGCCGTTGCTAATGCCTGTGCACGTAACGAATTGGCTGTTATCATTCCGTGTCATCGTGTTGTGCGTAAAAATGGTTTTATTTCAGGGTATCGCTGGGGGGGCAAACGGAAAAAGATTTTGTTACAAAGAGAACAAAATGAAGGATAAAAAACGAATTTAACTTTGTGTGATGGGCATTATAATGGTTACTGTTGTTCCTTTCATTTCTTTTGAAGTAATTTCAAGTTTTCCTTTGTGTAGTTCTAACAGAGAGCGTGAAATGGCTAACCCAAGACCTGAGCCCGTATGAGATTTAGTAAGTTGATTTTCAACTTGTTCAAAGGGTTGTCCAAGTTTTTTAATTGCTGATTGTGGAATACCAACACCTGTATCTGTAATTTTAAAAATAAGATTATTTTTTTTCTTGAAAGCGCAGACATCAATATTTCCGCCAGAAGGAGTAAATTTAACGGCATTAGAGATGAGATTAAGGAAAATCTGTTTCATTGCACGACCATCAACTTCAGCATGAAGTTCTGGGGTAATGTTTGTTGTAACAGCAATATTTTTTTCTTGAGCCTGAGGCGTTAGTGTTCGTACTGCTTCACTAATGATGGGTTCAAGATCGGTATTTTTACAATCAAGCGTAAATCTTCCAGCTTCGATTTTTGACATATCAAGGATGTCATTGATAAGGGTTAGAAGATGAGTTCCTGAATTATAAATATCATGCATATATTCCTTATAGCGTTGTGAACCAAGAGGACCAAAGGTTGATTGTAACATGATATCTGAAAAGCCGAGAATAGCATTCAGTGGAGTGCGCAATTCATGAGACATATTGGCTAAAAATTCTGATTTAGCCTTATTGGCACTTTCGGCGCGTTCTTTTTCTGCTTTCAGACTTTTATTAAGTTTTTCAACTTCTGTTGCGCGTTGTTGAGCACTTCCTCTCGCACGTTTGAGTTCTTGAATGAAAGAAAAAAGACGCCTTTCGCTGTCTTCAAATTTTTCCTGTTGTTGTTTAAGTTCAGAAATGTCAGTCCCGATACAAACCAGTCCTCCGTCTTGGGTTCGACGTTCATTAATTTTGAGCCAAAAACCATCTGCAGTTTGGCGAATACTGGTTAAATTACCCGTACCATCATCTTTAAGGGGATATTCACTAAGAGCAGGACGGGTCATGGCTTCGACGGTTGCACGTTGGATACCTGATTGTAGAATTTGTTTAGGAATAGCGGCATATTCACAAAATTTGCTGTTGGACATGACTAAACGTCCCTCAGCATCCCACAAGACAAAAGATTCTGAAATGTTTTCAATCGCATCACGAATACGAAGGTCGGCTTGAGCTGTTTGTTCAGCCAATTGCTGCTGTTCACTAATGTCGAAAGAAATACCAACCAAATGGGGTTCTTCTTCTTCAGTAACTTCGGCGCGCAGTCGCATCCATACATAATGACCATCAGCATGACGCATGGGAACATTGATATCAATATGTTTTTTTTTGCCTCCCATTAATTCTTGAGCAAGATCAAAAAAGTTGGCATCATTTGGATTGATAATGGTGCTAATTTGGGAAATTGAGAGCAATGCATCTTGAGGGACATAGCCGAGCATTTCATACATTGCTCGTGACCAGTAGACGCGTCCGCTTACCATATTCCAATCCCATAGTCCACAACGCCCACGCATCATTGCCATATCAATACGGTTTTGAATTTTTTCTGAAATAAGATCAGTCTTACGTGCTCGTAAAAGTTGATTGTAATAAGCATAAAGAAGAGCAAGAATAATACCACTCGTTCCGATGAATAGAGTTATATTAAGCGAAAAAAATTTGCGCCATTCCATAGCGCTATTTTGCATCTTTTCGCTAATGAATACGCCATATTGTCCATTTTCTGTTTGGTGAAATGAAGCAAGAGCAGGGGTATCTTTGCCTATTGTGATTTTCATAACTCCAGCGTGTTGTCCAAGAGATTGTAAAGCAATGCTGTCAGAGATAAAATCTTGCAAAGGTTTTCCTAGGATGATCTCTGAACTGGATGAAGCCAAGACATTGCCTTTTTCATCAACGATGGCGATGAGAGTGCTGGGATTAATAAGATCTTGATTACGAAAAGTGGAGAGGATATCTTGCAAATGACTATGAGAAAGGGCAGAGCTTTTTTCTTTCTGAGAAACGGCCAATAAGTCATGATCAATTGTATTGGTAATATGAGAAGCTAAGAGAATGATGGTCGAACGTGTGCTTTTATCAATTGTGTTGCGCCAATCATAGATTGATACAAAACGAATTACAGCAAGCGCAATAAGAAATGCCACAATGACAAAGGGAAGTGAGCGTCGCAACCAAGGTTCAATAAAGAGAAGCTTTTGATAGGTAGAGCCAGAAAACAGATGAATACGCTTTGTCTGCGCTTTATGGCTTTGAGCGCTCGATTTTGAATCAGCATATATCTCCGTTGGCGCATTATATGCGTCCAATTTAGCCATCTCTTGTTCCTTTAATTCCGGAATAATGTGATTTAAAAACTGCTTCGATATTCATTAATAACCCCATGAGAGTGCAATGAATCAAAACAGGAGTCTTCTGTCCAGTCTTTTTTTAAAAAAAAGTATTTTACTTTTATGAATTTGGAATATGAAAAGGAAAAGGCATTTTAAACATGGCCTATAAACAGGCTTAGATTGCCTGTTTATAGGTTTAATGATGATCAAAGTAGCTTGTAGAGTTTATTTTTAAAAATATTATAGTATATTGATTTAAAATGTTTTTTTGTTTCAAGTGAGTAGACGATTGATGATATCAGAAACATCGCTTGATAATTTTGGCGCGGCAGCAATCGTTTTTAATGCCGTTTCAAGTTTTTGTTGCCGAATGGGTTCTAATTGTCGCCAAGAGCGCAAAGTTGTTAATAATCGTGAAGCAAGCTGTGGATTTTTTTTGTCAATTTCTAAAATGATTTGGCAAAGAAAATCATAGGAGGCACCATCAACTCTGTTAAAGCCTGTGGGGTTGTTAGAGGCAAAGACACCGATCAGAGATCGTACACGATTAGGATTATCCTTTGAAAATAGCGGGTGTTGCATGAGCTTTTGAACATTTTCGAGTGTTGATGTGCCAGCAACCATTGCTTGAATAGAAAACCATTTATCCATAACCAAAGGGTCATGTCGATAGCGGTTTTCAAAATCATTTAAGGCATTTTGTGCCTGCTCACTTTCATTAAAACGCTTCACGAGAACAGCAATACTCGCCATTCGGTCAGTCATATTATCAGCTGTTGCATACTGTGTTGCCGCACGATTTGGATTGTTCTCAGAAATGGAAAGATAATCCAATAGTATGTTCTTGAATGCTCGCTTTCCGGCTTGTACAGTGTCTGGTGAATAGGGTTCTTGGGTTTGCATTTGTTCATAAAATTTTGTTAAGAGTTTTTGATGTGTTTGTGCAAGTGAAGCGAGAAACTGATTGCGCACGTAATGAATACGATCTGGATCAATATTTTTACCGATTGTATGAGCAAGCTCAACTTCACTAGGTAAATTTAAACAGAAGGCACGAAATTCAGGCTCTAAGGTTTCATCTGTTATGATTGTTTCAATCAGGTTTAGCAAAGCAGAGGAGATTGTTTCTTTTGCTGCTTGTGTTTTATCTTGAATGCTTTGAAGCAAAGCTTGCGTCATTAAATGATTAAGAGATTGCCAGCGATTAAGGTGATTGTCATCATGTTGTGCAAGAAAAATAAGTTCACTTTCATTAAATGGCGTGTGTAGAATGATTGGTGCAGAAAAGTCTCGCAGCAGTGATAAAACGGGTTTTTCACGCAGTCCTTTTAATGTAAACGTTTGGCTTTCCTTGGATAAAAGCATAACGTCTGATTGAATATCTGTATCCGCTTCATAAGCGAGGTTTTCTCCGTTAGGTCCTAACAAGCCAAATACGATAGGGATAAGCATAGGCTTTTTTGTATTTTGTTGTGGGGTTGCGGGAATATGTTGCTTTGTATGAATTGTTAAAACACCATCGCTATAATGACTATCGATTTCTACATTGGGTGTTCCTGCCTGTTCATACCATAGCATGAATTGGGAGAAGTCTTGACCAGACACTTCAGCAAAACAGGTAATAAAATCTTCAATTGTACAAGCTTGTCCATCATGACGTTGAAAATAAAGATCAGTGCCTTTACGAAACAGAGTAGGACCTAAAATAGTTCGTATCATGCGAACAACTTCAGCACCTTTTTCATAAACAGTTGTGGTGTAAAAATTATTAATTTGGCTATATTGACGAGGACGTACAGGATGCGCAAGAGGTCCTGCGTCTTCTGTAAATTGCGTCGCTTTTAATGCTTTTACATTTTCAATTCGCTGTAGGCTGCGTATATTTTGATCTGATGAAAATTCCTGATCACGATAAACAGTGAATCCTTCTTTTAAACAGAGTTGAAACCAATCGCGACAGGTAACACGATTACCGCTCCAATTATGGAAATATTCATGGGCAATGACACGTTCAACATTTCTATAATCCTGATCGGTTGCTGTTTCAGGATCGACAAGAACATATTTATCATTAAAAACGTTAAGGCCTTTGTTTTCCATTGCTCCCATGTTAAAGTCGGACACAGCAACAATATTGAAAACATCAAGATCATATTCGCGTCCGAAACATTGTTCATCCCAACGCATGGAACGTTTAAGAGCATCCATTGCATAGGTTGCGCGTTCGGTTTTTCCTTTTTCTACATAGATACCAAGCTCGATACGTCGTCCAGATACAGTTGTAAAATGGTCTTCTAACTTATCAAGATCTCCACCTACTAAAGCAAAGAGATAAGATGGCTTGGGATAAGGATCTTCCCAAATAGCAAAATGACGATTATTCTCTAAAGTTCCTGTTCCCACGAGATTACCGTTTGAAAGCAAGATTGGGATTGTTTTGGAATCTGCTTCAATTTTTACTCTATAGGTAGAAAGAACATCTGGGCGGTCGTAAAAATAAGTGATACGACGAAAACCTTCCGATTCGCATTGTGAGCAATAAACACCATTTGAAAGATAAAGCCCCATAAGTTGGCGGTTGCTTTCAGGATTCAGTTCCGTAACCAATTTTAATGTAAAAGGAGCCGTTGGTGGCGTTGTAATCTCTAAACGTGAAGGCGTCACTCTATAAGTGTTTGGGGCTAATATCTCATCATTAATAGAAACGGAAATTAAAGTAAGATCATCACCAGAAAGAACGAGAGGTGTTAATTCTTTTGTATCGTGACGAGGCTCAATAAACAATATGGCTGTAACATAGGTTTTTGTTGGTGCCAATTGGAAAGAAAGGTGTGTTTTAGGGATAGCGTAAGGAGTTGGTTGGTAATCTTCCAAACGATAAATAGATGTTATTGGCTGTTTCATAGTTTTTTCCCATTAGTATTTTAAGAGTTAAAGAAGGGTGTTTTAATTTTAGAAGCAAGATAGGATTAAAGAATTACAAAAGGCTGTCGAGGCGATTTTTTACTTCTAAGAAGTCTATCCATGTAAGCTTCTTTTGACTAGGGGTTCTAAGAAGGTAAGCTGGATGAAAAGTTGGCATAACAGGTATTTTTATATTATCTTCGCTTTCATAGATATGCCATTTCCCTCTTGTTCGGATAATCCCATTTTGAGATCCAGTAAGAAATTGTGCAGCAACGCCTCCCAGTGCTATAAGAACACGAGGACGTGCTAAAGAAATGTGCCGTTCAATAAAAGGGCGGCACAATGCCACTTCTCTTGGTGTTGGTGTACGATTTCCTGGTGGACGCCAAGGAATAGTGTTGGCGATGTAAACATTATTTCTTGTTAAGCCAATTGATGCGAGGATTTTATTAAGTAACATCCCTGCTTTTCCCACAAAAGGAATTCCTTGTATATCCTCTTCTCGTCCTGGTGCTTCACCTATGAGCATTAGGGGACTTCCTGCTGTTCCATCTGAAAAACAGGTATTTTTTGCTGTCAATTTTAGTGAACAGCCATTAAATGCAAGGAGGGCAGATTTTAATTCATCAAGTGTCTTTGCACTTTTTGCACTCTCTATAGCAGCGGATTCGTTTTGTATAGGACTAGAATTATACAGTGGATGATTATCTAATTTTACGCTTGGAGATGTTTTGGCAGATGTTTGTTGATTACCAGAAATGTTAACAACAGGCGTTAATTTTCTCTCTGAACAAGCAGACTGCTTAAAACGATCAATAGGGAAGTCTGTCAGAACGGCATCCGCACCACTTTCTTTATAAAAGTTTAAGAGTTCTTCATAGGAAATCGAGTGCGGCGTTTGATTTAACATTTTACTTTTTCTAATGATCTAGGGATTATAGATCAAACAAAATTATCCTTCAAGTTTTATAAACGTATTCGCTAGCCATTAATGTATAAGAATGCTGATAGGATTCTCTCTTTTCACAAAAAAGGCAGATCTTAAATACAGGTGCTTGAGACTATATACATTTTAAAATGTACAATTTGTTCAAATGCACCATTTTAGTTTTTTAAACAGATTAATCTCTTTATGGTAAAAGAATTTTCTACTGAACACAAGTGGCATAAATGATAACATTTATGACCATTATATGCTCTATTTAATCATTAATGAAAGTAACTTTTATAGTATTTTATTTGTAAATTTAACTATAAATTTTTTATTATTATATTTTTAGCTTTGTTAATAATTTTTATTAAAAATATTAACTCTATAAATAAAAGAATAATATTACTTTTATGAGAAATACTAAGACTTTTAAAAACTGTTTTTACAATGGTTTAAAAGCAATGTGTGGGTATATATTTTTGCTTTTTTTACAGCTGAAATAAGAGGTTCATTGAGTGCCAAATGGGCTGCAATAGCACTTGAGAGAATGCAACCTGTTCCACGCATTGTTCCTTTTAAACGTGGAGCAGAAATATTGATGATTTCAGTTTTGTCAATGAATCTATCAATTGCAAGAGGACCATCTGCATGTCCCCCTTTTACTAAAATAGAGCGAGCTCCCAATGACAAAAGTTTTTTTGCTTGTTGTATTGCTTGCTTATCATGAGATGCCAATGGGGTTTGGCTAAGAAGAGCAAGTTCATCTCTATTTGGTGTTAAAAGAGTGACATGTGGGAGAAGCTGATTGATCATAATTTCTATGATTTTTTCTGTTGTCAGTTTTCCTCCTGATGAGGCAACCAGCACAGGATCAAGAATAACCGGAATATGGGGGTAATCTTCGAGGACATGACAAATTGCTGCTATAATTGCTTGATTTCCTGTCATACCAATTTTTATTGCGCTGATAGGATTAGCTTCTAAGGCTATGCGCATTTGCGCGGCGATAAGTTTTTCATTCATGGGAACAATTTCAGCAACGTGATGATCATTTTGTACGTTAACACAAGTAATTGCTAAATTTGCTTTTATTTGAAAATGCGTAGAGGTTTCTATATCACGAACAATGCCAGCACCTCCTGTTGGATCAGTACCCGCAACAATGAGAATAGAAGGCGTTAACGCCATGGTTGGGTCCCCTTGATCCATTGTTGTACCCGCTCTTCAGGTTTTTTATGGAGGATAATGTCAGTCACAACAGCAGCGCTATTGGCTCCTGCTTTTAAAACACAAACTGCACGTTCTGGTGTTAAACCACCAATGCCAACGAGAGGTAAAGCACCAATTCGCTTTCTCCATTGTTTAATTTTTTCTAATCCTTGAGGTTTCCATTTCATTTTTTTTAAGATTGTCGGATAAATAGGACCAAGAGCAATATAGTCAGGATTAACAGAGAGCGCGATATCCAATTCATGTTCATCATGGGTGCTAAGACCAAATCTTATACCATTTTTACGAATTGCAAGGAGATCAGCATTGCATAGATCTTCTTGCCCAAGATGAATAAAATTGCATTTTTCATCAATGGCTATGATCCAATGATCATTAATAATTAATTGTGCCCCCCATTTATCACATATGTTTTTTGCACGCTTGGTATGTTGACGGATCGTTTTAAGATCTTCATTTTTCATACGCAATTGTATGAGTTTGACACCAAGAGGAATCAAACGTTCAACCCACTCAGCAGTATCAACAATGAGGTAAAAAGGATCCAATTTCATCAAAATACCGCTTTACCAATGACGGGAGTTGAAGGGACCGCGATATTGCGTGCTTCGAGAATACCTGCTTTATACCCCATACGCCCTGCCTGAATAGCTTTGGAAAAGGCCTCAGCCATCAAAACAGGATCACCTGCTTTAGCAACTGCGGTATTAAGAAGGACCGCATCATAACCCAGTTCCATAGCAACAGCGGCATGGGATGGGCGCCCGATGCCGGCATCAATAACAAGAGTAACATCTGGAAGATAAGCACGGATAGAACGCAGTCCATCGGTATGATGAGGGCCTTTGGCTGATCCAATAGGGGCACACCAAGGCATAATGACACGGCAGCCAACATCTAAGAGTTTTTCAGCAACAATGAGATCATCGGTTGTATAGGCAAAAATTTTGAAATCTTCATTGTTTAAAATTTTTGCTGCTTCAATTAAAGAAAAGACGTTTGGCTGTAAGGTATCTGAATTACCAATAATTTCGAGTTTAATCCAAGAGGTTTTAAAGAGATCACGAGCTAAATGGGCTGTTGTCACCGCTTCTTTAACAGTATAACAACCAGCGGTATTGGGAAGTATCGTTATATCGAGCTCTTGAAGGAATTGCCAAAACTGCCCTCCTTGTTTTCTACCTGCGCTTTCTCGACGTAATGAAACGGTTACAATTTCTGTATTCGATTTATGAATAGCATCACGAAGGATGGCAGGAGAAGGATATTGCGCTGTACCTAACATAAGACGAGAGGTGAATTGTCGTCCATAAAGATTCAACATAATTAACCACCTTGCATTGGGCTTAAAATTTCCACTTTATCTCCTTCATGCAAAATAAATTGGTCACGCGCATCTACAGGAACAACTTCAGCATTAACAGCAGTTGCTAGCCAATTTCCTTCATACCCCAATTCCACAAGCAAGAGACTAAGAAAAGGAGCTTCTGTTTGAAGTGTTTCACCATTAACAAATATTTGCATGTTTTATTCCAATGCCAATTTCACCGCTCGTTTTGCCATTTCTGGAGACAAAAGAAAACCATGTCTATAAAATCCATTAATAGAGATATGGTTACCATATTTGCATACAGAAGGGAAGTTATCAGGATAAGCTGGACGAATACCAACGCCGGATTCAACAATTTCTGCTTCGGCAAAAGCAGGGTGCAATGTATAGGCCGCGTTGAGCAATTCCATCATTGATCTCACCGAGATTGGACCACCAAAGTCACTTTCAATCATCGTTGCGCCAATCATGAAAATATCATCCTGTCGTGGAACAACATAAAGTGGAAATCGTGGATGAAGAAGACGAATTGGGCGGGAAATCTTAATTTCTGTACTCCGCAAGAGTAGCATTTCACCACGCACGCCCCGTATATTTTTATCTTTTCCTAAACGTGCTATTCCTGTTGCATCAATGACCATATCAAAATTTGTTTCAGATGTTTTAACATCAACAAAACATGCGTCATTTGTTATCAGTTTTTCTTTTAAAGCGATAAGTGCTTTACGAGGATCAAGGTGGGCTTCACTTTCATAAAAAAGCCCACAGTCAAAATGTTCTGCAAGATCTGGTTCAAGATGGGCTATTTCTGCACGGTTTATGGTTCTATGATGATGTGTGCGAAGTGAGAATCGTTCAAGTTCTCCTCTATCACGCGTAGGAGCAACCACTAAAGTACCTTTTTGTGTAACAAGATCTGGAAATATTTTGCGCCACCAGTGTATAGCTTGTACACCAAGGTCTTCAACAATCTGTTCAGTATTTTCTTTTTCACAATAAGGAGCAAGCATTCCTCCAGCATACCAACTGGACGATCCTATAGGAGAGTTTAGTGGAGCCGATACAGTAACACGAGCGCCTTTTTGTTGTAACATAAAAGCAACGGTTAAACCAGCAACGCCCGCACCTTTGATAAGAATATTCTTCAACTATTTACTCTCTTTTTTTGAGATGCATCGACATAAAGATCACCACTTTCTTGATATTTTTCAGCCATAGCAATCATACCTTCACCTTTTGTTTTTTTGAGTGCTGCAGCATCACGAATATCATGAGAAATACGCATAGAACAGAATTTTGGTCCACACATGGAACAAAAATGCACCAATTTATGGGCATCTTTCGGCATTGTTTCATCATGAAAGGTACAAGCTGTTTCTGGATCAAGAGACAGGTTGAATTGATCATGCCATCTAAAGTCGAATCGTGCACGTGAGAGAGCGTTATCGCGCAACTGTGCTCTAGGCAAACCTTTTGCAAGATCAGCAGCATGAGCGGCGATTTTATAAGTGATGACCCCCGTTTTGACATCATTTTTATCGGGAAGTCCCAAATGTTCTTTAGGCGTTACATAGCACAACATGGCAGTTCCAAACCATCCAATCATAGCAGCACCAATTGCTGATGTAATATGGTCATAACCAGGAGCAATATCAGTTGTAAGAGGTCCCAAAGTATAAAAAGGTGCTTCATGACAGAGATTGAGTTGTTGCTCCATATTTTCTTTAATCTTGTGCATTGGGATATGTCCTGGTCCTTCAATCATAACCTGTACATTTTTTTCCCAAGCAATTTTTGTCAATTCTCCTAAAGTTTTAAGTTCGGCAAATTGTGCTTCATCATTGGCATCGGCAATAGAGCCAGGGCGTAATCCATCTCCTAATGAAAGAGAGATATCATATGTTTTTGCAATATCACAAATTTCATCAAAATGTTCGTAGAGAAAGCTTTCTTTGTGATGATGGAGACACCATTTTGCCATAATAGAACCGCCTCGTGAAACAATACCTGTTACACGATCAATGGTCATAGGAATAAATGGTAATCTTAAGCCTGCATGAATGGTAAAATAATCAACCCCTTGTTCTGCTTGTTCTATAAGAGTATCGCGAAAAATACCCCATGTTAGATTTTCAGCAATACCTTGTACTTTTTCGAGTGCTTGATAAAGAGGAACAGTCCCGATAGGCACAGGAGAATTTCGAATAATCCACTCACGAATATTGTGAATATTTCTTCCTGTTGAGAGATCCATAACTGTATCTGCCCCCCAACGAATAGCCCAAACCATTTTATCAACTTCTTCTGCCATCGATGAAGTTACTGCTGAATTGCCAATATTGGCATTAATTTTAACACGAAAATTACGTCCAATAATCATTGGTTCACATTCTGGATGATTGATATTTTGTGGAATAATGGCTCGTCCATTTGCAATTTCATTACGAACGTATTCCGCAGTATAAATTTCTGGTATTTCTCCATCCAATGTATCTGAGTGTACTTTTTGTTGATCTTTTATTGCCAGTCCTTCATTTTCTCGTATAGCAACATATTCCATTTCGGCGGTAATAATACCTGCGCGTGCATACGCCATTTGTGTGATTGCTTTGCCACTTTTAGCTCGTAAAATAGGTCGTTTTTGTTCAAATGTTGGAATAGCAGAGCTATTATAGGTTAATCCATTATCTTCAGGTTTAACTAAGCGTGCAGGATAAGGTTCAGTATCAGCACGCTGAAAGAGCCAAGATGAGCCAATTGCAGGTAAACCTTTTGTAAGATCAATGACTGCATCTTTGTCGGTATAGGGACCAGAAGTATCGTAAACATTTAAAGGTTTTTCACCACTCCCATCGGTCAATGAAATTTCACGCAATGGAACACGCACATCAGAAAAAAGAGGACTCTGTTGATAAATTTTGCGTGAGGCAGGAAAGGGACTACAACTGATTGATGGAATATTTTTCGGCACAAACTTTTTCCTTCTAAACACATAGTTTAAAAACTAAGGCGTGATGTTAATGGAGATATATTTAAATGATCAATAATGTATCTTGAATGAAGAGATGCTTATAATATTTTATAGTAAGTTATCTTCAATAAAGTTTAAGAAGATTTACTTTGAAAAGATCAACGCAATATCTTTGAAATAATACTTGCACTCCCCCACGTAAACACTTTTGCCAGGATACACATGATTGGCTTAAATACTGACATTGTCAATCACAAAGATATATTTTTAACGATTTTTCTACATTCGTTAGAAATAAAAGCAGATACTATGAAATAACCAGTGATAATATTAAAATCTTTTTATAAAGAAATGATGAGGATAAAATTTATAGCTAAAGCCAGAGGGTATATGCTGCGCAATTCCATTAATTTTTATTCTTTTACTTTTATGTAGCTTTTTTACTAAGCTAGTCACTCATCTTCAGACAATAGCACCCTTTTTATAAAGTGTCATGTCGTGATGCTTTTGTTTCTGAAATCATGACAGATTATTACATATCCTTTAAATTTATGTTTATTCTACGTATTTAGAATATAAAATAAAACTTTCTTATTTTTTCATAGTTGTGTTCAATTAAGATATCATTATAAATAAGAAAATGATGAATATACTCTATTTACTATTTTACATGATCAATAATAAAAAGTTTAATAACGTCTATATTTAATAAAGATGAGTTTTATTTTTTATGAATAAAATATAAGGTATTTTTATATAAAAAATCACGACATATAGATTATTTTATTGATAATAAAACAAATCGTATTTTATAAATTCTTATAGTTTAAATATATATGAAATTACAGAAAAGTTCTTTATTCGCAAAGGCAGTGTGAGTATGGTTTTTTATATAAGGAATAAAATATATCAAATATAGCAGACGATGTAAAAATGACCTCACAAATTGCTGGTATCAAATGGAGTGAAGGTGCTTCAATAAAACTATACCTCTTAAAAAAACACAATGTTGAAAGTTTCTGAAAAAGAAGGTAAGAAGTGTGGGAATGATGGCTTAATCTCTTATATAAAACAGTAAGCTATTCAATTTTCATAATTTTATTTATCATTATTGAGAGATCTTTTTCTTCTTCTAAGAGGAAATAATGGTGGTATAGATATTGTAAGCACGGTTGAGATTTTTTCTATAAAAGCTGATGATGTAACAAAGTAAAATATTAAGAAAGCCTACTTAAATTTTTAAATCATGATTACAATGAAGTTCGATGATATGATGTATTTTGCTCTGTTGTTTTAGCCAGTACAGAATTTGTTATCAAAACAGTAAATCTTTACTCTTATCTTTCCACAAGGAGAGAGAAAGCTAATAATTGCGAGTGCATGTTCAGAAGGATTTATTGTTCTTGCAAAAAGAATCAATATATAATAGAATATTACATGTGGGTAATCGCATTAGGTGGGGGAGGACAATGGGCGCTTACAGCTCTTTAAAGGTGAAAATGGCGCGCATTTTATAGGGGGTAAGGGCTATTTTTTAATTCAAGTAAAAGAAATTGATATTCATCAGATCTGATGAGGGTTTGTGATATTTCTTTAGTATTTAAAGTATTTCATTTCTAGTTCAATTAAGGTGTAAAAAAACTGTCATAGTGAATATATTTCCTATGGTGCATTAAGATTGAACAGAAGCTTGTTTAAAAAATGTTGGTATTGATCGAGTAAAACAATTTCAGGAATAAATTGAATAAAATAGAGCCTTTCAAGGTATTTGCATATGAATAAAAACATAATGATGCATACAAAGAATTTGAAGTTAACTTTTAGAATTTTAAGATAAATGGAAGTCAAAAGAGAGAGATTCTTTGTTTAAAATATAGAGTATAAAATATCGACGAAATAAATTTAAGCTATTGAAAAAAATAAAAAAGAGAATGTTTAAATCAGAAACTTTCTATGCGGATGATAAGTTATTACATTCAATAACAGTTCTATGAAATCCATAGTAGGGGGAATTTTGAACAGTATTTATAATTTGCAATGAGATTGCAAGATATTGAAAATATAACTGTATAACAACAGCACAACAACAAAACAAGATATTAAGTAACCTCAGATGAGGTGGCTCATATTACACATTAGAATTAGTTGTATTAATGCTGATGTTATGAAGAAGGTCTGATGAATTTAGGTTATTAAATTGGAAGGAGGGAAGAGAGATAAAATGTGTAAATACGGATGGTGCAGTGGTTATGATGTAGCAATAAAAAATGGCAGCGCATTCTAGTGCACAGAATGAGAAATTGTTAGAAAAATTATGAAAATAATGGGGGATTTAAAATGTCTAATATTTATGATTGGTCGCTAAAGGCCGATGAAAATGCTCATTCAGATAGTATCATTAATTGGGCAGAAGGTCAGCCGCCTAGTTCTGTTAATGATAGTGCTCGGGCGATGATGCAGCGCGTACGAGAATATCTTGCAGATAATGGTGGATCTATTGACTCAAGCTTTATGGTAAATGCGGAAGATAAAACAACATTAATTACCTTAAAGACAGTTTCACCGATAAAGAAATACAACAATGATATCATCATACGTTTTAAAGCTCGTGGCATGAATATTGGCACGACGACAATAACTGTTAATAATATAGGAGAAAAGCTTATCTATAAAGCCACTGATGTGGGGGTTATCCCCTTAGAAGGGGGAGAACTGCAAAGAGGTGGCATTTATGAAATGGTATATAATAATGGTGTTTTAATAAAAGAGCATGAAGGGTGGTATTTATTAAATCCTACATCACCAAAAATAGAAAATTTTCCTGCTGGATTCATTGCAACATTTGCTATGCAAAGTGTGCCAAATGGTTGGCTTTTATGTGATGGTCAGTCCTATAAGTGTGAGGATTATCCGCAGTTATTCAAGGCAATAGGTGATAAATGGGGGAAAAACAGCTATGGAACTTTTAAAGTTCCTGATTTTAGAGGTATGTTTTTACGCGGCTTTGATGATGGCCGTGGTTTAGATGGTGGTAGAAAATTTGCAGATAAACAACAAGATAGCATAAAATCGCATACGCATATTGGAACCATTGAAGAATCAGGCGAGCATGCACACAATTTTGAGTATCAAGGGGTAGGATGGCCAACTGGTGATATTGGAAGACTACCGAATCATTATACTTATAATGCGACCCTGAAAGGAAGAACAGCTTCTGCTGGTGCACATACACACAAGGTAACTCTTTCTCATACGGGTGAGGCAGAAACGCGCCCTGTTAATGCAACTGTTGTCTATGCTATAAAATCATGAGTATGGTCGGTTCATAAATAATCTATACACCTTGGTAATTTTGTTAACGCGGAGCAATTCCGCGTTATTTTTTATGTATGTGAAGAGGAAATCTATACTCTTTATACAATATTTGAGAGAGTTAAAAAATAATTTTAAATGATTGGGGGGGGAAGAGTTAATGATATAATTTTTTATAATTGTATGATTATGAAGAGAAAATATGTAAAAATTATTTTAAATTTGCCATTAAATGATTTGGAGATATATCTTTTCATCAGGTGTTTTGATAGGGGCTAAAGTGATACAATTACTCAATCTGAGGCATGAAAAAGTGCAACATTTGTAGCGTTTTATTACAAAAAAACAGTATATCTTTGTATCCGCGAATTGATCTCATAAAGAGATTTCTCATCTCTTTATCAATTTTATTTCTTTGCAATGCTATGATGTAGGTTATATTTGTAAATGGTATATTCCTTGAGTGAAATTATCGTTATACTTTCTTTTCATCCCTATATTACGCATTGTTTTTTCGTTAAGGGGACGGCAAGAAGCGTTATTGAATTTATTTTAATATTTTATTCAATAGTTTAATTCTTTTGATGTACCAATAAACAATTTTTCTAATAGAGGAAGAAAAATAAAAATACGATTATATTTAATTTTTTTATTGACTACAGAGATAGATAAAGAATCAATATAAAAAAGATAAAGCAAAAGCATATATGTTATGAGAAAAAATAACGCCGTTAAAGCAACAAATAAATATTTTACAGATTGTCAAGAGGTACTTAATTTTTATCTAGTCCCTAGAAAATATAAAGAATCCATATAATTATTATGACAAAGGTATTTGTATGTATTTCTGGATCATTTTTATTAAAGACAAGAGTGATAGAAAGAGCGAGGAAAATACATATTTATGTCATATAAACTTGCATTATATAAAAGTATGATAGCAAAACAAAATCTCAAATATTTTTAGTACGTAAAATCTTGAAAGATTTTAAATAGATAGTTTTTTCCAAAAATATCTTTGATGTGAGCGGAAGACGTTAAATGATAGAAAGGAGTTCATTAAAAATAAAATAGAATCTTGAATATTTGCGTACTTTATTGTGCTAAGTACATTAATTTTTAGATTGAAGCTGACTGCTTTAGGATCTAAATTCATAAGAGGATGCTGTTTGAGGGAGTATAAAAGGGATATCTTCTTTAGGTAATTCAGAAACGTTTAAGGAACAATGATAAACATCGCGTAGATTTTGTGTTGTCAAAACATTAGTCGCATTTCCTTCGCAATAAATCTCTCCTTCCTTTAGCAAGATCATGCTATCTGCATAATGTGCTGCGAGATTGAGATCATGAAGAACAGCGAGAACGCCACCACCAGAATGGGTAAATTGTTTAGCGATATCCATAACGATAATTTGATGTTGAATATCAAGGCTAGCAATAGGTTCATCTAATATCATCCAACGAGGAATTCCATTATAAATGGGTTTCCAGATTTGGCAAAGAACACGAGCAAGTTGTACGCGTGCTTGTTCTCCACCTGATAATTGGTGATAATATAGGTTACCATAATCAGAAAGGTCAACGCGATCTAAAGCTTTCTGGATAAGATTTTGTAACTCGGTTTTGGCAATGGTGAGTTGGTTTACAGAAAGGCCAAGTCTTACAACTTCATGGACTAAGAATGGAAAGACAAGCGTTGTTGATTGTGGGAGCACAGCGCGCATTTTTGCCATTTCATAAGTTTTTGTTTGGCGCACATCATAACCATTTAAGGTTATTTTCCCACTGTAAGGAATTTCCCCACTCAGTGCTTTGACAAAAGTACTTTTTCCCGATCCATTAGGACCAATTATGATGGTAAAAGCACCACTTTTAGCTTGAAGATTAATGTGATTGAGAATCTGTTTTTTTCCGCGCTGAACGCAAATATTTGTTGCTTCAATCATGAAAAGGCAGTCCCTCGTTTGCATATAAGGATCCACAGGAAGAAGGGGGCACCAAAAAGCGCTGTTACAATTCCAATTGGTAATTCCGCGGGGGCAACAATTAAACGTGCAAACGTATCAGCAAAAATAAGTAAAGATGCTCCCAAGAGAGCAGAGTAAGGAATAAGATAGCGGTGATCAGGACCAATGATCTGACGTAAAATATGAGGAACAATAATACCAATAAAACCAATACCACCACTGACAGCAACTGCACTACCACACATAAGAGCAACGAGGGGAATTGCAATATTCTTAACGCGTTGAATATGGAAACCGATATGGCCAGCAACAGCTTCTCCAAGCGCAAGAGCATTAAGTGCTCGTGATAAAAAGGGAGAAAAAAGAAGACCAATAAAAATGAAAGGGAGAACGAGCCATACTTTCCACCATGTCGCGCCCGCAAGAGAGCCAAGACTCCAAAAAGTGATATCGCGTAATTGTTGGTCATTTGCAATAAAAATCAATGTTCCAACAACTGCACCGCTTAATGCACCAAGAGCAATACCGGCAAGTAGCATAGTTGCAATAGAGGTAAAGTTATGATGCGTCGCTATTATGTAGAGAACAATCGTTGATAAAAGTCCACCCAAAAAAGCACCCATGATAACTTTGTAAGGCTCTAGAAAAGGCGCAAATGAAACAGGAAAAGCAAAACCTAAAACAATTGCTAAAACGGCACCAAGACCAGCTCCTGCTGATACACCTATAATTCCAGGATCTGCAAGAGGATTACGGAAAAGTCCTTGCATCATAACACCAGAGACAGCCAAAGCAGCCCCGATCAATAATCCTAGGATAACGCGAGGAAGCCTTATATCGATAAATATAAGATAATCACGTGTTTTACTACTTACAGAAAATTCTTGCGTAAACATGATATTAAGAAAATCAAAGAAAGAAGTATTTGAAGCACCATTTAAAAGTCCGCCCAAAATACTCAAGATAAGGAACATTATTAGACCTAATAAGAGTATTGTTCTCAAATTTTTACGATTCATTTTTTTATTTTTTTTTGTTTCAGATGCATAAACCATAGATGGATTCTCTACCAATTTTATCCGTTTTTACCATTTTAGTTTGCACCATAAAGCATATGAATAAGTTCTCTTGATGCGTCTGCAGTACGTGGACCAAATCCTAAAAGGTACATAGCATCCATTTGTTTAATAGCATGATTTTTTGCTGCAGTTGTTGCTTGGATAGCTGGTATAGCTAAAACCTTTTCAAGATTAATGGATTTCTCACCGTGTTTTATAAGTAAAATAACATCAGGATTCGCTTTCAATAACGCTTCGTTATTGAGAAGTTTATAGCCTTTATAATCAGTAATAGCATTGATCCCACCTGAAAGTTTTATGATACCATCTGCTGCTGTATCTGTTCCAGATGCCATAACGCGCCCATTTTGTACCGACAAAATAAAAAGGACACGCTTTGGTTTCGTTACTTTTGCCAAAAGAGCATCATTATCTACAAAATCACGGCTCACTTTTTGAATTAATACAGCAGCTTGTGCTTCACGATGGATGGCTTTTCCAACAAGACGAATTTTTTCTATCACACTTTCTCGAGAATAATTTTCTGGTATGATCACGATAGGAATTGATGTTTTTTTGAGAATTTCAATTGTTGAAGCAGGACCGCTTCCTTCAACGAGTAAGATACCTTCTGGAGCAAGAGATAAAACACCTTCAGGTGAAAGAGCACGCATATAACCAAGCACAGGAAGTTTGAGGGCTTCTTTTGGATAAACGCTTGTACTATCACGGGCAACAAGTTGATCTTGCGCTCCTAATGCATAAACAATTTCCGTAAGAGAGCCGCCAATAGAGACAATTCGCGCATTTTCAGAAAAATATGTGGTAGGTTCAGCGATGGCGCGCTGAGAAAAGAAGCTAAAAGAAAGAAGTATAAAAAGAAGAAAAAACCTTAATTGTCTGCACAAAAGAAGAGTCAGCATATTGTATCTTTCTAAGCGACAACTGATTCTTGATATGGAGGAAGAGACTTCAATAAAGAACGCCAATCCTCACGCTCTTTTTGACCCTCTTTGCGCATGCCAAAGAACTGAACAATCATTTCATCATTTTTATCGAAAACTTCAAGTGAACTGACATAACCATCACTGATAGGCTTGCGAACATGCCATACACTAGCAATCCCAGATGTGAGTAAATGGAGATCAAACTTTGGATCAAGAACATTAAGCCAAGGCCCCATTTGCTTAATATTTTTTACAGTCCCACTAAAAATTTGAACACATCCCTTATTACCAACAAAGCACATAATTGGCAGTTCTTGTCGTGCGACTTGGTTAAGCATCATTTCAACAGCTTCTACTTGTAATTCATCCGCAAATTCACTGCCAACATATTTTACAGCATGATGTCGATTAATCTTAAATTCGGAAATAATTTTATGAAGTTGGTGTACATCTGTCATTTTCCGCCAACGATCCCGAAAACTCTCAATATCCAATTCTGTTATGTCACACTGGGCTGGGAGAGAAACGGGAATAATGTTAAGAACAGGAGACTGATCTTCAAGAAGGAGCTTTTCAACAAGTTTATTCCATTCTTCCATATTTGTCATATCTTTAGAATAGATTTTTAGAATAGCAACGCCATGATGATCAAAGAATTGTAGACTTTTTGTAGGTTTTCCAAGAACAATGACATCATACTCAAAACCGAACTTCCATTGTTTTGCAAAAATACGTAAATCAATTTCACCAAGTGTTATAGGAACATGTTGGTTTTGAACAATTTTTTCAAAACACCCTGTTATTTCGTGAACGGCATGTTCATTGCGCGTTAATGTCATGACTGTTCCAAGCCGAGGAGCATTTTCTAAGAGAGTAGCAACATCAATTTGTAGCCTTTTTGCTTTTCCAATTGTACAATAGGCTGCAAGAAGTTCCGCTTCAGATATACCAATAGAAACCGCAAAATCACGGTTTCGCATTTCTTTTTTTTCTTCACGCAAACGAATAATCATTTCAGCTGTATGTGCCATGGATTTTACCTTATGTTACTGACCCAAGAACTAACTTTTAAATTTTATAATTCCTAGGCAATAGATTGAACTCTTAAAGAGTTCAATCTATCACAAAATATGCCTCTATCACCAATAGCAAAACAGTCAAAAAATGATAAAATAGAAAGAATTAAAATCGCTCTATCAAACCTTTATAATTTTAAAGATATTTGAAAATAGAAACACAAATAATTTATCCTTTTATCGATATGATTTTCTATTGACCTAATAGTTAATAGAAGCGATTAGAACTTTTGTACGAACGACACCTTAAAGTTACGACCAGGCTGGCTATAATAATCCTTCGGTGTTGAACTTTTACCAGAAGGAAGACTCGACGCATTCCAATATTTTGTATTGAAAAGATTATAAACACCAGCTCTTAGAACAGGTCCCGTTTCACCGAATGGCTTCCACCACCCTGTCATATCAACGACATGATACCCTGGAATTTTTTGGTAGTCAGACCCCTTAGCGACTTTGTCACGTTTGGCTGCCAAAGTAAAGATAATATCGCTTCCCCAAATCTCTTTTGCATATCCTAATCCGATAACGGCTTTCAAAGGGGGAATTGAGTTAAGGTATTCATTTTTATCAAGGTCTTTTCCTTGGGAGTAAGCAAAAGCAACATTGCTATGAAAACCATTTTTAAGAACTAAATGCGCTTTTGTTTCAAAACCAAAAATTTGTACGCGCGAACGATTCATGTAATGCCGACGCGCAAACCTAAATTCTTCTGAGGGCCCTCTATCCTCGGTATCTATGAAATTCTTATATTGATTGATAAAGGCATTGAAAGAACCACCGAAATTTACATTTCCATACCGAAGACCAACATCATACCCATTGCTTGTCTCTGGTTGAAGATCAGGATTTCCTTTCACATAATAAGCAGAAGGTTTGATATAAGAGACGTAAAGTTCCGAAACACGTGGTGCACGAAAAGCTTGTGCCCACTGAGCATAGAGCGTTATTTGATTCCGAATATCCCATTCCATGCGCAATTTAGGAGAAAAGCGCGATCCAGCCCTTTCCGGAGGGAATCTATCAGAAATTAGTGCTTCTTCATAAGCAGATGTTTTTTGAGGAACATATTTGTACCAATCATACCGAATTCCTGGTGTTACACGAAAACGATTATCAACCGAACCAATTTCATCTTCAAAAACAAAACCTAAATTGTAACCATTGGTGTCTGGTGAATCCGACCGATTAGCAGGAACAAAAAGACATCCTCGAGCGTATTCTTTTACATGACAATTGTCTTTACCTAACAAATAGTGATGAAATTTAGATGACGAAACATTAGTTGCAAACTTTAACGTATGGTTTATAGTGCCAAAGTCCATTTCTTTAAGTGCATCAGCATTGAAGCCATAATTGATATTACGCAAGAAATTATCTCTTAAATAATCTCCTTTGGGGGCTGAAACACGAACGCCAGTCATAACGTAACGACTTGATTGCCTTTGCCAATAAAGTACCCCATTAAACGCATCAAGAACCGCATCACCATTACCATTATAATTATAAGAAAGAGAAAACCGCTCACGAAGCTTATTATCCCGCTCATAAACGGAACCTGGAGCATATCTTTTAGACGCATTTAATTCATGTGTGTTACTCTTATGACCAAAACGCTCTGCGGTAAAACCAAGCCGGTGATTATCACTCAAATATTGATGAATTTTAAAAAGCAAGTTATTTTTATCAAAGTTTGAAGGGTTTTTACGTGTACGTTCTTCATATCCTCCCACCGTTCCCATATTTTTTCGCTCATGACCATTTACATATGATCCTTGGAAAAGCAAAAATGTCTGGTAATTACGTACAGCAAAAGCTTGATCGATGCGCCAGCTGTTATCAACAGAGTGATAACCACCTTTTATAAGGCTTCCCCAATTCTTTCCTTCCACAATAAGGTCTTCAGGATTAAGGGTACGCAATGCAATGATTCCCCCTAAGGCGCCAGAACCATAAAGACTAGAATCTGATCCTTGAATAGTATCAAACGTAGAAAGAGCATTGAAGTCAAAAGTTGTGTTTCCACCTCCACCACGGAATATATCATTAAACCATGGAAGAGAAATACCATCCATTGTCGTAAGAACACGATTTGCATCTAAGCCACGAACAACAAAACTGTTATTTTCTGAATTATAGGATACGGAAGGATTAAGACGATTAACGTCATAAACATCACTTATTTGTTTTTCATCAATATTTTTATCGGTTTTACGATCAGTTAGAATGGTTATTGAATTTGAAGTATCCTCTATCTTTTTTCCTTTAATAAGGATTGGTTTAAGCTCAGTTACAACATTCTTCTCGCTATTTTGTGCAAAAACAAATGAAGGTATACAGACTGACAGCGCACCTAAAATCATGCAGCTTTTATGGATATTTTCTCGTCTTATTCGCATAACACATTATAACCTTTTTTTAAACATCCCCTCTCTCAGTTTAAAGTTTTACCTATAAAAATGCTTGATTTAACCCTATCATAAATTAGCCAACCAAGCAGGAATGATTTAAAAAGATAAAATCATAGTAGAGACCATATTAAACATGATAAAATCAGTCAAGAAAAAAGTTGCAATTTCAAAATAGCCTGTTTTAATGAGATGAAATACTCAATAATTGCACTTCAGAGAAAGTGCGGCGGAAGAAACTATGAGCTTTACAAATATGAGGCAGTTATCAATTCTTTGGATTGGTGCATTTGTTGGCGCTCTTTCTTTGCATATAGCATTGGGAGCACAGTTTTATTTTCGAAATACTGGTGTGAATAATGGTATGCTCCCGTCGACGGTTATGCTAACTCTTGCCCAAGAGGCTCTATATCTTGATGTTGATATAGATTCGTCGAATCCAGATCGTGATATAGATTTATCAAGTGTCAGCACAGAACCAGAACGATTGCAGCCAGATCTTGTAGAGCAAGAGCCAGAGATATTGGAAACAGTGGAGGAAGGTCAACCGGAAGATCTCCAACATACTGTAGAAAAAGATGATTTTGCAGTAAAATCTCTGGAAGAATCTCTTCCTCAGAAAGTAGAAGATACAATATTAAAAAAAAAAGCGATACCGGTACCAAAAGCAGTTGTGAAACTGCCGTCTGCAAAGGCTATGCGTTCATCTACCGCTAGACAGAGCGGCAGGACAGCTGCGCTTGAAGATATATTGTTAATGGAGTGGTTAGCAAAGGTACAGTCACAATTAGAAAAGCAAAAAAATTATGTTGTGGGACAGCGTACCAGTTGGGTAAAAGGAACGGTTAAGTTAGAATTTAAGGTGCATAAGCAGGGGAATATTTTTGCTAGCCGTGTTGTCACTTCTGCTGGAGATCCAGAACTTGATCGATTAGCTATGGCAGCACTTCAACGCGTTGGTTCTTTTCCTCCCCCTCCACCATCAAAAGTGAATAAAACAATCAGAGTATCTTTGATATTTAGCTAATTTTTATGGAGGCTATTCGGATAATATATTGATTTATAATGATTTGTTTATCATTTAAATGAAAGAGCTAAGATAGTTTTTCTAAATCTTTTTGACATTTAAGCAATCAAAATCATTCGTTTAACTTATGACACAAGTAGGGAGCATGGGCATAAAAACTTAAAAAACAGTGAACATACCTCTTATGAATACTCTAAATGAAAGAGTTGTTACGACATTGGGAGTTAGGGGATGAGAGGGCTATAGCTTTTATGAAGTAAAGGTAATGGGCTTATCTAATAGATTTTTATACCATTTATAATAGGATATTTAAAAGCATAATGCATTGATTTATAAAGATAATTATCGTTGTCCATATTGAATTTAGAACCTTGAGTTGCATCAGATTCTCTCATTTCAAATCTGTGTATGTTGAATCAATATCACTTTCTTGCACATCACAAGTGGGAGTGAGTATGGGGATAAAACTGTATACGAAAGGACTAAAAATGGTTCTTATGAATCGTCTTAATGTCAATATGTTGTCGCAATACCCACGATCTGGCAAAGTGTGTGATAGTACCGGCTTGCTTTTCCATAAGCATAAAGATGGAGGTGCTCAATGAATTTACCATTATACCATTTACGAGCGCTAGCGTGAAAGAGGCTTGGGTGCCTTGAGAGATGTTTCTTTAAAACAAGCGCATGAAACTGTAACCCAATGACGTTCTGTTTTACGTGAAGGGCGTTCGCCCATTAAAAGACTCTTCAACTATACCATTATGAAATAGACTTAGAAACCTTTAAATTAAAACAAAAACATAAATAAGAAACACATACGATTTGGGCTTTAGGATGTTCTGTTTTGTGTGAAGGATGGCAGCTCATATGTAAAAATGAGAAAAACGAAAGGCAATACTTAAATCTTCATTTTTTTAAAGATCTTGTTATCGACATGTTCGAAAGTCGTAAAGCCGAACGTAAGGAGAAGGGCAAGAAGCTATTTTTACCTTTAAGGTTTTCTAGCTCAATGAGTCTGTTTTTCTGCTCCAGAAGATATACACAATAATGCGCCCCTATTGGGTATAGAAATATTGTAAGCAGAAAAAACACCCTCAAAACATGCCATTTTAAAATATTTGAATGTTGATTAAATAAGCAATAATAAAAGGATGCGTTATTCGTTTTAGTCTTTTTACATTGATAAGCTCTATAATATTATCGTTTATGTGTTGAGAGGGATTAAATGATTTATACAACATTATGATTTATAATAAATAATTTATTATTTTGTATTTGAAATTCGAGCCTCGAATAGCTTAGAATTTTTCCATTTCAACTCTACTGATTTCCATTTCAACTCTACTGATACTGAATCAATTAAAATCACTTACTTGCACGTCAAGAGTGAGGCTATAGGTGGATACTCTTTAGGGAGGAATAAAAATGCCTCTTAAGAACGCAATACTATTTGGAAAGTTAAGGCAAATTATTTTTATCGACCAGAAAGTAGGTCGGTTTTTATATCTATTTTCCCAGTGAGTCTCGCTTTGTAAACACCGTAATTTTCCATGACACACATCACGTAATTCCGTGTTTCTGTATAAGGGATACGTTCAATCCAATCGATGACGTTATTGAGAGGTTGTCCTCGAGGATCGCCATAGCGCTTGATCCATTCATTGACACGGCGGGGGCCCGCATTATAGCCAATAAGAGTTAGTATATAGGATCCATTAAAACGTTCCAATTGTTCATTGAGAAAATGGGCGCCTAATGTCACATTATAACGCGCATCACTGCTAAATCTTTTAGGAGACCATGCGATTGAGTATTTTTTTGCTAGTGCTTCTGCAGTTGTAGGAAGCAATTGGAGTATCCCTTGTGCACCTGCTTGTGATATGGCTGTTGGATTAAATTCGCTTTCTTTGTGTGCAATGGCATAGATAAGCGATTTTTCTTCTACAGAAATATGAGCAGAGTCTGGTATAGCTCCCAGAGGATGAGAGAGTGCTCCAACATTTTTTCCTAGGAAAGCAGCCATTTTTCCGATTCTGAGGCTGGTATAATAGTCACCATTTTTTTCTGCCATAACAGCCAGAAGAGCTAATTCACCGGGGCTTTCTATTTTTTTTCCGAGTTCTCTATAAAAAACTTTAGCAAACTCAGCATATCCAGCTTCTTCAAGACGTTGAATTGCTTTGATCGCTTTTCGTGCACTAAAATGTTGTCGCTCAGCGATTGTTGGTTTAGGAAGAGAGATATTAATTTTTTTTTGGTTGAGTCGCGCAGCGGCTAATTGACCATAATACGTTGCGCCAAAATGAGCGGCGCGATGAAAGTACAGCTGGGCATTTTTATGTTCTCCTAGCGTTTCTGCTGTTCGTCCCATCCAGTAATATCCACGTGATGCAGCAAAAGGTAAAGAGGAGAGTTGAGGAATGCGTGAAAAATGTTGCATTGCCAACTTAGGGTTATGAAGAAACCGTAGTGCATACCATCCTGCGTGAAATTCAGCATCGACGGCTAATGCAGATGTCATACCAGTGTGCCTTGCAACGAGTTGATAAGCTATTTGGGGTTTGTTTAAATCAAGCATTTCACGAGAAAGGGCGCGTTGCTCTTTCCACAATGATTGAGGGTTCATAAGATGGAATGCATCTTGTGATGTTTTCATCATGAGTGTTGCGGCTGCATCATATTGTTCTGTTCGCCGCAGATGGCGCATTCGAGCAAACTGGAAGAGAGGATCTTTTTTCCATACTCTTTCTAAAGCTTTTAATTTTTGTGTTGCGCTAGGATCATTTTTTTCAACCGCTACAAAAGCATCAAAAAGAGATTGAGCATGGGCTAATTTTGCAACGCGTGCCGCTGAATCAAAACGATGTGCATACAACATAAACTGCATGCGTTTTAAATGATCAATAGGTTTTAAGGCAGCACTTGCATTTTTAAGAACAAATACTTCTTCTTGTGCATTAAGCCGTGTTTTATGCCACCATGGTGCAATAATGTGTTGAGCACGGGTGATTTGTCCTGTTGCAATGAGTGCTTTAGCAAAGAGAGCCATGCCTTGTGCTGTAAGGGGGGGATGATGAGAAAATTTTTGGATAATGGCGTGTGTGATATTGGTTTCGTTAAGAAAAGCACGTTCAGCATTGCGTTGCATCGTTTCTATACCAGGCCATCCTTTTAGCATGTTAATTGCATTAGATATTTCAGAGCTTGGTATATTATTTTGCTTTGATAGTCCTAGCGCCCATGTCAAAATATAACGATCAAGGCTATGTTTTTCCATTGAATTACGAAGATTTATTGTTTTTGCAATATTGTTATTTGCAAGGGCATCTAATCCAGCTTTTAGTTGTTTGAGTGTCACGGTATTGTACGATGTCGTGTGTCTCTGTTGAAGAGGTTCTTGAGCTTTTTGTTTTATGGCAATGGGGGTAGGACGTGTCGAAGGGATTGGTATTTTCCCATGTAAAAGGGGTGTTTGTGCATGTGCACTTGAAAATAAAATTTTTATTGCCAGTATAATCGCAGTAAAGGTTGATACGAAAAGAGAGGTAGAAAATACACGCATAGAGAAAAGACCTTGAGATCTTGCTTTTTGTAAAAACTTAAGGGTTTATAGAACACAAGCATGAAAAACGCGTTAATACAGACAGCTTATTTTAAAGAAATGTTCAAAATTTAAGGAGGGACATGTCCATCTTGTAGAGGCTTTTTTTGAAATTCATCTTGCTTCAATGATAGAGCAAGATTATGCTCTGTTTAAAATTTGTAAAGGCGATTATTAAAAAAATAAAAGCGAATATTATAGGGAGTTTATTATGCTCAAGGGAGCTGTAACTGCGCTTATCACCCCGTTTGATAACAAGGGCGCAATTGATGAGAAGGCATTTTGTGATTTTGTTGAATGGCAGATTACACAAGGGATTAATGGTGTAAGCCCTGTTGGGACAACAGGTGAATCAGCAACTTTAAGTCATGAAGAACATAGGCGAATTATAGAATTGTGTGTCAAGCAGGTCGCAAAGCGTGTTCCTGTTATTGCGGGAGCGGGATCAAATAGCACAAGTGAGGCTATAGAGCTTGCACAATATGCAGAAAAGGCTGGTGCAGATGCAGTTTTGGTTGTCACTCCTTATTACAACAAACCAAATCAATTTGGTTTATACAAGCATTTTTCTTCTATTGCCAAAGCTGTTTCTATTCCGATTATAATTTATAATATCCCTGGTCGTTCTATTATCGATATGGCCGTGGAAACGATGAGAGATCTTTATCAAGATTTTAAAAATATCGTTGGTGTTAAGGATGCGACGAGCAGAATTGAGCGCGTTAGTGAGCAACGTGAAAAGTGTGGCAAGGATTTTATGCAGCTTTCCGGTGATGATTGTACAGCGTTAGGATTTAATGCACATGGAGGTATGGGGTGTATTTCGGTTTCCTCGAATGTTGCTCCAAAGCTTTGTGCAGAGCTTCAAGCTGCGTGTTTTCGTGGTGATTATAAAACAGCACGAGAATTAAATGATCGCCTCATGCCTCTCAATCGTGCTGTGTTTATTGAACCTAGCCCAGCAGGGATTAAATATGCTGCTACAAAATTGGGGCTTTGTGGTGAGACTGTACGTTCTCCGATTGTTCCATTAACAGAGAGCACAAAGAAGGTTATTGATGTAGCCCTCAGCCATGCTGGTCTTTTAAAAGCATAAAATGATATTGAAAAAGTCATGAATAAAAAAAAGAACGCGCCCGTACGGAAAATAATTGCTGACAATCGTAAAGCACGTTTTAATTTTGAAATCCTTAATAATCTCGAGGCTGGTCTTGTCCTTCAGGGAGCGGAAGTGAAGTCCTTACGTTCCAATCATGCCAATATTGCTGAAAGCTATGCGAGTTTTGAGAATGGGGAATTATGGTTAGTAAACAGCTATATTCCTGAATATACGCAGGCTAATCGTTTTAATCATGAACCACGACGTTTGCGCAAATTATTACTTTCAAAACGTGAGATGGCACGTTTTTTTAATGCAACGTCTCGTGAAGGAATGACACTTGTTCCTCTCAAACTTTATTTTAATGAACGAGGGCGCGTTAAGTTGGAGATCGCTCTAGCGCGAGGGAAAAAGCTTCATGATAAGCGCGAAACGGAAAAAAAACGCGATTGGGGACGTGAAAAAGCAAGACTTTTAAAAAGATATGGATGATGAGGTAGGATTTGGATATCCTGTATTGAGAATGTTTCTAAAACAGTTTTAGCATTGATCTAAGTATGTTTTTACTGCTTGAAAAATTTGGTGAAACATAGCGTCTGTTAAGCGGCCAGTATTCGTATTATAACGAGAACAGTGATAGCTTGAAAAGATGCGTAATCTACCGATATTATTGATTTCGCCATGTCCAAAAGGGTGAGCTAAAACTTTTGCATTAAGGGCACGTATTGTTGAATGGTGCGCAATGGTGCCTAAAGTAATAACAGCTTTAAGTTTGGGAAGATTTGTTAAAAGAGGTGAGAAGAAATAGCGGCACGTGTTAATTTCTGCACCGGTGGGTTTATTTTCTGGTGGAACACAACGAACAGAGTTAACAATTGCTGCATCAATCAGTTCAAGAGTATCGTCTGCTCTTTCTTCAAAGGTTCCTTGGGCAAAACCAAACTTTTTTAAAGTTGAATAAAGTAAGTGCCCAGCATAATCACCAGTAAATGGACGTCCAGTTCGATTTGCGCCGCGTAATCCAGGGGCAAGCCCAACAATAAGAAGGCGTGTTGTGTCTGGCCCTTTATAAGGAAAGAATGGGCGCACCGGTGCATTATACCAACTTGGTTCTTTTACACGCCAGCCAGCGATAAATTGATGAAGCCTAGGACATAAATTGCAATTTGGGGGTGGTTCTGGGCAAAGCGATGTTAATTGGCTATTCATGGTGTTAGGCATCAATCGTTTTTCTATTTTTTTTGAGTCTTTTATAGCGTATATGACGGGTTATGGTTTGATAAACAATCTATAATGAATATAAATAAACTTTTTTAGAAGAAAGTTTAATATAAACTTATTGCTCATTATTATGTAAAAAGAGGCAATATTTTCAGTAATTTATTCAATGAATAAGAGTATAATCCATATGATATTCAAAGAAAAAATTTTGTCTTTAATAAATCTATTATTATAAAAAGTGTGCATAAAACTGTTGTTATTGCGAAGGATTTTTAAGAGTTGGTATTCTTTTTAAAAGGGTAAGGATTCTAGAGAGGTATTTTGTCAAGAAACCCCTTCTTTTGTTTGGCTCTAATCTATTGGAATACTTTTTAGAGCAGTTTTGGTATCGGGTATGAATACGCTATATATTTTGTATAAAGTTTCCAAGAATTTACTTAAAGTAAGTTCTTTAAGCAAAAAATATGAAAGTCTGTGTTGTTTTCCTTGTGTTTTATTTTGATTATTGTATATACTCTATACCCACTATGAAGTTTTTTAATCTTTAAGAAAGAGGCATAAATGGCCCGCGTAACAGTAGAAGATTGTATTGATAAAGTTGATAACCGCTTTGAATTGGTACTTTTAGCAGGTCATCGGGCGCGTCAGATTTCACAAGGGGCGCAGATTACGGTTGATCGTGATAATGATAAAAATCCTGTTGTTGCTTTGCGTGAAATAGCAGAAGAAACGTTGTCGCCTGCTGATTTAAAAGAAGATCTTATTCATTCTCTGCAAAAGCATGTGGAAGTAGATGAACCAGAAATGGCAAATGAATTTATTACCCATTCAAGTGAAGCCGAAAGTGTTTTTAATATATCATCGCAAGAAGAAGGCACTTCATTTGATCATATGTCAGAAGAAGAGCTTTTAGCGGGTATTGAAGGTTTGGTTGTTCCAGAAAAAAGTGACGATTATTAATTGCGGTAATTTATATTACAGGAATAAATAGACCTTATCATTTAAGAGTAGTTATTTTTCTTGTCTTTATTGATAAGATATTCATGTTCAATAAGGATTCGGGGTATGAAAAGATAAAGGATATGCTCGTATGATGCGTCAGTGTGAGCTTGTTGGGCGTGTTAAACGTTACAAGTCTGACGTAGATGAAGCTCTTTTAAACAGAGCCTATGATTATGCAATGAGAAAGCATGCACATCAAAAGCGTGCTTCAGGTGATCTTTATTTTTCTCATCCTTTGGAAGTTGCTGCTATTTTAACGGATATGCGGTTGGATGAGGCAACGATTGCTGTTGCTCTTTTGCACGATACAATTGAAGATACAAGCGCTACACGAGCAGAAATTGATCAGCTTTTTGGTTCTGAAATTGGGAAGTTGGTTGAAGGGCTTACGAAGCTTAATAAGCTTGATCTTGTATCAAAGAAAGCTGTACAGGCAGAAAATCTTCGTAAACTTCTTATTGCTATTTCTGATGATGTTCGTGTTCTTTTAGTCAAACTTGCTGACCGTCTTCATAATATGCGTACCCTTGGTGTTATGCGTGATGATAAGCGTCGACGAATTGCTGAAGAGACGATGGATATTTATGCGCCACTTGCGGGCCGTATGGGTATGCAAGATATGCGCGAGGAATTAGAGGATCTTTCTTTCTTTTATTTAAATCCAGAAGGTCACCGTACGATTACCCATCGACTTTCTGAGTTATTGAAACACAATCGTGATTTGCTTTCCACAATTGAAAATGAATTGACAAAACTTTTTTTGGAAAATGGTATTAAAGCAGATGTTAAAAGCCGTCAGAAAAAATCTTATTCAGTTTTTCGCAAAATGGAAAGTAAAGCACTCTCTTTTGAACAGTTATCAGATATTTTTGGATTTCGTGTAATTGTTGAAACAGTCAATGATTGTTATCGTGCTCTTGGTGTCATTCACACGACATGGCCGATGGTTCCTGGTCGTTTTAAAGATTATATCTCTATACCAAAACAAAATGATTATCGTTCTATTCATACAACAATTGTGGGGCCTTCGAGACAACGCGTTGAATTGCAAATTAGAACGGCTGCTATGGATGAAGTTGCTGAATATGGGGTTGCTGCTCATTCCATATATAAAGAGCATGGTTCTAATTATTCGACTTCAAAGTTGTCAAGCGAAACGAATGCCTATGCATGGTTGCGTCAAACGATACAATCTTTGTCTGATGGAGATAATCCGGAAGAGTTTTTAGAACATACAAAACTGGAACTTTTTCAAGATCAAGTTTTTTGTTTTACGCCAAAAGGTCGATTAATTGCTTTTCCTAAGGGAGCTACGCCTATTGATTTTGCTTATGCTGTCCATACAGATATTGGTGATTCTTGTGTGGGCGTGAAAATCAATGGTCGTATTATGCCTTTAATGACCAAATTAAAAAATGGTGATGAGGTTGATATTATTCGCTCACATGCTCAAATTCCACCAGCTGCATGGGAATTCCTTGTTGTTACAGGTAAAGCACGTTCAGCTATTCGACGAGCAAGTCGTGCAGCGGTACGTAAGCAATATTCGGGTCTAGGATATCGTATTCTTGAGCGTTCATTTGAATATATGGGAAAAAAATTTTCAAAAGACGTTTTGAAGAAAGTTTTATCACGTTTAGCACGTAAAGATGTCGAGGATGTATTGGCTGCTGTGGGGCGTGGTGAGCTGTTTTCCGCTGATGTGATTAAAGCGGTTTATCCTGATTATCAAGATCACCGTGTAGTACAAAAGTCCTCTTTTAAGCCTGGGGAAGAGGGGTGGTTTAATATTGAAAATGCTCAAGGGATGATTTTTAAAGTCCCAGAAAATGAAAAGGATGAAATGATTGAGAATCATCAATCTAAAGCATTACCTATTCGGGGAACCCGTGGAGATATACCCGTACGCTTTTCACCTGAAGGAGCAGTGCCTGGAGATCGGATTGTTGGTATTATGCAGCCAGGGGCTGGGATCATTATTTATCCGATACAGTCTTCGGCTTTGATGGCATATGATGATCAGCCAGAACGGTGGATTGATGTCCGCTGGGATATTGATGCCCAAATGAATGAACGTTTCCCTGCACGGATGAATATTTTGGTTGTAAATAGTCCTGGTTCTTTGGCTGAAATTACGCAAATAATTTCTGCTAACGATGCCAATATCCAGAATTTATCTTGTATCCGTATAGCACCAGATTTTACGGAAATTATGATTGATTTGGAAGTTTGGGATTTAAAACATTTGAATCGTATTTTTTCTCAGTTAAAAAAGGCAGGTTCAGTAAGTACAGTACGGCGGGTTCATGGATAAAAAGAAAGATTTTGCAATGAATACACAAGATGTCATTGATATTTTTAAACAAGCAGATGCTATTCTAGAGGGGCATTTTATTTTAACATCGGGGCGCCATAGTGCGACTTATATGCAAAAGGCGAAAGTATTCATGCATGCTAATTTGACGGAAAAGTTATGTCGTGGATTGGCTGAAAAAATCAAAAATTCTATCGAGGGAAAAATTGATTATGTGGTTGGTCCTGCAATTGGCGGCCTTATTCCTTCGTATGAGACTTCACGTCACCTTGGAGTTCCTTCTCTTTGGGTAGAGCGTGTAAATGGCGTCTTTGAATTGCGTCGTTTTGAAATCAAGAAGGGCGCACGGGTTGTTATCGTCGAAGATATTGTGACAACGGGTCTTTCCATTCGTGAGACTGTTGAAGCGCTCGTTACAGTAGGAGCAGAGGTACTGGCAAGTGCATGTATTCTTGATCGTTCTGGCGGGAAGGTCAATGTTGGAGTTCCATTGATTGCGCTTGCTAAATACGAGATTGCCTCTTATGCTAGTGATAAACTTCCTGCAGCCCTTTCTGTTCTTCCAGCAATTAAACCAGGCAGTCGAAATATTTAATTGTCTTGCTATTTTTTTTGTGCAAAAGATTAAAAAGATTAATTTGGATGATATAAATTATTTTATCATCAAAAGATGTATATTGAGAGTCATATGCTTTTTCGTCGTCGAGAACCAATAGATTTTGTGACGCGTATTCGACTTTGGTTATGGCCGCGTCGTTCATTTTCTCGCTCATTATGCTACATACATAAACGTATTTTGCGTATATCAGCAACACCGCATGAAGTTGCATTAGGGGTTGCTGTTGGCGTTTTTTTAGCGTGTTCCCCTTTCTTTGGGCTGCATATTATTTTGGCAATATTTTTTTCTTGGCTTTTGCGTGCAAACTTTGCTGCCGCAATCATTGGGACGATTTTTTCTAATCCACTCACATTTTTATTGATTGTCATGGCTGATTATAAAGTAGGGTATTTTTGTTTATCACTTTTTAGCGATGTCAAAGAGATTTCTCTTTCGCAAATACGTGCTCTGTTTAATAGTTTGACATTATCAAATCTCTCTCTCCTTTTTAAAGGCGCATGGGACACAATTATGAGTCCTATGATTTTAGGGGGAACTCTTTTAGGTATTGTTTTGGGTGGTTTATCTTATATAGGTGTTTACAGAGCAACGATTCGTTTTAAACAAAAGCGATATCAGAAGATTATAAAAAAGCGCGTTTAAAGGAGCATTCATCGTAGGACAGATCGGGTAATATCTTATGATTGTTGGTCTTGGAAATGATCTTATTGATATACGACGTATTGAGAGGATGTTGGTTCGTTATGGTGAGCGTTTTATCCAACGTATTTTTACGGATATTGAAAGGACTAGATCCGAAAATCTTAAAAAAAGTTCTTCTTCTTATGCAAAAAGATTTGCTGCGAAAGAAGCATGTGCTAAAGCCTTAGGAACGGGAATCGCTTATGGTATCAATTGGAAAGACATGGGGGTAGTTAATTTGCCGTCTGGAAAACCAACAATGCAATTAACAAATTGTGCGCAAGTGCAACTTCAAAAGTTATTACCTCCTCATCATGATGCAGTTATTCATCTTAGCATAACAGATGATTTTCCTTGGGCGCAGGCGTTTGTTATTATCGAAGCACTTCCACGTGGATAGATAGCGTGAGAGATTGTGCTTTTGTTATTTGAATATTATGATAAAAAAGTTATATCTGAGATGAGAAGGCAGTTGGTGATGATCCAAAAAGAGAAAGTGCATAAAAAAGAAAAAAAAGGTGGAATTCTTGAATTTATCTCTGTTTTAATACAGGCTTTGCTTTTAGCAGCGTTTATTCGAGCAATTTTTTTTCAGCCTTTTAGTATTCCTTCCGGTTCAATGCGTCCTACTTTGCTTGTGGGGGATTATCTGTTTGTTTCTAAGTATGCATATGGGTATTCTCGTTTTTCCCTCCCCTTTTCTCCTCCTCTTTTTTCCGGACGTATTTGGGCATCTCAACCTCAACGTGGAGATGTTGTCGTTTTTCGCTTACCAAGTAATCCGAAGATTGATTATATAAAGCGCGTTGTTGGGCTACCAGGTGATCGTATACAAGTTCGTCAAAGTGTTCTTTATATTAATGATGAGGCTGTTTCGCGTCACTTTATGGGAGAGATTGATAATTCTGATATAACAGAAGTGAACTATCCTGTTAAGGTTTATCGCGAGACAATGCCTAATGGTGTTAGCTATGATACACTTGATTTAGCTTTCATCCCAAAAGTTGACGATACAGAAGTCTTTGAAGTTCCTCAAGGACATTATTTTATGATGGGAGATAACCGCGACAATTCAGATGATAGTCGTTTGGATGTAGGCTATGTTCCAGAAGAAAATCTTATTGGTCGCGCGAGCGTGATTTTCTTTTCTATCAGTAATGGTTCAAGTGGTTGGCAGATTTGGCGTTGGCCATTTGATGTGCGTTGGAAGCGTTTGTTTTCTTTCATAAATACGGTTCATGATTTGCCGCTTATCAAGCAAGGAAACAACGATGAAACGTCTAATGATTGATCGGCTTGTCAAGCTGACGGGACATCATTTTAAAGATGAAGAGAGATTAAAGAAGGCATTAACACACTCGAGTGTACAAGATTCGGAACAGGAGAATTATGAACGGCTAGAATTCCTAGGGGATCGGGTTTTAGGGCTTTTGATTGCAGAAATGCTGTATCAACTTTTTCCTCAGGCAAGTGAAGGTGAATTATCAGTCCGTTTGAATCATTTGGTCAATGCACAGACATGTGCTGATATTGCACGCGAAATGAAGCTTTCTGACATGATCCACGTTGGTTTTGAGATGAAAAATTTCGAAGGGCGTCGACTCATCAATATGCATGCAGATGTCGTGGAAGCTTTAATTGCTGTGATATATCTCGATGGAGGATTGGAAAGCGTTCGCCCTTTTATTCAAAAATATTGGCAAAGTCGGGCAAAGAAAATGGATGCTGGTCGACGTGATGCCAAGACAGAATTACAGGAATGGGCGCATATCCAAGGCAATGCACAACCACATTATCAGGTTATAAAACGTTCAGGTCCAGATCACGATCCTGTTTTTATGGTAGAGGTAAATATTGCTGGTTTTGCTTCAGAGATTGGGCAGGGCAGTTCCAAAAGATATGCTGAAAGAATGGCAGCTGAAAAAATTTTGCGACGAGAGGGTGTCTGGAAAACAGTAGGAAAAAATGATCATGAGTGACGTTATGAAAACGCGTTCTGGATTTGTTGTGCTTATTGGGATGCCTAATGCTGGGAAATCGACATTGGTTAATCAATTGGTTGGAACAAAGGTTTCAATTGTAACGCATAAGGTCCAAACAACGCGCACTTTGATCCGCGGTATTATCATTCATGACGATGTGCAAATTGTATTGGTCGATACACCAGGCGTTTTTCGTCCCAACAAGCGGTTAGAACGGGCTATGGTATCTGCTGCTTGGGGAGGCGCTAAAAGCGCCGATGTCTTGCTCGTTTTAATTGATGCTCAAAGTGGCATTTCGGATGAAGTTTATATGATGTTAGATATTGTAAAAAATATGAAACAGGAAAAAATTCTTGTTCTTAATAAGATTGATACAGTTGTTAAATCATCTCTTCTAGCGTTAACTGCTAAAATAAATGAACGTGTGAAGTTTGCACAAACATTTATGATTTCTGCTCTAAACGGTTCTGGCTGCAAGGATTTACTTCATACGTTGAGTAACATGATGCAGGAGGGGCCATGGTATTATCCGGAAGATCAGATTTCAGATATGCCCATGCGTCATCTTGCCGCTGAAATTACGCGGGAAAAACTTTTTCTTCGTCTTCATGATGAACTTCCTTATTCCTCAACGGTTGAAACAGAAAGCTGGGAAGAGCGTTCAGATGGTTCTGTTAAAATTAATCAAGTTATTTATATCGAGCGTGAGAGTCAGAAAAAAATTGTTTTAGGAGCAAAAGGCGATACAATTAAAGCGATTGGTCAAGCCGCTCGTAAGGAACTCATGGAAATTATGGATCAAAAAGTTCATCTTTTTCTTTTTGTGAAAGTGCGTGACAATTGGGACGCCGATCCAGAACGTTATCACGAAATGGGATTGGGTTTTTTAAAATAAGATTTTTAAAAATAATTTAAATAAAATGAAGTGGAAAGAGCAAGGCGTTATTCTTGGTACACGTCAATATGGTGAGAAAAGTGTTATTCTTGAAATTATGACACGTGAACGTGGTCGTTATATGGGAGTGGTAAAAGGGGGACGTTCGCGTCGTATGGCCGCTCTTCTTCAACCTGGAAATTTTGTTGAGGCTGAATGGTGGGCGCGTTTAGAAGAACATTTGGGGCTTTTTCGGCTTGAAGCTCTTGATTTGCATGCAGCTCGATTAATTTGTTTACCAGAAGCGCTTTATGCTTTGCAATTGATAGCTTTTCATTTACGGTTTCTTCCCGAGCGTGATCCCCATCCCATTTTATATGATATTTTACACATTTTTATGCGGAACTTTGATGAACCATTTATCAATGCGGAATTGCTGGTACGTTTTGAAATGCGGCTTCTTGAAGAACTTGGTTTTGGTCTTGATTTATCTTGTTGTGCTGCAACAGGTCGTCAGGAAAGGCTTTATTATGTATCGCCAAAGTCTGGACGGGCTGTTTGTGAAGAAGCAGGGGAACCTTGGAAAAAAAAGCTCCTCATTCTCCCACAGTTTCTTGTGAAAAGAGCAACCCGTCCTGCTGATTTTAGTGACATAATCAATGGTTTTATACTAACTGGATTTTTTCTTATGCGTCATGTTTGGGAGCCACGAGATATAAAGCAGCCATCAGTACGCATGAATTTGATACAATTGTTTAAGCGCCGATTTGGTATGTAAGCGTTAATTTGTTGATCTGATAATAATTGAATAGAATGGGAAAATGAAAATTTTAAAGACAATTGCTGAGGTTCGCCGATATACTTCAGAGAAGCGGCGTTTAGGTCTGTCGATTGGTTTTGCTCCAACAATGGGGGCACTCCATGAGGGGCATCTTGCATTAGTACAGTATGCAAGAGCAATGTGTGATCGCGTAGTGGTTTCTATTTTTGTCAATCCAAAGCAATTTGGACCTCATGAAGATTTTTCTCAATATCCAAGAGATTTGAAGGGCGATTGTGCTTTGTTAAAAGAAGCAGGTGTTGAATGTGTTTTTGCTCCTTCTGTCGATGAAATGTGGCCACTGGGAAATGAGACAATTGTGAAGGTGGAAAAATTATCACGTATTTTGATAGGAAAATTACGTCCAGGGCATTTTTGTGGTGTAACGAGTGTTGTTGCTAAGCTTTTTAACATTGTCCAACCAGATAAGGCTTTTTTTGGGGAAAAGGATTTTCAACAAATTTTAATTATTCGGCGTATGGTTGAAGATTTGGCTTTTCCTATTGAGATTGTTGGAGTTCCTATTTTACGTGAAGCAGATGGAGTTGCGCACTCTTCACGCAATCAGTTTTTAACATTAGAAGATCGTAAAGCTGCCAAAATTATTCCTAAAAGTGGAAAAGCTGCTGAAAAGCTTTACCATGAAGGTGAACGGTCGGTTGATAAATTATGCAAAACTGTTCGTGATATTTTACAACAAGAAACGCGTGCAATCATTGAAGCAATAGATTTACGGGATATGGAAACTTTATGCGTGATCAAAGGAACATTGAATAAACCGGCGGTTTTACTCCTTACTGTCCGCTTTGGTGAGGTAAGACTTATTGATCAATATATATTGCAAGAGAAGGGTGGAAAATGAGTGTACATAAAACCGTAAAGCGTATGACATCTTCCGAAATACGTGCAAGAAAGGGACAACAGCCAATTGTTTCTTTAACAGCTTATCAAGCTTATACTGCGCGGATTGCTGATCCATATTGCGATATCCTTTTGGTTGGTGATAGCGTTGGGATGGTTGTGTATGGGTTTGAGACAACGCTTCCTGTTAATTTAGATATGATGATTTCACACGGGAAAGCCGTGGTGCGTGGATCTCAAAAAGCTCTTGTTGTTATTGATATGCCTTTTGGATCTTATGAGGAAAGTCCAGAGCAAGCTTTTTTAAATGCATCGCGCATTCTTGCACAAACGGGGTGTGGTGCAGTTAAGCTTGAAGGTGGCGTTTATATAGCCGAAACAATAGATTTTTTGTGTAAACGTGGCATTCCAGTGATGGGGCATATCGGTCTTACACCCCAAGCAATGAATCGTTTTGGTGGTTTTAAAACACAAGGACGCAAGGAGAATGATTGGCAAAGAATTGAAGCAGATGGAGCAGCGATTGAAGAGGCTGGTGCTTTTGCTGTTGTTTTAGAAGCAATGGTTGAACCTTTAGCGGTGAAACTGACGGATAAACTTTCTATCCCTACGATTGGTATAGGGGCGTCCAATCAATGTGATGGGCAAGTATTGGTTATGGAAGATATGTTAGGTTATGGTGCCCATGTGCCAAAATTTGTTCGTCGTTATGGAAATCTTGAACAAGCCATGGAAATTGCAATCAAGAATTATGCAGAGGATGTTACCTCTCGTGCTTTTCCAGCGGATAATGAGGTTTATAAACTAAAATAGATTTCAGTTTAAGATCAGCAGTTTGAAAAGAGAACATTTGTTGTTTTGATAATGAATGTCATTATTTCATGTATTTTGTATGCAATTTGAACTGTGATTTTTTCCATTTCTTTAATGAAGTCATGTTCCTCATGCAAAACAGAGCGCCATTGGGTCGCTAATTCAGGTGTTTTTTTAAAGAAAGCTTTCTAAGGCACCCAATCCTATTTCGCGACGGCGTTCGTGAATAGTATAGTGGTAACTCCCTTATGAAATGTATAAAATTTATAGAGCACTTCCGTCTTTACGCTTCATAAGAGAGCAAGCCGGTATCATCACACACTTTTCCAATTTTCAATGCTGCGACAGCGCTTAGCACTTGAGATGGTTCATAAGAAGCGTTTTAACTCTTTCTTTAAAAAATTTTACTCACACGCCAGCCCCGCTTGTGGTGTGCAAGAGAATGATTTTGATTGATCCAATATAAACAGATTTGAAATGAGTGAAGCTTACGATATTAGGAGCTCTCATTCAAAATGAAAAAACAATGAATTATTATTATAAGTCAGTGTGATGAGTCTGTAATGACAAGGAATCAACAATGCGAAGGGGCTATAATCTTTGGACATCCAAGTCATTAAAGCGCGTTAAAAATGCGTTTTCAATGTGTTGGGTAGAATAGGAGGATAAATTCAGATCATCGGGTAAAATATTATTGGGAGAGCCAAAATAGCGAAGGGCTTCTTCTGTATTAAATCCAGCAAGCGTAATCGATTCATAATATGCAGCGATACGGTCGGCTTGTTTAATTTTTTTTAAAAGTTTTTGAGAAAGATCAACGGGAAGAGAAAAGCGCATGTGGATAGCATCTTGGATGCGCTTTTCAACGCGTTCATATTGTTTTCCTATGACAGCTTTAAAAGGGGAAATCATATCGCCGATGACATATTCTGGAGCATCATGAAGAAGGGCATAAAGACATTCATTGCTTCCCGATTGTGGAAAAAGTTTTTGAAATATTTGTTCAACCAAAAGTGAGTGTTGTGCAACAGAATAGGCGTGTTCTCCTCGTGTTTGACCGTTCCAACGTGCTACACGAGCAAGTCCATGGGCAATATCTTCAATTTCAACATCAAAAGGAGAAGGGTTGAGAAGATCAAGTCGCCTTCCAGAAAGCATTCTTTGCCAAGCACGTGCTTCTCCATTTTTTAATAATTCAGCTTTAGCCATGCGTATTTTCTACAGTATTTTCAGGAAAGGTAAAATTCATATTTTCAGCAATACTTATGGTGATAGGAATGTTTTTTACAGTAAAGGGGATGTTATGATCCATAGCATCTTTTACGTGGTCAATACGCAGTAAAGCAAGAGCTTCATTGTCTACACATGTTCCCAAGGATCCAAATACTTTTGTTCCTGCTTCAATGCTAGATTGAGGGGACAATTCATGCTGGCCTTTTACAATTAAAATACGGCGACGTGCTGCTTGGCGGTGGTGCATTCGTGAAACAACTTCTTGTCCAATATAACACCCTTTGTTGAATGCAAGTCCATTTATTTGATCGTAATTAATATCATGAGGAAAGACTTTACCAACTTCATAATCTTGACCACTTTCTGCAATTGCATAACGGATACGCAATTGATTCCACATGTTATGATATTCTGAAGCCAAAAAAGATGTTTTGCCATAGATTCGTATTATTTTTTCTTTTTCTGGGAATCGTTTATCAACAAAACTTGAATCAAAATTTAAAGTATCTGATTCATTTTTCCAAGAAACTGTAACAACTTCTTGGAATGGTTGTGTAATTTCTATTTTTTTACGCAGTTTATAAAGCAACAGACGCTTGTAGAGTATATCAGCTAAAGGCATGATAATATCAATCAAATAACCATCTTCTTTTTTGCCAATAAGAAAATCAGCAAGAACCTTTCCTTGAGGGGATAAGAGGGCTCCAGGGAAAATTTCTTGCGGGTTGATTTTTTTTACATCTGTTGTGATTAGGGATTGCAGAAAATCTGTTGCTTCTTCGCCTGTAATTTGAATAATTGCGCGATTTTTTAAGCAAATGGCATTTTGTTTTTCAATCATGGTTCTTGCCTTTCTGCTCAAAGTTACATAATCGATAAGAGAGGAATATGTAAGGAGCGTGGCTATGTTTAAAACATTTGATACAATTTTTAAAGGTGCAACACTTGTGAATCATGATGGAAGAAGCAAGCGTGATATTGGTGTTACAAATGGCCGTATTGCTGAAATTGGCGACCTTACATGTGCATCGGCAGGTGAGGTGATTAATTGTACGGGGCTTCATATTTTACCGGGAATTATTGATAGCCAAGTACATTTTCGCGAGCCAGGTAATGAATATAAGGAGGATTTGGAAAGTGGCTCGTATTCTGCTGTGTTAGGGGGGGTGACAGCAGTTTTTGAAATGCCTAATACCAATCCATTGACAACATCAGAAGCTACATTAAGCGATAAGGTTAAACGCGCATTTCATCGAATGCATTGTGATTTTGCATTTTGGGTTGGAGGAACGCGTGAAAATGCTCATGAATTGTCTGAATTAGAAAGACTTCCTGGTGCAGCTGGAATTAAAGTCTTTATGGGGTCTTCTACGGGTGATCTTTTGGTCGATGATGATGAAAGTGTACGCCTTATTTTGAAGAATATACGCCGTCGTGCGGCTTTTCATTCTGAAGATGAGGCGAGGCTCAAAGAGCGTAAAATACTGCGTATTGAAGGGGATGCATCATCACATCCGATTTGGCGTGATGAAGTTGCGGCATTAAAATGTACGCAGCGTTTGGTAAAAATTGCTCATGAGACGAAGGCTCGGATTCATGTGTTACATCTTTCGACAGAAGAAGAAATTGATTTTCTAAAAAAACATAAGGATGTTGCAACAATTGAAGTGACACAACACCATTTGACGCTCACGGCTGATGATTATAAGCAATTTGGTACATTAATTCAGATGAATCCGCCTATTCGTGAGCCGCGCCACCGTGAAGCTCTTTGGTACGGTGTTCAACAGGGGATTATTGATGTTTTAGGCTCAGATCATGCGCCTCATACTTTGGAAGAAAAGCTTCAATCTTATCCTTCTTCACCTTCAGGAATGACAGGGGTGCAAACAACAGCAGCAATTATGTTGACACATGTGAATGCAGGAAAGATATCTCTTGAGCGTTTTGTTGATCTCACGTCACATGGCCCTAGTCGTATTTTTGGTATAAGCTGTAAAGGACGCCTTGCTGTTGGATACGATGCTGATTTAACAATTGTTGATCTTAAGCGAGAAGAAATTATTACGAATGGCTTAATTGGTTCGCGTGCCGGTTGGACACCTTATGATGGTAAAAAGGTTAAAGGTTGGCCTGTTGGGACCATTATCCGTGGTATGCGTGTGATGTGGGAAGGTGAAATTGTTACTTCTTCACAAGGAGAGCCTGTTAAATTTATAGAAACTTTGGTGTAAATAGATTAAACTTTATAGGTTTTATTTTATTATGCCATAAAACATCGCCTTTTAGAGCGGTGATATAAGGCATGCTAGCTTCCTTGGCACATAAGTATTTTTTTAAGTGTATGGTGAATATTTTTAGACTTGTTTGTCAAGCCTTTAGTACTTTTAGTTTAAGTAATAACATGGGTGAGAAGCCAAGAAGAATCTGTTCAACAAGAACCCAGCCTATTGATAAACAAGCTCTGAGGGTGGGCAGGAAGCCAAAGAACGATTTTGTTCAGGGGAAAGATGCTCACAAGAATAAAAACGTGTCGAGGAATTATTTTTCAAAAACTTCTCTATTTTCAGAGTAGATTTACAGCTCCCCTCATTTGTGAGAGAACATGGTTGATATTGCTGAAATTGAAGAAGACACTTTTTGTATAGATTAATTATTTATAATGCATGAGGAGGTTTTCGGATAAAGTTCTTCCTTCCTCAACGTATCTTTGATTGGCTTCAATTGCTGCTTGTGTACAATGATGATAATTTTCTGAGAAAGCACGGTATGCTTCATTAAACGCTTCATAAAAATAAGCGCGTCTTTGTGGGATAGGCTTTTCTGCTTCAATCAATGCGTTCATGTAGTCATACCATTGGTTTGTTGGAGTCTCGCAAAGATTTTGAAGAGAATGCAGAGATCCCAAAATTTCCGCTAGTCGGAGTAATTTTTTCTCATAAGGTGGAGATTGTTGCGCAAAGGTTGGCATTGAACTTACAATGAATATTAAAATAATGATGTTCATCAATCTATTACGCATTATTGTTATTGTTTTCCTTGAATAAAACTCTGTACAAATAAAATAATTGTGTCATGAAAACGATGTCAAAAAATAGGGTTAATTGTTACATTATTCTCACTTACTTATAAAATATAGGGCGTAAGAGACAGTAAGGAAACCATAATGAAATATTGAAAATACTGACGGAGTTTTTTGTAGTGAAAAATTTAAGATTTGCTTCCTGCAATCTATTTTTCACATAAATTTATAGTGTAACGCCTATAGAATTTTTTAAAGCTCGTTTTCTTCAAGGAGAGAAAAAATCTCTATCTACAGAATGCTTTTGTCTAATCAAATAAAATAGATTGTTTTTACGATCAATGATGGATACAGCCGTGAATACAATGGGAAAATGATAAGAAAAATTTACTATAAGATAAAAGTTCTAGCCTAAACCGCATAATGCGATAATTTGAGGTAAGATACATTTAAAAAGAGCGGTGCGTGGTATCGTTCATGGAGCCAATGATGAAAGAGTTGCGATTTTATAATACGCTAACACGTAAAAAAGAAAATTTTACACCAATAGATGCGACAAGAGTACGTCTTTATGTTTGTGGACCGACAGTTTATGATTATGCACATATAGGAAATGCACGCCCTGTTATTGTTTTTGATATTTTATTTCGTTTATTGCGTCATGTTTATGGCTATGAGCATGTTCTATATGCACGTAATATTACAGATGTTGATGATAAAATTAATGCACGAGCAGCTTGCGAATATCCAAACTTGTCATTGAATGAGGCTATTCGTCAATTAACAGAACGTACATATTTCCAATTTCAACAAGATACAATAGCACTTGGTTGTCTGTTGCCAACCAGCCAGCCGCGCGCAACCGAGCATTTAGAGGAGATGCGCTCTTTAATTGAAAGGTTGCTTGAAAAGGGGCACGCTTATGAAGCGGAAAATCATATATTATTTTCTGTAAGTAGTATAAAAAATCCTCCCTATTATGGGGCATTTGCAAATCGTTCTTTAGATGAAATGAGGGCGGGGGCACGTATTGATGTTGCTGCTTATAAAAGGGAAGAGATGGATTTTGTTTTATGGAAGCCTTCTGAGGAAGGAGAACCAGGTTGGAAATCACCGGGCGGAATTCCTGTTTTAGGTCGTCCAGGTTGGCATATTGAATGTTCTGCAATGTCAATGGCAAAGTTATTAGCGCCCTATGGTGGTGGTTTAACTTGTGATGATCCGACCGCCAATATTTTTGATATCCATGGTGGTGGACTTGATTTAATTTTTCCTCATCATGAAAATGAGATTGCACAAAGTTGTTCAGCTTTTGGGACGGAGCGAATGGCTAATTTTTGGATGCATAACGGCTTTTTACAAGTTGAAGGTAAAAAGATGTCGAAAAGCTTTGGCAATTTCATAACTATTCGTTCTGTTTTAGAGAATAATTTTTTGGAGTTTAATGGTATTTTATCCGATGAAATGAAGCAAAATTGGGCTGGTTTGTCTGCGCGTTTTTCGATGTTGCAAACACATTATCGTGAACCATTAAATTGGACAGCACAGCGTTTAATACAATCGAGCAGCGAACTGTATCGTTGGTATGAATTGCTTCGCAGCAAAAAGAGTGAGATGAAAAACAATGAAGTAGTTGATGATACTTTGATAGATGCACTTAGTGATGATCTTAATACTCCAAAAGCACTGACTCTTTTGCGAAAATTTTATAAAGAAGGAGATGCTTTGGCTCTTGTTAATGGGATGAATTTATTAGGACTGTTACGAAAAGAATGGATTAAAGAAATAGACTGCCCATTATTTACAAGAAAAACTTTTCTTGATTCAAAATTTATTGATCAGCGCATTGCCGAAAGACTACAGCTTATCCATAATAAAGAGTGGGAAGCTGCGGATATAATTCGTGATGAGCTTGCAGCTGAGGGGGTTCTTTTAAAAGATAGTAAGGATCCGCAGAGTGGTAAGCGCATAACCGTGTGGGAAATAAAGCGACACTAATGTCTCTATTCCAGCAGCTCTCATGAAAAAGGAGAATATGATGGAATTTTTATATCATTATGGGTATGTCGCACTAAAATTAGTTGTAGGCCTTATCGCTTTCCTCTTGATTTTAAGAACCACAGGTCGTGGTAGTCTTAGTCAAATGACGCCAGTTGATTTGGTAAGTAATTTTGTGATGGGAAGTATCATTGGAGGCGTTATTTATAGTCCGGATGTTAGCAGTATTCAATTATTGATCGTCTTATTTATTTGGCAGACTTTGGTCACCACTCTTAATTTTCTGATGCGCTATTCAGTTTTTTTTCGTCGTCTCATTGCAGGACGTCATATTGCATTGGTTTTAGACGGAGTATTTCAAGTGGATAAGATTAAAAACTTAGGTATCAGTGTGAATGATCTGATTACAATGTTGCGTATTAAAGGCTGTAGTTTACACGAAGCTGCTTTCGTTCGTTTAGAAACCAATGGCGATTGTTCTGTTATTAAAAAGGAAGAAGGAAAGAAGTCTATCATTTTAATACAAAATGGCGAAATTCTTGATAAGGGGCTGAAAGAGATTGGTAAAACAAAAAAGTGGCTTCATGCAGAACTGAAAAAAAAGCATGTAAAAGTTGAAAATTTATTTGCAGCAGAGTGGTATGAGAATACAGACCCAAATAATAAATTATATAGTGGATTATTTCTTGTTCCTCTTTCAAAAACAGTCTAACTTCAAACAACGAGTAGGTATAGCTTATTGGAAGCATAATGAAGAGATGAACCTATAAACAACCACAGGGGGGTGTTTTGCCTTTTTCGTGTGGATGATAGAGAAGTAAGGGCTTTATGAAACGTAATGAAATAACAAAAACTGTATCATCAGATACGGGGAAAACTCTGCGCACACTTTACAATTTATGGCCTTATATGTGGCCAGTAGATCGGCGTGATCTAAAAATGCGTGTGCTATGGGCAATATTTTATCTTGTTTTGGCCAAGTTCGTTCTCATATCTGTACCGTATTTCTTTAAATATTCTACGAATGTGCTTGATGCCAGCTTTCAGTTACCTGAATGGTTTCCATCCAATTGGATTATTCCCATTATGCTCGTTTTGGCGTACAATGTTGCACGTATTATGCAGGCTGGATTAAATCAATTACGCGATTCTCTTTTTGCCACTGTTGGTCAATATGCTGTTCGTCAATTAGCTTATAAAACCTTTGTACATATTCATGAATTATCTTTGCGATTTCATTTGGAACGCCGAACTGGTGGGCTTTCTCGCGTGATTGAGCGTGGTACAAAAGGAATTGAAGCTATCGTAAGATTTTCAATTCTCAATACAATACCGACAGTTTTAGAATTTATATTAACAGCACTTGTATTTTACATAAGTTATGGGTGGTATTATCTTCTCATCGTTGTTGTAACGGTTGGGTTATATACCTTGTTTACCATTAAGGCGAGTGATTGGCGCATTCGTATTCGGCAACAAATGAATACAGCGGATACTGAGGCGAATACGCGCGCTGTTGATTCTCTCTTGAATTTTGAAACGGTCAAGTATTTTAGCAATGAAACTCTAGAAGCTGATCGTTTCAATGCTTCTATGGTATGTTATGAAAAAGCCGCAACAAAGATTTGGACATCATTAAGCTGGCTTAATTTTGGTCAGGCTCTTATCTTTGGTATTGGAATGACGATCATAATGCTGATGTCAGCTTATGAAGTTTATTATAAGACACAAACTTTAGGAGACTTTGTTTTTATTAATGCACTTTTAATGCAACTTTCTATTCCACTGAATTTTATTGGTTCAATTTATCGTGATGTTCGGCAAGGTTTAACGGATATTGAAGCGATGTTTGATCTTTTAGATGTTCAACAGGAGATTGTTGATAAATCGGACGCCAAACCGTTAGAGATAAGCGATGGAACCATTCGTTTTCATCAGGTAAAGTTTTCCTATGATTCGACGCGTCAGATTCTTCGAGATATTGATTTTGAAGTCCCTGGAGGAAAAACAGTCGCTATTGTTGGTCCATCGGGTGCAGGGAAATCAACTATTTCTCGGTTGCTTTTTCGGTTTTATGATGTTGATTCGGGCTCTATTACAATTGACGGGCAGGATATTCGTGATGTAGCACAAAAAAGTTTGCGCGAAGCGATAGGCATGGTACCACAAGATACGGTGTTATTTAATGATACAATTGCCTATAATATTTGCTATGGGCGTCCAAGTGCTACAGATGAAGAGATGCGCAAAGCTGCTGAAATGGCACAGATCTCAAAATTTATTGAGATATTACCAGAAGGTTTTCAATCTATGGTAGGAGAGCGTGGTCTCAAATTATCAGGTGGTGAAAAACAACGTGTGGCTATTGCACGGACACTCTTAAAAGCCCCCCCACTTCTTATTCTAGATGAAGCAACAGCGGCTCTTGATACGGCGACAGAACAGGAAATTCAACAAGCATTGGATATTGTAAGCCGTGGACGTACAACATTGATTATTGCTCACCGTCTTTCTACGGTTATCAATGCTGATGAAATTTTGGTTCTTAAAAGTGGTCGTATTATTGAAAATGGGACACATACAGAGCTTTTACGCAAGAAAGGTCTCTATGCTTCAATGTGGAATAAGCAGCTTGAAGCATCGCAAGCTGAAGAAAAATTACGTAAAATGCGTGAAGAAGATGAGACGAGTGTTGTTAATCGTAAAAAATAAATAGAGCAAAATGTAATCTATATCTTTATATGGAGTGATTGATTAAATACATAAAAAGACACAAGAGGAACAAAAAGCTTTGTTGCTTGTTTAAGTTTACGATGAATAGGAAATTATATGAGTATTCTGCAATCTTTCCATAATAGCTTTGTACCGGTTCATAAAGAAGGTTATCCTTTTATTGTAGCGTTTTTTGTTATTTCGCTCATTCTTGGTTGGATATGGAGTCCGTTTTTTTGGTTTGGTCTCGTTCTCACGGTGTGGTGTATATACTTTTTCCGTGATCCAGATCGTGTGATCCCTTTGAATTCAAATTGGGTGATGTCGCCTGCTGATGGGCGTATTTCATGTGTGGAATCATGTGTTCCACCTGAAGAATTAGGTTTAGGGAAAGATGAAATGATCCGTATTTCTATTTTTATGGATGTTTTTTCATGCCATATTAATCGTATTCCTATCAGTGGTACAGTAGAGTCTATCGTTTATCATCCAGGTCGATTTACCAATGCTGACTTTGATAAAGCTAGTCAGTTTAATGAGCGTAATGGGGTGGTAATTGATAGCAAACATGGTAAAATTGGTGTCGTACAAATAGCGGGAATGGTTGCGCGCCGGATTGTTTGCTGGTCAAAAGAAAACGATGCCGTTATGACTGGTGAGCGATTTGGATTGATTCGTTTTGGTTCTCGCCTTGATATTTATATACCAATTGAAATGAAATTGCGTGTTGCAGTTGGACAGACAGCAATTGCTGGAGAGACGGTTTTGGGTTCTTTTGATGATAAGAATGCCATAACGGATTTCAGATATGATTAGGAAACACAATGAAAAATTTTTCACCGTTTTCTTCATTCAATCCTGAGGGGCAACATGATGATGTTGCAAATCGGAGGCGTTCACCTATCCCAATGCGGTATGTCATTCCCAATATTATTACTATTTTAGCAATTTGCGCAGGGATGAACAGTATTCGTTTGGCTTTTGAGCATCGCTATGAGGCTGCTATTTTAATGGTGCTTTTCGCTGCAATTTTAGATGGTGCTGATGGTCGCATTGCGCGTTTAATAGATGGTAGCTCATCTTTTGGGGCACAGATGGATTCTCTTGCTGATGTTATAAATTTTGGTGTTACTCCTGCCCTTATTGTTTATTCCTTTATCTTAAATCAAGCGTATCACATTGGTTGGGTTGCAGCCCTTGTTTATTGTGTTGCTTGTTGTTTGCGATTAGCACGTTTTAATGTGATGTTAGATAATCCCAATATACCTAAGTGGCAGAAAAGTTATTTTGTTGGTGTTCCAGCACCAGCAGGAGCGTTATTACTTTTATTACCTACGTATTTAGGTGCTCTTGGTTTGGTACCTAATTGGGGGTGGGCATTATTTTTTAGTCTTTATACTGTAATTATTGCTTTTCTTTTGATTAGTCGTTTACCGGTATGGAATGCAAAAACAATTGATCAAAATTTAAGGCGTGATATCGTTATACCGTGCATGTTGGTCATTGTTATTTATGTCGGTTTTCTTGCGACTTACACGTGGAAAACTTTATTGATTACGGCTATTAGCTATATGATTTTTCTCCCCTGTAGTTTTGTTGCTTATAATAAACGTTCGGCTTTAGAAGAGAAAGAGGCTGACGCTAAAGCTATCCAAGAATCATAAAATGTTACATTTTTTTGAGTAGCAAAGAAAAGAGAGAGATCCAAACTATTTACCTCTCAGATGTGATCAATCAGGTATATGATAATCTACAAACCGATTTTTACGGACATTAAAGAGTTTTCCAGTTTCCTTTAAATCAGGCGATAGCAAATGGATTATTTTTTTTGCAACCTCTTGTGGTGTAGGAAGGGTTTGTGGATCTTCACCAGGCATAGCTTCAGCGCGCATGGCAGTTCGTGTGGCACCAGGGTTGACACAATTAATCTTTATAGGGGTTTGTTTAAGTTCTTCTGCCCAACAGCGGGCAATCATCTCTAAAGCAGCTTTAGAAGCGGCATAAGCTCCCCAGAAAGGGCGCGCAGCATGCGCAACGCTTGAGGATAATAGGATGGCTCGTCCAGCATCAGATTCACGTAATAAAGGCTCAACGGCTTTCATTAAGCGCCATTGGCTGATAAGGTTTATTTGAAAAACATCTTCAAATACCATGTTTTCTATATGTGCTATTGGTGAAAGTGTTCCAAGGATTCCTGCATTAGCAACGATAATATCGAGTTTTTTCCAGCGTTTGGCAATTGAGATAGCAAGAGCATCGATGTTTTCCATATGATGCAAGTCAAGGGGAACAAGGGTTGCATGAGCCCCTTTTTTTCGGATTTGATTATCTAATTCAGTAAGTCCACTGACTGTTCGTGCAAGAGCAATAATATGAGCGCCGCGTGCAGCAAGCTCGAGTGCCAAATAATAGCCAATTCCTCTTGAGGCGCCCGTAATAAGTGCAACACGCCCATGGAGACTAAAGTCATATTTTGCCATCGTTAATCTTTTGTTTTAAGAACAGATGATTGATGAATTTTGGAGAGGTTTTCTTGATCAACTAGATGAGTAGGGTAATATCCAGTAAAATAATGATCAGTAAATTGTGGATCAGCATTATTTCGTTTTTCGCCTGCTACAGCAAGATACAACCCATCCGTTGAAAGAAATTCTAATGAATCTGCTCCAATAAAATCACACATAGATTTTAAATCTGGATATTGATTTGCTAAAAGGCTTTCAATTTTAGGTGTATCAATGCCATAAAAATCCGGATAGAAAATCATAGGACTAGAAACGCGCATATGCACTTCTTTTGCTCCGGCATCGCGGAGCATTCGCACAATTTTGAGGGATGTTGTTCCACGGACAATAGAGTCATCAACCAAAATAACACGTTTTCCTTTAATCACAGGACGGTTTGCAGAATGTTTTAACTTGACGCCAAAAGCGCGAATTTGTTGTGTTGGTTCGATAAAAGTCCGTCCAACATAATGATTACGAATAATACCAAGCTCAAAGGGAATTCCAATTTCTTGTGCATAGCCGATTGCAGCGGGTGTTCCTCCATCAGGAACAGGGACCACAACATCACCCTTACAAGGAGCTTCCTGTGCTAAACGAATCCCCATATTTTTGCGTGTTGTATAAACACTACGCCCTCCAACGATTGAATCAGGACGGGCAAAATAAACATATTCAAACAAGCAAAGTTTTTCTGGTTTTGTATTTTCTGGTTTTATAATTTTTTTAGTAATTTCCCCATTTTTTTGTATTTCACATATGATAATTTCCCCATTTTTAACATCACGGACATATTTTGCTCCAATAATATCCAGTGCACAAGTTTCAGAACAAAAGATAGGCTTACCATCAAGTTCCCCCATCACGAGGGGTCTAATTCCTGTTGGATCGCGTGCAGCAATAAGCTTTGTACGTGTGAGTGCTAACATAGCATAGCCACCTTCTACTTGCCGAATCGCATCAACAAAACGATCAGAGGACGATTCATAACGTGAGCGGGCAATAAGATGGAGAAAAACTTCTGAATCTGATGTTGATTGACAGATGGCACCAGAAGCGATGAGTTCTCGGCGCAATGTAAGACCATTGGTAAGGTTACCATTATGCGCAATAGCAATACCTCCCGCTTTTAATTCAGCAAAAAGGGGTTGAACATTGCGTAATGCTACTTCTCCAGTTGTTGAATAACGGGTATGTCCAATAGCACGATTTCCTGGTAAACGTGCAAGTGTTGCAGGGTTTGTATAGTGATCACCAATAAGACCTAAATGCTTTTCTTGATGAAACATTTTATTATGGTAGGAAACAATACCGGCTGCTTCCTGGCCGCGATGCTGCAGTGCATGGAGTCCAAGAGCCGTTAATGTTGCTGCATCTTCATGCCCAAGAATACCAAAAACCCCACATTCTTCATGAAGGGTATCATCATCTAATGAAAATTCTTGACAGAAAATATCGCTTTTTATCATGATATTCTTTCAGCTGTGATATAGAGGAATCATTAATATCTCATTTTACATCATTTAGTTTTCTTTCTTCATGAAAAGCTATTCTTTATTTTTTAAAATCATCTTTTCATGAGATTGTTTCTCATGCATATATTTATCCCTGTCTTTAAATAAATTTTCTGCCTTTTCGAGAATAGATCCAATATCTTTTGGGAGTATTTCCCAAACTTTTTGTCCTAGTGAATCTAAAATAGGTCTTGTTTTCGCATTTTTTAACCAGTTCGCTTGGTGCTCAGGTTTAATTAGTGCATTAATCAGCAACATACCGATAACCGTGATAAGTAAACCACGAAGTGCTCCAAAAATAAAACCAATAGCACGATCAAGGATACCAATTCGACTATCAATAATAAAATCGGAGATTTTCATTGTAATAATTGACGTAATAATAAGAACAATAATAAAAATTGTGATCAATGTTGTGACCAATGCAATCATTTTATTAGAGAGATATTGTTCAAAGAAAGGTAAGACAGGCTTGTATAAAAAAAGTGTCGTAACAGCTGTAACTGCCCAAGAAATCAACGATAACACTTCACGTGAAAATCCTCGAAGCATAGCAAGAAAAGCGGACAACAGGATGATTATTACGACAATTCCATCAAGGATTGTTATGATCATTTGTTTGTTCCTTATACATAAAGTTGTGTTCTTTTAAGTCAGTATGCAAATATATTTTTTGTTATGCAATTTTTTGTTCTTATAGCAAGGATATTTTGTATTTTATATATTTTTTTCTATATTACTTTGCCTGTGGTACAGATCATTTTTTACTTACAGTAAGAGTAGCAACGAGTTCGGGAAGGTCGGAGAAAGTTTTTTGTTGAAAGTTGAGCGAATTCATCATTTCGGTTGTTGTTGTGGGGTGAAAGGCTCCCTGAAAGCCGAGTTTTTTTGCTTCATTGATGCGTTGTGCTGAATGTGCAACAGCGCGGGTAGCTCCTGAAAGACTGACTTCACCAAAATATACATAATTTGTTGGCAAAGGAATATTGGCAAGAGAGGATACCAAAGCAGCGGCTACAGCTAAATCAGCAGCGGGTTCTGATATGCGATATCCACCTGCCACGTTCAGATAGACATCATGCTGTCCAAAACGAATGCCACAATGGGCTTCTAAAACGGCAAGAATCATAGAAAGACGATTTCCATCCCATCCGACAACTGCACGTCTTGGTGTCCCAAGGGAAGAAGGAGCAACAAGCGCTTGAATTTCTACTAATATTGGGCGTGTTCCTTCCATGCCGGCGAAAACAGCAGCGCCTGGTGCTTTTTCATTACGTTCTCCTAAGAATAATTCGGATGGATTTATCACTTCGCGTAATCCTTTATCAGACATTTCAAAGACACCAATTTCATCTGTTGGCCCGAAGCGATTTTTTACAGTTCTAAGAATGCGATAATGATGTCCACCTTCACCCTCAAAATAGAGAACGCCATCAACCATATGTTCAACGACTCTAGGACCAGCAATTTGCCCATCTTTTGTAACATGACCAACAAGAACAACAGCAGCTCCTGTTTTCTTGGCAAAGCGGATCATTGCTTGAGCGCCAATACGTACTTGTGTGACAGTGCCAGGTGCTGAATCTGCTGTATCTGACCATAGAGTTTGAATCGAATCGATAATCACCATATCAAGGTTTTTATGTTCGCTTAAGGTTGCCAGAATATCTTCTACATTGGTTTCAGCGGCAAGTTTTACTTCTGTATTGTTCGCTCCAAGCCTCTGTGCACGCAGACAAATTTGCGCAATAGCCTCTTCACCTGAGACATAGATGACATGATGTCCTTTGCGGGATAAAGCAGCAGCTGTTTGTGTCAGCAATGTTGATTTTCCAATACCAGGATCACCACCAACAAGAAGTGCTGATCCACGGACAAAGCCCCCACCGGTAACACGATCAAGTTCCGCAATACCAGAATGAATACGTGGAGCATCTTGGATATCTCCAGAAAGAGATGTAAGGGCAACGATGCGTCCTTTACGCGTATTCTGCTTAGGACCACTTCCTATGCCGCCATTTATATTTTCTTCAACAAGAGAATTCCATTCTCCACAAGCGCTACATTTCCCTGCCCAACGAGAATGGATGGTTCCGCAATTTTGACAGATAAATTGAATACGGTTGCGTGCCATGGTGGTTTAGCCAATTTGCTCTGGAAGATAATTGCTATCAGCCAAATCACTAAAGCGTGTGAAGTCAGATTGAAAGGCAAGGGGAACGATTCCTGTCGGCCCATGGCGATGTTTTGCAATAATAACATCAGCTTTTCCAAAAGCTTTGTCCATTATTTCTAGCCATTTCATATGTTCAAGGCTACCGAACTTTGGTTCTTCATTTTTGAGGTAATATTCTTCACGATAGACAAATAAAACGATGTCGGCATCTTGCTCAATAGAACCAAATCCACCTAAATCTAAAAGTTTTGGGCGTTTATCTGTTCTGTTTTCAACTTGATGTGAAAGTTGTGAAAGAGCAATAATAGGGATATTTAATTCTTTAGCTAAGGCTTTTAATTCTGCAGTGATTTCTTGAATACGATATTCAGATGTGTATTTTAAATCACTTGTCATGAGTTGAATATGAGTCGCTATCCCTGATATTTGCGAAGAGCGCTTTTTTGCAGCACCTGCTATATCAATAACTCTTTTAATAGCTTCATCAAGACTGTCAAATCCACTATCGCAGTCTTCTTTTTTTTCTAGCATAATTATACATTTTCCTTTTGTTATATATCAGTTTTTATGCAATTTTATATCAAGAATATTTTGCATGTTATAGAATTTTCTCTGTGCTGTAGTATTTAAAACACTGCTTGTTTTTTATATTGCGGTAATTAGGGTAATTTTTCAGATAGATTAGAAAATATTTTTGTTAAAAGGTTAGAGATTGTCCTATAAAGAGGAAATTTTCTGATATTTTACATAATAGCCAGTCTTGCGCAACATCAGCAATTATTTTTGAATTTAAAAACAAGAAAATGAGTGTCTTGTGAGAAGGCGTTTTTTAAAAGAAGGAACAATATAGAAAGATTTAGATTAGCTATAGATTTTGGATATTTGTATCCTATTTGCAACGCTAAAAAGATGTATTATCTTTTCATATTATTAAGATTAATATTATTCAAGAGCTTTTTAGATAGCAAATAATAATGGCCAAAATCATCCATTTTCCTGCCCAACGAGAATGGATGGTTCTGAAATTTTGACAGATAAATTGAATACGGTTCCGTACCATGGTGGTTTAGCCAATTTGCTCTGGAAGATAATTGCTATCAGCCAAATCACTAAAGCGTGTGAAGTCAGATTGAAAGGCAAGAGACACGATTCCTGTTGGTCCATGACGTTGTTTTGCAACAATGACATCAGCTTTTCCCATAATTTTATCCATTTCATCTTGCCATTTTTGATGTTCCAAAGTGCCTAATTTGGGCTCTTCATTTTTGAAATAATATTCTTCACGATAGACAAACAGAACGATGTCGGCATCTTGCTCAATAGAACCAGATTCACGTAAATCTGAAAGTTGTGGACGTTTATCTGTTCTATTTTCGACTTGGCGTGAAAGTTGTGACAGAGCAATAATAGGAATATTCAATTCTTTAGCTAAGGCTTTGAGTCCTGTCGTAATTTCTGTAATCTCTTGAACACGGTTTTCAGATGAACGTTTTGATTTACTTGTCATGAGTTGGATATAATCGATAATTAAAATATCCAAACCATGTTGCCGCTTGAGACGCCGTGCACGGGCAGCCAGTTGCGTAATTGATATTCCTCCAGTTTGATCGATATAAAGCGGTGCCTTTTGGAGCTGGTTCACTGCACGAATAATTTTTGAAAATTGTTCATCTGAAATATTACCACGTCGAATATCAGAAGAAGAGACTTCTGTTTGTTCAGAAATAATACGTGTTGCAAGCTGTTCAGAGGACATTTCAAGTGAGAAAAACCCTACAATGCCGCCTTCATTTTCTTGGATATTGCCATTATGATTATAAGCATTGGCAATATTAAAGGCAATATTGGTAGCCAGTGAGGTTTTACCCATACCAGGGCGGCCCGCAAGGATAATTAAGTCGGATGGTTGTAATCCTCCCATTTTTTCATCAAGTGTTTTAATATGGGTGGCTATCCCTGATAATTGTGAAGAGCGCTTTTTCGCAGCACTTGCCATATCGATAGCTTTTTTAATAGCCTCATTAAAATTTTCAAATCCACCTCCATATTTCCCTTTTTCTGCTAGCTCAAATAACTGATTTTCAACAGTTTCAATTTGTTGGGTAGGCGTGAGTTCTACAGGAGCATCAAAGGCTGTATTGACAACTTGAGTTCCAAGGTTAATCAAAGACCGGCGGATAAAAAGATCGTAAATGACGCGTCCATAATCTTCAGCGTTAATAATAGTGACAGCCTCAGTGGCTAAGCGAACAACATATTGGTATACGGTAATATCTCCAATTTTTTCTTCCATTTGAATATAGGGCTTGATTGTAACTGGATCTACAAGTTTTCCTGTTTTAATAAGGTGAGATAAAACATGATAAATTTTTTGATGCAATGGTTCAAAAAAATGTTCTGGTTTTAGAAAATCTGAAACGCGGTCAAGAGAATCATTGTTGATAAAGATAGCACCAAGCAATGCCTGTTCAGCTTCAATATTATGCGGAAGTTGTCGAAAAGAAGGGGAATCTTCTTTTTTTGAAGAGCTGATATTAACAACACTAATTTCTTCCATAATATTTTTCCACTAAAATTTCAAGTCTAGCTACTTTAGGCGATAAATTGAAAGCCGTATAGTAAAAGAATAGAGCTACAAATCTTCATTTTAAGTTAAAAGCATATAATTTTTGAAACTCCCTTTGAATGGCTCATTTATCATGAGTGCATGAGTAATATCTATTTCTTATGTTTTAATTTTTAATATGTGATTCTTTAAATGGTCGTTTTGATATTCTCAATTTAAGTATTTTTAAGCTACGTAATCTTAAAATTCCAATATAGGTGTAAGTAGAATGACTTTTCTATAATTGAAATTATTTCAGATAATGTAAGGATATAATCAACTTACCACTCATGTAAATTTTATCCTTAAGGGTAGAACTTTAAATCATTTTTGCTTCTATATTGGAAAATAAGGAGCATTTATTCTGATTGATATGATCATTTCTGGCGTGCAATGCCTTTATATAACATGCCTATAATTTTTGCATAAAAATTAGATTCTTTATGTATGACAGTCATAAAATACTCAGTTTTAAGAAGTGAGTATTTTATGATCAAATATTAAATGGAATAAAAACACAAAACAGAGAGCAAAAATAGTAATTAAGCTTCTTGATGAGGATTATTTATATCGTTGTCATTAATTTCCTCTGCCAATAATTCTTCCTGCTTTTCTTCTGATATTTTTTCTTGAATATTATATATTTCTTTAGTGGAAATGAGAGTTTCACCTTCTGCTTGGCGTTGTGCTTCACTGGCGGAACGTGCAACGTTAATAACCACAGAAATTTGAACCTCTGGATGTAAACTAAGAGTGATAGTGTAAAGCCCGATCATTTTTATTGGATGATTAAGTTCGATTTGATTTCTTCCAATAGAAAAGCCTTCATCTGTTATGATTTCAGCAATATCACGTGTTGATACAGAACCATAAAGTTGTCCCGTTTCACCAGCAGAACGAACAACAATGAATGATTGTCCATCAAGTTTTTCAGCAATTTTTTGCGCTTCGCTTTTGCGCTCAAGATTACGTGTTTCAAGTTGCGCACGTTGTACCTCAAAATGTTTTTTATTAGCTTCATTTGCGCGTAAAGCTTTCCCTTGAGGTAAGAGAAAATTACGTGCATAACCATCTTTCACTGAGACAATATCACCCATCTGACCAAGACGAGGAATGCGCTCAAGTAGAATAATATCCATAGTTTTTCCTTTCGAACAAATAAATTTAGTGAAGTTTTTTACGTGATTGAATGTTGTATTGAATAGCAGCCCAAATACCCATCAAAAGCATCATGAAAGAAATAGGTGGAGAAAAAACAACAGTTAAAATAGCAATATAAACAAGAGAAAGTATAATAATCCGACCGTTTACCCCTTTTGTAATATTGTGAAGATATGCTAGACCACTAATTGATATAATGACAGTATAAGCAGAGCTAAAGACACGTGTACCCAAATTAAGAGAAGTGCTTAATTCAACCATTGACGCGATGGAAACAACAATGAAAATGACAATTCCAGAAATTGGAAGGCGAAGCATTTTGCTCCAATCATCGCGAGGTCTTTTCAGCCACTTCATATATTGGGCTATTATCATTGAAAAATAAAGATTACCGATGAGAAAAATCAAACTATAAACTGTCAGAGCGATAGCTGCTAAGGTTGCAGCATGCGCCATTAAAAAATCACTAACAGTAAGGATATTAGCTTCTTTTAATGACTGCGATTGTTGTAGGGTTTGTACGATATTTTCAGTGATTGTTTTTGCAATGAGAGGGGTGTCTGGACGGGATTTTACATAGAGTCCAATGAAGGTTACTATTAGAGCAATAAAGTTGGTTAAATGAAAAATAACGGATGATAATGGGTACCATATCAGTGTGTTTTCTTTTTGCGCTGGTCGTGCAAGTCCAAGAAGCCAAGAGGCATAAACAGCGGGAAGAAAAGATAACAACATAAGACCAAGAGCAATATAGATATTAGCGGTTACGACAAGAACAACAGTAGCACTTATTAAGGCAACAAAGCTGGCAAATGTTCCTTGACCGAACGCAACAATAAAAATTGGCAATGAGAGAAAGCAGCCAAGAAAAAGAGAAAAAGAGGGCGCGATATTTGCAACGCTGATGATGGCCATTCCTACTACAACAGCAAATAATCCCGCCAAAACGCCGGTTAATATCTTATAAGTACGATTTTTTTTCATTTATTGCTGTCCTGCTTTCTGCAGTTAGAGGTATATCAATACCCCAACTTTGATATTTTACAGCTTAATCTAATACACAATAAGCCATTTTTCTAAATCATACAAGAAAGGCAACTGGAGAGATTCTCCAGTTGCTAGAATGTATTATAGTTTACTTTATAACGTACGGAAGTAAGCCTAAAAAGCGAGCACGTTTGATAGCGTTAGCTAATTCACGCTGTCTTTTTTGACTAACAGCTGTAATCCGTGAAGGAACAATTTTTCCACGTTCAGAGATATAACGTTGTAACAATTTGATATCTTTATAATCAATTTTCGGTGCATTAATTCCTGAAAAAGGACATGTTTTGCGACGGCGATGAAAGGGGCGACGTGCAGAGTTTTGATTAGTATCAGTCATCATTCTACCCCTTCTATAGCATTTTCACGTTGACGACGTGGGGAACGAGAACGCTCCTCATCATGACCAATGTGGCTATTGCGATCAAGATGTGAGAGCATAGCAGATTTTTCTTTTTCATGTTTTTCTACACGAATGGTCATGTAACGCAAAACATCCTCATTGATGCGCATCTGACGCTCCATTTCAGCAATTGCTGTAGCTGGTGCATCAATATTGACCAGTACATAATAAGCCTTACGGTTTTTTCGAATACGGTAAGCAAGAGGACGAAGTCCCCAATTTTCTACACGCCCAACTTTTCCACCCTGCGCTTCAATGACACCTTTGTAGAGACTCAAAAGTTCATCAACTTGTTGCGGTGCAATGTCTTGTCGAGCAAGGAACATATGTTCATAAAGAGCCATTGTTTTGCCTTTCTTCAATTAAATTTCACCGGTTTTAGCGCAAAGCCTCTGCGACTTGTCTTTTTTGGAAACCCAAAGAAGAAAGGACGCGTTTACAATTCGAGACATCTCAGAGCGGAGACACGGGAGGTCGGAAACATTGTATTTCCTACTGATTTCACAGCCCTCCGTTCAACCTCCAGCTAAAGTGCCGGCAACGAATACTCCATATTTACAGGTTATCTTTAAAAATAGCAAGTTTACGCACATAAAAAAATTGATTTATTAAATCTTGATATATTTTCCTCTTCTACAAAGAGATAGTTCTGTAACACTATAAAAATAAGGAGAAAAAAATGGACTTTTTAAACCAGATTGATGTTTCACTCTTTGAAATGTTTGTTGGCAATCATCAATCTTGGTCGATTTTAGTTTTGTTTAGTATTTTTTGTGCAAAGTTTTTAATTTACATCATTCCTATTCATCTTTTTGCGTTGTGGTTTTGTGGTAGAGAAAGGGAACGATGTGTCGTGTTAAGCATTTGCATGAGCATTTGTACTTCTCTTTTCATAGGCTATCTTATTTCTCTTTTTTACTTTCATCCACGCCCATTCGTTGTAGGGCTGACAACATCCCTGATTCAACATCGTGCAACGGCTTCTTTTCCTAGTAATCATGCCTTGACCATTGCATCTTATACAGCTAACTTTTATTTTTACCGATACAAAGTGGCTTTTAGATTTGCTGTGGTGTTTTTATTCTTAATCTGTTGGGCGCGCATCTTTGTGGGTGTACATTACCCTTTTGATATTTTAGCAGGTGTAGTTTTAGGAAGTTTTATAAGTTTGAGTATTATTCAGTTTATAGCACCATATTTTCCTAAGTTTTTATATCAAATTCCACCCTTAAAATATAATTTTAAGAGAGATATTCGTTCTAAATAAAGGACTGTGTCTTGATTTGTGTGGATGAATAAGGTCAAAAGAAAATAATTTAATTGCACAATTTAGGAGTTGATTAATGGGTGCAGCTTTTATTTTTCCAGGGCAGGGGAGCCAAATCGTTGGTATGGGGAAAGCGCTTACAGAGCAATTTGTTGCGGCGCGGATGGTTTTCGAGGAAGTTGATGATGCGTTGGGTGAGAAATTATCAGAGATCATTTTTGAAGGACCAGCAGATGTTTTAACGTTAACAGCAAATGCACAACCAGCATTAATGGCTGTATCCATGGCTGTCATTCGTGTGATGGAACAATTAGGGTTTCATATAGAAGAAAAGGTAAGGTTTGTTGCTGGCCATTCTTTAGGAGAATATTCTGCGCTTTGTGCTGTTGGTACGTTTAGTCTCACAGATACGGCAAGGCTTTTGCGTATTCGTGGCAATGCCATGCAGGCTGCTGTTGCGGTTGGTGAAGGTTCTATGGCAGCACTTATCGGTTTGGAAGAGCAAGTTGTGGAAGAAATTTGCCAAAATGTTTCTGGAGAAGGACTATGCCAGATTGCCAATGATAATGGTGGTGGGCAAATTGTTATTTCAGGTCAAGCAACAGCAATTGAGACAGCGGTAAAGATTGCATCAACAAAAGGTGCAAAACGTGCACTTCTTCTTCCGGTTTCTGCACCTTTTCATTCGTCTTTAATGCAGCCTGCGGCTGATGCCATGAAGAAAGCGCTTTTGACTGTTAACAAAATGCCCCCTATTGTTCCCTTGATTGCCAATGTTTCTGTTGCCCCAGAAAGTGATCCAGAACGTATTGCTACTCTTCTTGTTGAACAAGTGACTGGGAGGGTGCGATGGCGTGAAACAATAGAATGGATTGCTGCGAATGGGATTGATACGCTTTTTGAAGTTGGTTCTGGAAAAGTATTAACAGGTTTAACGCGTCGTATTAACAGAGATATAAAGGGGGTAACAATTGGAACAGTTGATGAAATAGAATCAGCGCTAGGAATGCTTGGCGTTTAATCTGTAGGAGTTAAAAATGTTTAAATTAACAGGACGTAAGGCTCTTGTAACGGGGGCATCAGGAGGAATTGGTGAGGCCATAGCACGTTGCTTCCATGCACAAGGAGCCATTGTTGGACTTCATGGAACACGTGAAGAGAAGCTTAGAGAATTGGCGGCAGAATTAGGACAGAACGTTTTTGTCTTTCCCGCTAATCTTTCTGAACGCCAATCAATTAAACAGTTGGCTGAAGCTGCAGAAAGAGAAATGAATGGTGTCGATATTTTGGTTAACAATGCGGGAATCACCAGAGATGGTCTTTTTGTGCGTATGCAAGATAAGGACTGGGATAATGTTTTAGAAGTTAACCTAACAGCTGCTTCTCTTTTGACACGTGAATTAACACATTCTATGATGCGTCGCCGTTATGGCAGGATTATTAACATCACATCTATTGTTGGTGTTGTGGGAAATCCTGGACAAACAAATTATTGTGCTGCAAAAGCAGGCTTGATAGGTTTTACTAAAGCATTAGCACAAGAAATTGCTTCACGAAACATCACTGTCAATTGTATTGCTCCAGGATTTATTAAATCTGCAATGACAGATAAGCTTAACGAAAAGCAAAAAGAACATATCATGGCTGCGATTCCAATGAAGCGTATGGGGAGTGGACAAGAAATAGCCGCTGCAGCTATTTATTTAGCGAGCGATGAAGCTGCCTATATGACAGGTCAAACACTTCATATCAATGGTGGAATGGCAATGATTTAAGTATTTTCTTGTATTCCACATTGATTTATAAGCTATATTATTTTAGATAGTAGCGATTGAAATGGAAAGATATATCTATTTCTTTAAAATGGTCGTTGATCAATTGATGTCAGAATGTCAGATTGGTTCATTTTGTAGGGGATATCCACAGGATGTTTTAAATTATTGCTAAAATCTTTTAAAGTAATGCATCTATTGCTTGATTAGATGAGCCGATATAGTTAACCAAATTATAGGAAAATATAAATTCGAGGATTTCAACATGAGTGATACAGTAGAGCGCGTTAAGAAAATTATTGTGGAACATCTTGGGGTTAATGCAGATAAAGTCGTAGAAAATGCAAGCTTTATCGATGATTTAGGGGCTGATAGCCTTGATACGGTTGAACTCGTTATGGCTTTTGAAGAAGAGTTTGGTGTAGAAATCCCAGATGAAGTTGCGGAAACGATTTTCACCGTTGGTGATGCAGTCAAGTTCATTGATAAAGCTTCTGCATGATGACTAAAGGGCAAAGGCGTCAATTGCTTTTGCCTGTATTCTTCGAAGCTCTTTTGAAAAAAGAGCTTTAAGAGGTGAAGTTTAGTGCAAGGTTAGAAGTTATGAGACGTGTTGTTGTTACTGGTTTAGGATTGGTATCTCCATTAGCCGGTAATGTTGAATATAGTTGGAAACGGCTTATTGAAGGAAGAAGTGGTATTCGACGTATTACTGAATTTGATGTGTCAGATTTGCCATGCCAGATTGCTGCGCGTATCCCCTTAGGGGATGGAAAAGAGGGGTCCTATAATGCTGATTTGTATATGGAACCTAAAGAGCAACGTAAGGTTGATGCATTTATTGTTTATGCAATGGCTGCTGCTAACCAAGCGCTTACAGATGCCGAATGGTTTCCTAAGAGTGATGAAGATCAGATTTGTACAGGTGTATTAATTGGTTCGGGTATAGGGGGAATTGAGGGCATTGTTGAAGCTGGTTATACGATTCGTGATAAAGGTCCCCGTCGTCTTTCTCCTTTTTTTATTCCGGGCCGTTTGATTAATCTTGCTTCTGGTTATGTGTCTATTCAATATGGTTTACGTGGTCCTAATCATTCGGTTGTAACGGCTTGTTCGACAGGAGCGCATGCGATTGGTGATGCAGCACGTTTGATTATGTTCGGTGATGCGGATGTTATGGTCGCAGGGGGAGCAGAATCTCCGATAAATCGGATATCCCTTGCAGGTTTTTCTGCTTGTAGAGCTCTTTCTACTTGTCGTAATGATGATCCTGAACGAGCGTCACGTCCTTATGATGCAGATCGTGATGGTTTTGTGATGGGGGAAGGTGCGGCGGTTGTTGTTTTAGAAGAGCTAGAACATGCAAAAAAACGAGGGGCACGTATTTATGCTGAGGTTATCGGCTATGGTTTATCTGGTGATGCTTACCACATTACAGCGCCTTCAGAAAGTGGTGAAGGTGCGCAGCGTAGTATGATGGCTGCTCTTAAGCGTGCACAAGTGAATGTGAATGAACTTGATTATATTAATGCTCATGGTACATCAACGATGGCAGATTCCATAGAGTTAGCAGCTGTTGAACGTGTTTTAGGGAATTATGCATCACAAATTTCTATGTCATCAACGAAGTCATCTATCGGGCATTTACTTGGTGCTGCCGGTGCTGCTGAGGCTATTTTTTGTGTTTTAGCCATCCGAGATAATATAGCTCCAGCGACACTTAATCTTGACAATCCATCGGTTGAAACGAAAATTGATCTTGTCCCATACAAACCGCGTGAACGAAAGATTGACACGGTTCTTTCCAATTCTTTTGGATTTGGTGGAACAAACGCATCTTTGGTAATGCAACGTTTTAGAGGGTAATAAGTATTTTCATTTAATTTCTTATTCTGAGTTTTTTACTTTATTATAAGGTGAATGAGAAGTAATAATATTGTATTTAATCGCTATTGAGGGTTTATGTCCGACGTGAAAAATGAAAAATCACTAAAGGACATAAGTGATTCCTTTTCGAATCATTTAGCAGATAGTCATGACATGTTAGCACATAAAAAGCGAAAGAAATCATCTATCGTACGTAATCCATTGGTTGTTCTCGGCCATTTTTTTCTCATGCTGATTGTGGTTATACTTTTGGGCATAAGTATTCCTCTTTATATTGGAAAAAGTATTTTTGAAGAAAAGGGAAAAATTGAGGAAGAACAAATTGTTCTTATCCATCCTGGTACAGGAATTCGTAAAATTGCTTCATTACTAGAAAAACGTGGTTTCATTCGATCATCAGATATTTTTGTTTATGGGGTTGGTTATCACCAAAAAACAACGCATTTGAAGGCTGGAGAATATTTGATTCCGGCTCATGCTTCGATGCAGGATATTATGGATATTCTTGTGAAAGGAAAATCTATTGAGTATACATTTACAGTACCTGAAGGTTTAACGGTTCAGCAAGTTTTCGATCGATTAGCTGCGAATGAAATTTTGATTGGAGACCTTCCAAAAAATTTGCCTCCAGAGGGCTATTTAATGGCGGATACTGTTCGCTTTATTCGGGGGACAACGCGTAAAGAGATTGTAAACAGATTGCGTGAAGGACAGACAAAATTAATTCATGCTATATGGGCTACGCGTTCACCTGATTTACCCATTAAATCGATTGATGAATTTGTTATATTAGCCTCAATTGTTGAGAAAGAAACGGGAATTGCAGCAGAAAGACCAATGGTTGCTGCAGTATTTTATAATCGCCTTACAAAGCATATGCGTCTTCAATCTGATCCAACAGTAATTTATGGTCTCTTTGGAGGAAAAGGAAAACCATCCGGTCGTGCAATTTATCGTTCAGATCTTGAGAAGGAAACACCTTATAATACTTATAAGATTAATGGTTTGCCTCCAACAGCTATTGCAAATCCAGGTCGAGATTCCTTGAAAGCGGTGGCACATCCACCAAGCAGTGATGCACTTTATTTTGTTGCGGATGGTTCAGGTGGGCATGTTTTTTCTCGAACCTTAGAGGAACATAATATGAATGTTCGTAAGTGGCGAGAATTTAAGGCAAGAAATTAATTTATAATGATAATGTATCTGTTTGCATCGTAAAATGAAAATCCAAAGTATAGTAAAATTTTTTATAAGAATTATAAAAATCATTTTCTTGTATGCTACAAAAGAGGTTAGCGTATGGATAAAAATATTTAAGAAAGAAGTAAATATACTGCTAATAAATTATTTTAATGGAAGAACAAGATAACATTGAGATCTAGCTGCTAAAGCAAATACCATTGGTTGAGAGAAACATTGAGGTAATGTATTATTTAAATTTTGAAGAAAAATTTATGAACAAAGTAGAGTGGTGTGATGACAGCCTTTGAAAGTAAATTCAGTGCCATAAAAACAAATCAACGCCGCGGTTTTTTATTTATTCTCTCTTCACCTTCAGGCGCTGGTAAATCAACAATTTCTCGATTACTTCTAAAAGATGGACAATTAGAGCTTTCGGTAAGTGTAACTACAAGGAAGAGGCGTCACAGTGAAGTGGATGGACTTCATTATCACTTTATTTCAAAGGAAGAGTTTGAATATAAGCGTGATAGAGATGAATTGATTGAATGGGCAGAAGTTCACGGGAATTATTATGGCACTTTACGTGAAACTGTTGAAAAAACATTGAATACCGGCCGTGATATGCTATTTGATATTGATTATCAGGGTACTAAGCAGCTGCAAAAAAAAATGCTAGGAGACACTGTATCTGTTTTTATTCTTCCACCATCAATGAAAGAGCTTGTTTCGCGTTTACATCGTCGAGCCGAAGATAGTCAAGATATCATCAATTTACGATTGGAAAATGCACGAACGGAATTGAAGCATTGGCATTCTTATGATTATGTTGTGATTAACGAAGATTTAGATCAATCTTTATCTTTTATTAAGTCGATTTATTTAGCTGAAACCAAAAAACGCGAGCGCTGTTCTTATCTTGCCTCTTTTGTTGATGGGCTTATTGCTGAAAAGATCGATAAATGCCTTTATTAAAAAAGAATGCAAAACAAAAAGTGCATTTTTTAGAGCACTAGATGCGCTAAAGTTACAAATTCAGAAACCGAGAGTGTTTCAGCACGGCGTCTTCCATCAATTCCAGCTTTTTCTAACAGCTCTTCACCTCCAAGTGTTTTGAGATTTTGACGAAGCATTTTTCGTCTTTGTCCAAAAGCAGTTTTTGTAACGAGGCTTAGTTTTTGTGCAGAGCAGGCAAGAGGTCGGGGGCGCGGAATAATATGAACAACGGAAGAGGTTACTTTGGGCGTTGGTATAAAGGCTTGAGGAGGAACATCAAAAGCAATTTTAGCAACGGTACGCCAGCCAGCTAAAACACTAAGGCGTCCATAGTGAGCAGATTGAGGTTGAGCCGTAATCCGTTTGGCAACTTCACGTTGGAACATCAATGTCATTGACTCATAAAAAGGAGGCCATGGTTCAGACAAAAGCCAATTTAATAAGAGTTGTGTTCCAATATTATAGGGAAGGTTTGCAATAATGCGTGGTTTTTCTAGGCTTGTTTCAAAGAGTTTTGAGAAATCTTGCTTCAGAGCATCATTACAAATAAGTTTTAATTTTTGAGGATAGTGTTTTTCTATTTCTAAGAGAGCCGGTATACAACGCTCATCGCGTTCTATTGCTATTACAATGGCACCCTTTGCCAGCAAGGCACGTGTGAGACCTCCAGGACCAGGCCCAACTTCAATAACAGGTTTTCCTTCTATATTTCCTGCTTGATGAGCAATTTTAGAGGTTAAATTAAGATCAAAAAGGAAATTTTGCCCCAAAGATTTATGTGCTTGTAATCCATATATATCAATAACCTCACGCAGAGGAGGAAGATTATCTATTGGCATGGGTTCAAACTATTTTTTGCAAGTTGATTTGCAAGTTTAAGAGCAGCAATAAAGCTTTCGGGAGAGGCTATCCCTTTATCAGCAATGTCAAAAGCAGTCCCGTGATCTGGAGACGTACGAATAAAAGGTAAACCTAATGTAACATTAACGGTGGTATCAAAGTCTAATGTTTTAACAGGGATAAGGGCTTGATCATGATACATACAAATGGCAACGTCATATGCCTTTCTTGCGCATTCATGGAACATTGTGTCGGCAGGCAGCGGGCCTGCAATATTGAGTCCTTTCTTTTTAAGATATTCAATAGCAGGAGTGATAACTTCAATATCTTCTTTTCCCATTGCTCCTCCTTCTCCAGCATGAGGATTAAGACCAGCAACAGCTAGTCGGGGTGATGTTATTTTAAACCGTGTTTTTAAGTCACATTCAGTAATAAGTACCGTTTGAATAATTAAATCACGGGTAAGCTGTGAAGGAACATCTTTGAATGGAATATGAACAGTAATTGGTACCGTTTTTAATCGAGGTCCTGCTAACATCATAACGGGATGATAACATTTATGAAAAGCTTTATATGCCAAATCGGCTAAAAATTCTGTATGACCTGGAAATTGAAAACCAGCATCATAAAGATTTTTTTTTGCAATAGGACAAGTGATTAGTGCACATGCATGGCCACTTTGAATCAATTGAACACTGCGTTTAATCGCTTCAATGATTCCAGCAGCATTATTCGATGAAGGTATACCTAATTGATCACTTTGTTTGTTTTTTAACGGTATGATAGGAAGAGCGTTTTGAAAATTTTTTGTAGGATTATTGATTAAAACAGATTGCACCTCAACATCAATCTGTAAAAAACGAGCGCGCGAACGAATAACATCTGGATCAGCAAGAAGTACAAAAGGTGGAATTTTACGCGTAACACGCAAATTCCACGCTTTTAGTACTATTTCAGGACCAATTCCTGCAGGATCACCACCGCTAACAACAAGAATAGCCATTATGAATTTTGAATACGCGCCACTCGGCGCAGTTCTTCTAAATATTTGTCGCTTAATTCTTCAAGTTTTTGCGGGCTTCTTTTTTTACTATCTTGAAGAGAAAAGATCAGCCGAGCGACATAATCATCAGAAACTCTCTTTATTTTGCAGACAGCAATTGCTTCGATTCCATCAGATGTTTCTTGTAATTTTGTCATTTTTCCAGCAGGTGTTGCAAGAATAGCTTGTTCCCATGCACTGGGGAGTTGGGGCTCCAGAAACTTTCCTAAGTGACGGATAGTAACGTCTAAAATACCTTTTGCTTGATTGTGAGCATTTGCACATCCACGGAAATGTGCGCGAAAATTACTTGCTTCTCTTTGACGTCTTTCAAAGATTTCTGAACGACGATGTGCTGGAATGACAAAAACAATTCTCTGTAATGTATATTCGTTGGTTGAAGGTTTTACACCACCATTTTTTAATATTCTGCGTACAGCTTCTTGTTCACTAATCATACCTGTTTCAGATTGATAGCGTGCGCTAACAAGACGTCCCCATCCTATTTGTCCACGGATGTAATCTTTAAAGTGTTGCACAGTGATATCAGTTTGGATCAGAATCTGGTTGAGCTGATCAATCGTCATATTATTTTGTGTTGCAAAATTCTCAAAAGCTTTATCAACTTCATCATTGCTTACTTCAATATTAAGACGTTTTATTTCAATATTTTTTAGCTTTTCGTCAACAAGCTCTTTTTTAGCCTGTGCCACCAAATTGCCTTGCTTTTGTTGTAATCTGAGAAAAGCAAGGCGCCTTTGTATATCATAATTTGTGATGGGGTTGCCATTAACTGTAACAACAATAGAAGTCTGCGCAAAGACTGTCGGAATCAAAAATCCATTTATTAACAGGCTACTTACGCTCAAAGACGCAATATAAAATAAAGCAAGAAAACGCTTTTTCAATTTATTCATATAAATAGGCTTTCGCATTGTTTATTAATTCTCATCAACAACTTAAAATACACGCTTTCTTTCATAAAAACAATGATAAGTTAAATGACTGATACATTCCCTTTATAAATTAATCTATCTTTTTTCCGATATCTGCAATCGTACGCAATGAAAGAGAGAAATTAAAGTTTTGCAAGGGTGCTTTCCTGCCTGGATTCGTTACCTGTTGATAACCGAATGTTAACCCGAAACATTCATCCATATAACTCAAGCTAATTCCTCGCTTTATAAATGTACCAGATACTAAATCATAACCGGCGTTGCTATTAATGGACCAATAATCTGCCAATTTAAGTCCTGTTTGAAAAGAAATTTCTTGGCGCTCTTGAGAATATTCATAATCTGGTTGCTTTGCGATATAGGCATATTGTAGAGCCGCCCAAAAATTTTGCCATTTTTGTGATGCTTCGATTTCACTACGGCGGATTTTTCCTGTTTTTTTGTCAAAGCGTCCACGCGTTTCTAAGGAAAAACCACTTTTATGGGTTGTACCAAACATTGCAACATAGTCTGAACGTTTTGCCTCTAAGCTAGAATGAGTACCGACATTGATAAAGTCCTTTTCTGCAAAAGAATTCTTTCCTGCTAGATGAAAGGATTGTCCAATGAGACCATAAAGAGACCAATTATCATTAAGGCTTCCAGAGTATCTTAGACCTATATTGGCTCTTGTGCCACCTTCTACACGATCATAACCAGAAAATTTATCCCGTTGAAAGAGAGTGGTTGCATCAAATACAAAGCTTTGAGCATCTTCGTTAGGAATTTGTCCGATATATTGTTCATTATTGCGTATAAAAATTTGTGCGGTTGGTTCTATAATATGTTTAGAATGATCAGCTGTAATGAGGAAAGGATAGCGTAGTTCTAACCCTGCTGTTGCCATGCCACGAATTGCTGAACCACGAACTTCGGATAACACAGTGTTTTTTATAGAAGAATCATGATTTTCACGTACATTGGTTGTAATGATATCAGCCCGTAGAGAGAGAAGAGGGGTTAAGATGAGTCCATTGTGTGTGTTGAAGCGCTTTTTCCACTGAAGCTCGTTTGTGAAACGCAAACTATTTCCAGCTATACCAGAAAGTCTTACTATGTTGAGAGGATTTCCGTTCTTGTCGGGTGAATTGAAGTCAGCATGACGACGATAAATTGATTGCATATTACTATGGAAGGTCAGTTCTCCATTATAAATGGGTTCATCTGGCGTGAAAGTATAATCGATGCGTGGTAGAACCCATGCTTGCCGAGAGTGACGTTCATAATGATAATCATTCAATAACGAATCTTGAACTTTAAAATGATAAAAACGCATATCAAAATGGTTTTTTCCTGCAAGACCATTCAGATAGATCTGAGAAAGTTGTGTGGGATTGTTATAGTTTTCAAGTTTATAGGCACGACTAAAATGCCGATCTGATTGTGCAAGAATATCCCATCCATAAGTCCAGTGTGAATTAATACGAAAATCCCCCTTTGTCGCCAGCATATAACGGTTTTTATGTTGGGCATCAATCGTATCATTATCAAATCTATGCGGTTTCATTTGATATATATGAGCAAAGCGAATGTTATAACGGCCCGTTTTTAAACGTTGACGCCATTCCCCTTCGGTTAAAAGCCCTTGTTGGGTATAAACCGTAAAAGAAAGTGTGAAATCGTAATGAGGAGCGAGATTCCAGAAATAAGAACTCTTTATCCCCATGCCGAGATCATTGGTATAAAAAAAATGAGGAGTAAGCAGACCGCTAGCACGTCTGACCGTTGGATCATAAAGTTCAAAATTTGGAAATTTTATAATCGGTACGCCCAAAATTTCAAAACTGCTATTTTCAAACCGAATTTTTTTGACGTTATTATTCCATATGATCTTTCTTGCTTTAATTTTCCACAGGACGTCTCTATCTGGTTTGTAAGAGCAAGGTTCACAGGCTGTATACGTTGCATTTTCAAAAACTGTTATTTGATTGTTTTTACGTGTAGCATTTTGGGCTGCAAAGTGAACATTATTGGCTGTATCAATACGTAAGGCGTTTACAAAACCCTGGCCAAGATCTTTGGTCATATCAATTTGATTGGAATAAATTTTATTACCATCTTTTTGAGTAATTTCAACATTCCCTTGTGCTATAAGCCGTCCTGTTTTTTGATTGTAAATGATTTTTTGAGCGATAACTTTATTGCCATCATATTCGATTTGGACATTACCTTGTGCAGAAACAGTGTTTTCATCACGATTGTAGATGAGTTCATCCGCAGAGAGCAAAAGAGGACTTTCCGGATTTTGAATGCGACTTTGAGAGGGAGACATAAGGCTTTGAGCGTGCGCATAATAAACCAGAGTTCCCCCTAAAATAATCCCCATAACACTTTTAAAAGCGAGAGCACTTAATTTTGTTAAAATGATTTTCTTACCTGTTAATGCTTTCACTTAGCTATCCTCTTTATGAAGTAAAAAAGAGATTCCCAAGAATAAAGCAATAACAACAGGTGTCCAAGCTGCAATAACTGGTGGAATATATCCAGCATTACCAAAAGCCTGAATGAGTACGGAAATAACATAAAGCATAAACCCAGCTATGACACCACCAAGAATCAACGTTCTAGATTGCCCAAAACGTGTAAAATTTAAAGATACAGTTGCTGCAATGAGAGTCATTGCCACTAGCAATGCTGGTAATGCGATCAAAGATTGTAAATACATATCAAAATTATGAGCAGAATAGCCAAATGAACGTGCAATCATAATTTTTTGTGGCAATTGGTAAAATGAAATAGTTGCGGGATTCACTAAACGTTCCGTTAAAAATTCAGGTTTTAGATTGGTTTTTATTTGCAATACGGTAAATTTTTCAGGTGGATGTCCTATTTTATAGATTGTTCCATTTGTTAATAGCCAAGCGCCATTGGTTAATGTTGCTTTTGGGGCGTTAATCCAATTTTTTACGGTTGCGTTGTCATTGTATTGTACAAAGGTTGCATCGAGAAGAGAAAGTCCTTGATCAGTGATAAATTTAGCACCAATGGTTGTTCTGCCTAAATTTGTACGCTGGGTTAACCAGTGAATACGTGTATTATGAAGAGGTGTTAGTATATTATTATTGCGCCATTCAGTCATCATTTTTTCTGATTGAGAAAATCCCCATGCTGCGAGTGGATTAATGAGAAGAATTGAAAATAATCCCAAAAGCAAAGCTCCCAAACAAGCTGGCATAAGAAATTGCCATGCAGAAACACCGATTGAACGAGTTATCACAAGTTCAAGTTTTTTGTTAAGCGAGATAAGTGTTGCCATTGCAGAAAAGAGTGCAATAAAAGGGATAAGTTGTTGCATGATAAAAGGGATACGTAAAACAGAGAGCAGAAATGCATTTTTTGCTGTATAGTGCGGAAGGGAGGATAGCTTACTGGAATTTTCTGTAAAATCGATTAAAAGAGCAAGAACAAAAATGCTCCCCCAGAAATAACAAGTTATTTTAAGGTAACGTATAAAAAAATATCGTCCAAGTGTCCACCCAATCATGATATTTTATCCGAGGAATCTTGAGATTGTGGATGTTCAAATTTATTCATTACTTTTTGAAAAACGATTTGCAGTACCTCATTAACTTTTGTGGGAAGTCCAATTTTATGATTCGTTAAAAGCATAAAAAAGACAAATATACTTGTTCCTATGGGTGTAATATAAAGGAGCGGAACGTATGCAAGATCATTCTTTGCTTTTTCGGCGAAAAAATATCCTATCCAATATACCACCAAAGAAAGGGCAATGGCCGAGAGATTTGCGGAATGACGAGCTTGTCGATGGGAGCCTACATCTCCTGCCGCTGCTAATGCAATAAGTGAAAAAACAATAGGGTAGAGCCATTGTGTTAGTCTGCGGTGAAACTCAGCTCTATATTGGAGCGGTTTTCGTTGATAGTAAGGATCTTTTGGGTCAGGATTTTGTAAATAAGAAAGAGACCGATCTTTTGGATAAAGAGTAGGTGTTTTATCACTGGGGATAAACTCCCCTAGGCTAAAGGTATATGAGCTAAATTGAACGATTGAAACGCTGTTATTTTGATGATTGACTCTTTCTATTTCACCGTTATTGAGGATTAAAAAACGACCATTTTGATTGTTTACAATTGATGCTTTTGTTGCATAATAAAAAAGGTTAGTCTTAGGATCACGCTGGTCGGCAATGAAAAGACGTTCAAAGGTTCCGTTTGGATTCCGTTCGCCAATTTCTATGTAAAGGTTATTGGCAAGTTTTTGAAAGCTCCCTTCACTGATGAAAAGACTAATAAGATCAAAATGGGCACTTGCTAGCATTTGTCGCATCTGAAGACGTGCTTGAGGAACAACAAAATTGGCTATAGAAAAGGAGATACATGATGCAACAATAGCAAGAAGAAGAATAGGTTTCCAAACAGTACTTTTAGGAAAACCAGAGGCATTGATAACAGCAAGTTCAGAGTCTTGATTCATTGCTGAAAGGATGGTTGTAATTGCGATTACTAATGCAAATGGAATGACCAGAAAAACAACAGAAGGAACCAATGAGAGTGAAAATTGTAAAACTGTGAGGAGTGTTTGTTTACTTGTTGTAAGAAAGTTTATTCGTGCAAGAATTTGTACTGTCCAACTAACACCCACTGCTGCAATCATGACAGAGCTAAATAAAACAAAGACACGTTTCAGGATGTAGAACTCAATAATACGCATAAACTTGGAGAACACCCTCAGTCTTTAATTTGATAGTAAATATTTTATACTGTTTTCGGTTAAAATGTAATAAAATTAAAAAAAACTTCCATGAAATGCACATTTTTACCAAATAAATAATATAAAATTGCCTATTAAGTTTTCTCTATTTTTCCATATATTATATTTTATTTCCAACTATAGTCTACCTAGAATATAGGAGATAGCTTAAAAACTTTCTTATTAATGTGTAAATAACAATTTTTTGTCTTTTAAAAACATGTGCAAAAAGAGAATGCATCTTAATCGAAAAACAGGTTTATATCTTGAACCGTTTCCTTTGTATTAGGGACATAGAAGTTTTTTAAAGACGTTAGCTTTTTTATAAAGAATGATGAGGGCTTAAGAGGTTGGACATTTTATTCTATCATTTGACGCAGTCAACGCTGAAAGATATTTTGCCGACGCTTGTGGAGCGTGCATTGGCTCGTTTTGGAAAAGTAACAATACAATGTGTGAGTAAAGAACAACGCGATTTTATGGATACACATTTATGGGTTTATGCAGATGAATCCTTTATTGGACATGGAACTGAGTGTGATCAATATTCAAACTTTCAGCCTGTATTTCTTACGACAGGACAAGAAAATCCGAATGATTCAAAGATTCGTTTTCTCATAGAGGGCGCTGTTTGTTCGGATATTGATGCTTATCAACGGCTTGTCGTGATATTTGATGGTGAAAGTGAGGAGCAGTTGAATCTCGTTCGTGCACAGTGGAAAAAATATAAAATGGAAAATCATAATTTAACGTATTGGCAACAGACTGAAGATCATCGTTGGGAAAAACAAATTTAATGCGTTTCGTGTCTGTTGTTCTGATTTTTATAGGAGTGGTAGGAATAGTAAATCCAGCACTTTTTATTGCGCAAGGATCAGGGGGAGGGCGTTGGGTTTTTATTGTGGTTTTTCTTTTAGGCATGCTAAATATATGGACTATAATTAAAAAAATGAAATGCCATGATGATGATTGATCGGATTTTGCTTGTTTTATGGGGTGTGATGTTAGCTTTTTTTTGCGTTTCGTGGTTGGGGACAACGCATATCTTATCAGAAATATTTACTGTTGCTTATATAAGCAATATTGCAGATTTTTTATTTTTCTTTTTGAGTGCATTGTTTGCGGGAATATTGTGGTGGAAGATACCTCAACCCATGTCTTTAAAAATGAAACTGGCAGCATTTTCGCTGCCAGTCCTTATTTTATTCTTCGTTATTATATTTTAGTTGGATATTTCATCCTCTGTAAATCCGACGAAGCAAATCAGTGAAATAAAAGAAGCAAAAAGCAAATAGTAGCCGAGATAAGACGTATCGAAATGTTGTACCAGATATTCTGCAATATAAGGTGCAAGAGATGCTCCTACGATAGCAGATAAATTGAAAGTGATAGAAGAACCAGTATAACGAATTGCTGTTGGGTACGGTGAAGCCAAAACAGCACCAAGAGGACTGTATATCATTCCCATGAGAGACAAGCCAATGACAGACATTGCAAGGACTCCCATAACTCCAGAATTTAAGAAATAAGGAATTGCGAAAGAATACATACCGGTGATGATTGTAATCCAAATCATCAAAGTTCTACGTCTAATACGATCAGCGAGTTTCCCAGTGATGACAGTAAAAATTCCACAGAAAACAGCACCGACAATTTCGACTTGAAGAGCTTGATGAAATGGCAATTGCAAATGGTTTGTTGAATAGCTTAACAAATATGTCGTGACCAAGTAAAATAAAACAAAAGTTGCCATACCAGAAAATATTCCAAGAAATAGGATTCGTGGACATTTTAAAAAGACATCTATGATAGGCACTTTGACATGTTCTTTACTTTCAAGAGTTTTTTTGAATTGCACAGTTTCATTGATTGAAAGACGAACCCATAATCCTATAATCATAAAAACAACTGAAGCAATAAAAGGAATGCGCCATCCCCAAGCTAAAAGTTCAGCGCGATCAAGGAAATGCAGCAGACCCAAATAAACAGCAATAGATAAAAACAAACCGATTGAAACGCCCAATTGGGGGAACATCGCATACCAGCCGCGCTTTTCTGGAGGGGCATTTTCTGTTGCGAGCAAAACAGCGCCTCCCCATTCTCCTCCTAATCCCATTCCCTGTCCAATACGGCATAAGGTTAACAGGAAAGGGGCAAACCACCCAGCCATTTCATAAGTAGGAAGAAAACCAATGATGACTGTTGAAAGTCCCATGGTGAGAAGAGAAGCGATAAGTGTTGCTTTTCTTCCAATTTTATCTCCAAAATGTCCAAAAACAACTGATCCAAAGGGGCGAGCAAAAAAGGCTGCTCCAAAGATCAGGAAAGATTGTAAAATGGCAACCTGATCATTTTGTGTTGGAAAAAACACATGAGGAAATATGAGAGCTGCGGCAGTGCCAAAGACATAGAAATCAAAGAATTCAACTGTTGGGCCAATAAGGCTTGCAAACAAAATGCGACGAGGGGAATTTCTGTTGTTTTTATCTTGCATTTCTAAGTTTGTAGACATGAATAGAATGTCCCTTTCAGTGTATGACAAATCAAATGACGAATTAACTAACTATAGTTATAAAAATTTCAAATCAGTGTCGAGTCAATATTATGACGTTTCCTCTATATTAGGACAATGAGTATAGACTGATGAGCATGAATTAAGTGTTCTATAGATTATACAAATTGAATAGAATAAAGGCACTGCTTTAAATGCTGTAGAAGATGGAAATACGTAGCCATAAACGTTGTTCTCATTCACATTGCTGTTTCCTTTAAAGTTCAATGCTGTTTTTATCTCTTGAGGGATCAGCCTTATTTGTAGATCAGTGTTTATTGTCTCAAAAATATTTTCATGGATGTAATTATAACACTTTTTAGGTGTATATAAAACTAATTAAATCTTTTAGTTGTGCATATATTTTAAAACACATGGTGTATATTTGATCTGTCAAAGCTTAATTTATCGAATGCTTCGTTATCTTAAAAGACATGAGGGTGAGCAACATTGTGTTGTTTTGGTCTGTGCATTTTTTTCTAAATGGGGGATTTAATTTGGAATGATGGAGTGTGAATAATGCAACGCAAATTGAAATTAAGTTTTTGTGCACTAATGACCAGTGGTTTTTTTGTCAAGATTGCGAGTGCAGATGGAGTAGAGACACCAAAAGAAAAGCTATTAACACCAGTAGATATCAGTGAACATCTAGAAGAGACAAGAACATCGTTATCAAAAGTGAGGGGATTAAAAGAAAAAAAGGGGGAATCAAAAAAGATAGAGAATAAACAGACAGTAGAAGGAAGTAAGTCTTCAGAAGAGGAAAGGAAGGGATTAGAAAACCTATTCTTTGAAGTTCTCACAAATTCAGTAATAAGCGATGGGGCTATTGTCTATATTACTAAACGTGACTCTGAAGGTTTTGAAATAAATAGCTTTAGCTATGAAGAAGCAGGCTATTCCATCAATAATACGGTTCAAGAAGGTGGAAAACTCTACATTGATGCAGCAAGTGTTAGCAGGGATACGACAATTGAGAGTGGTGGTATTGAATTCGTCCAAAATCTGAGCAGTTCGGAATATGCCACTGTTAAAAAAGGGGGTAAACAAATTGTTGAGAGTGGTGCAAATGCTGAGGGAGCTAAAATCTATGGTGGTGAGCAGATTATTTTTGGTAAGGGGATCCTTGGGGATGGTTTGTCGCGTAAAGATAAGGAAAGTAGTGCTTATAGCACTGAAATTTATGCGGCAGATGGAATGTTAGGAATACAAAGTGTCTATAGTGGGGGGATGGCTGTTGACACAAAGATTATGAAAGGTGGTGTCCAGAATCTTGATGGTAAAGAGAATTTTCATAATAGCTTCTCAGAAGATGCTGATACAGCCGATATAGAAAATGAAGATTTTACAATTAATGAAGGGGCTTTTGCACTGAGTACCGAACTTTTTAAAAATGGTATGCAGAATATCTTTGCAGGAGGGAATGCGAGTGAAGTTACTTTATACGATAGAGCTACGCAGAAGATATATGATTCTGGATATACGGATGATCTAACCATTAATCATCAAGCAAGGTCATGGGCTTTTGCGGGGGCAATATTAGATAAGGACACAAATGTTTATGACTTTGGCAGCCTCTATCTTTATGCTGGGAATGGTGAAGCTGTTACGGAAGTAGAAAATCTTAATTTAAATGGAGAAGATAGCAAACTATACATTATTGCTCCTGAAGATAACAGCAAAAAACTTCACGTTAATATCCAGAATTTAACTGGAAGTGGCAGAGTTATTTTTACATACTTAGGGGCTGATAAGCATTACTCTAAGCTTAATATTGATGATCTTTCAGGTTCTTTACATTTTGATTTTAATGTCAACTTTGCCAAGCATCTTAGTGATTATCTTGTCATTAAAGAAAGTGGTTCAGGTTATCACACAATAAGTGTGGCTGATTCTGGGCGTGAAATTACAAATTCTTCTTATAAAAAGCTTAAATTAATTACTGATCGTAGTGGAAATGCTCATTTTACTCTGACAAACACTTTTGGTGAAAAAATCGGAACTGTTGATGCCGGAACCTATCGGTACAGTTTGAAACATAGAAACAATAAGGGTACTGGTAAAATTTGGTACTTAGATGCAAACCACACCATTGATGAGACAACTTCTCAAGTTTTTGATAGTGTATTGAAACCATATACTGGTTCATCAAGTGATTTACTCACAGAACTCACAATTGATCAAGGAACAACTGTTTCTATTGCGGATCCTAGCTTTGACACGAGCAGCAAGGAAGTTGATAGCAATGGAGAAACTTCAATTAGTAATACAGTTAAAGATGGTGGAAAGCTTTCCGTTTATAGCGGTGGTTTTAGCTTGTATACGACAATTCAAAGAGGCGGTACTGAGATTATTAAAACACAGGGTCTTTCGCAGGATACTATTGTTTATAAAGGGGGGCAACAAAAGGTTAAAGAGGGGGGAAAAGCTGAAGGAGCTAAAATTTACGGTGGTGAGCAGTTTGTTTCAGGAAAGTCTGAGATCAAGGGTGCGATGGTGAGGAGCAGCGCCCATGACACTATCGTTTCTGGTGAGAATGGAGTGCGAGGATATCAGAATGTGTATGATGATGGAGAGGTTTTTAACACACAGATCATGGAAGGCGGGATACAAAATCTTTATGGAGAAGAGGATCTAAACGAGTATAGCAGCTTTGCCTTTGATACGAAGGTCTTTTCTGGTGGACAGCAACATGTTTTAGCGGGAGGAATCGCGATTGGCGTTCTTTTAGAAGGGACTGCTTTTCAGGCAATAGATTTAGGAGGTTATGTAAAAGATTTAACCGTTAAGGATCAAGCACAAACGTGGTTACATGGTGGCGCAACATTGGAAGGAATGACAACGGTTAATGATTCTGGACGGATTTATCTTTATGCTGGTGCAGAGCAGTCTCGTACTGAAGTAGAAAGAATTGTGTTAAATGGCAGAGATACAAAATTGTATTCTATTGCTTCTAATATAGATGGCGAAAGCTCTTTGATTGAAGCTTTAAGTGGTGATGGCCGTGTTATTTTTACTTCCACCGTGTTTAATCCACATTACTCTAAACTTGAGATCAATGATCTTTCAGGGAGTTTACATTTTAGGTTGCAGACTAATTTTGCAGAACAGCGCGGTGATTATCTTCTGATAAAAAAAGGAGCAGGTAATCACACCATAAGCGTTATCGATTCTGGTGTTGAAATTACCAATTCTCTTCTACAAAATCAGAACTTAATTTTGGAGCTTGATTTAATTCATGATCAAAGCGGAAATGCGCATTTTACTCTGACAGATTTTTCTGGTGAAGAGACGAGTACGATTGATGGTGGAGCCTACATGTATGGCTTAAAAACAAAAGATGATAATGGGGGAAAGACTTGGTATTTGGCTACGCCACAAATAATTTCTGCTCCTGTAATCCCTTCATCTCACGCGGAGTTACCTATAGATAAGCTTCCTGAAAAAGAAGAAAATATGACATCGTCAAAAGATTTTAGTATCTCTGATGTAATTGATTACAGTATTGGCGAAGGAGGAGGAATTCTACAAAGCTCTTTGCTCGGTGATAATAACGTAGCTTATGTCTCTGATGATGGAGAGCAAGGTGTTCTTAAGAAGTCTATTAATAATACAATTCAGGGATCAGGAAGACTTTATGTTCAAGCTGGTGGTTTCAGTAAGAATACGACAATTGAAAATGGTGGTGCTGAGATTATAGGGGAACAAGGGATTTCAGAATCTACGATTATTTACGAGGGTGGAAAACAAAAAGTGGAGGGAGGAGGATCTGCATTGAGAGCTGAAATTTATGGTGGGGAGCAGCTTGTTTTCGGAGATGGGTACGTGAACGGTGGGATTGTTGGGAGCAGTGCTTATGATACGACAATTTATGGTCAAGGTGACACACTGGGACAGCAGAACGTATACGATGATGGTATGGCTGTAGGAACAAAAGTGATGAGTGGAGGAATACAAACTCTTGCTAAATGGTTTCCTGATGATGATAACTTTGCAGAAAAAGCTGGCGGTTTGGCCATAAATACTGAAGTCTTTTCAGAGGGTATGCAGCGTGTTTTCGCAGGAGGTGAAGCACATACAGCCATTTTACGCACTGGTGGTGTTCAAGAAGTCTATGCAGGTGGAATTGTAAAGGATCTAACGATTGAAGGTAATGCCAATTCATGGGTTTCTCCTGGTGCAATATTAAGAGGAGAAATAAGAGTTCAGGATTTTGGGGGACTCCATCTTTATGCTGGAGATGATGGTCAACAAACTATAGTAGAAAACATTGAATTAAATGGAGAAGACGCTCAATTATATTCTGTTGCTTGTGGGTTTGACGACAAAAGTACACGCATTCAGCAGTTAAACGGTGTAGGAAAAGTTATTTTTACCTCTTTTGAAGATAATTTATATTACTCTCAGCTTTATATTGATAATCTAGCAGGGAGTCTACATTTTGACTTTAATGTTAGTCTTGCAGAAGAAAAAGGTGATTACCTCTTTATTGAGAATGGGAGTGGTTTTCACACAATAAGTGTCGTAGATTCTGGTATTGAAATTGTTGATCCTTCTTCAATAAGACTTGATTTAATTTTTGATCAAAGTGGCGGCGCATCTTTTACTCTACAAAGTTTTTCTGGCGCAAAAACTATAATGGTTGATGGGGGAACTTATACTTATGGCTTAAAACACAAAAATATTGAGAATGAAGAGGGAAAAATTTGGTATTTGACTGCAGTTTACATGGATAATGCGCCACGCAGAAGCAGAATTCCGCAGCATTTAAGTCAAAAACAACAGGTTTCTTCTCTTTCAACGATTATAGCACCACAAGAGCATGCTATTAAATTGCCACGTCCAAGAGAAAACCACAGAAACTTGAGTCAAAAATCTTCAGCTTCTGTTTCTCCAATTGTTTCATCTCTGGGAGGTCAAATGATTGAAGGTGCCCCTCCATCAAGTTCTCATCCTCTTTCTGATGAAAAGCAACAAGCTGCTGTTTCAACATCTTCACCATCTTTAGCCGATCAGATGACTTTGCGGCCAAACACTCAGGAACAACCTTCTCCACACTTGAGTGAGACGCTTCCAGTTTCTGACTTTTTAACTACGCCTTCTACAGATGCCGTATTGTCTATGTCTGTAGCTCCAGCTATGGTATTTCACAATGAAATGCAAGCCGTACGTGCGGGAAGAGGAATTCTAGATAAAAGTAAAAAGAATACGGCTTTATGGACCTATGCGATCAAATCTAAAGAGAGTATTGCGACAAAGCATATAGATTTTAAACTGGATCAGACCGGTATCGTTTTAGGAATCAATGGTTTAAACGAATGGGAAAATGGAGATTTTTATATAGGTGGTTTTGGCAGTTATGATCGTGCCCGTGTTGCGCATGCACGGGGGGGGACCAGCGGTATAAATACTTATGGCGTTGGTGCTTATGTCACTTATTTGGATCATAGTGGATGGTATCTCGACGGTATTTTAAAATACAATCATTATCAAAATACTCTGAAGGCAGTTTCAACGAATGGCTTAGGGATTGAAGGAACATATACTCAAAGGGCATTGGGAACTTCCTTTGAAGCCGGTTATCGACTTCAGACGTCACAGAGCAGTTGGCTGCAGCCTTATGGACAATTTACATGGTTGCGTGTTGAGGGTAAAGCAATCAAGTTATCGAATGACATGGTAGGTGACATGCGTCCATTTACTTCATTACGCAGTGAGGTGGGCTTATCTTTAGGATATGAATTTGGTTCTCGCATGGCTTCTTCATCATTTGCGTATATTACAGCCGCATGGTTGCGTGAGAATAAAGATGATAATCAAACGTTAATTAATCAACGCCATCCATTTACCACGGACTTATCGGGCAATGCGGGTAAATTAGGAATAGGTTTAAGCAGTTTGGTGAGTGAGAAGTTAAAGTTATATGGTGAGGCCCATTATGTTAAAGGACGTAAAACAAAACAGTCCCTTCAGGGTATTTTAGGTGTACGCTATAGTTTTTAATTATATGGTTATTTTTTAGTTACCTTTAAATGTATGATTGTTTAAAGGTCTTTAATAAAGGTTCAGAGAACAATTTTTCAGAGCATGCAGTTTTGCTTTTCATGATAAGCTGTATACCCTTATATACTTTATTATGCATTACTTTTTTCTTTGATAAGAAAACTCCGAGGAAATGCTAAAGAAGCACTATAAAAACGCCCTTATATTCGTGATCAAAAAAGTATTTAAAAAACTGTAAAGAACAATTTTTTATGAGATAAAGAGAATTTTTAAAAAGGATTGTTTGCAATCTAAGGTTGAAAATATGTTTTGTAGAGCTAATTACGTTTGGTGTCTATGCAGACGTGAAGGGGGAGGATATGGCGATACAATATAAATGGAAACGAAATTTTTGGATACTCATGTTGAGCAGCTGTTTTGTGCATGCTGCTTCTGCAAATGAGGGGGGGGCACCGCTTTTTTGTCAATCTTCAAGTTATGAAAATGACAAAGTATTTCACAATCAATACAATGAGGATATGAAATCAGCAAGATGCATCCTTGGAGCCTCTCATGATGTCATGGTAAGAACGCGCAATGAATTAGACTTTTTAAAAAAGCCTAGTGATTTTATTATGGATAAGGGTTCTAGAGTATTCGTGAGTCAACAGGCGCTTGACAGCAATTATCGTGACAATATTGGATATAATACACAAGAACAAAATACTGCGTTTCTTAAAAAACCTGAACTTATCTCCATTAAAGATGGGGCCCTGCTAGAAAATTATATCCTTGATAATGAAGGTAAAGCATACATCTCAAATGATGGTGAGATTGATAGTCCTGGGCGATCCATTAATAATACAGTAAAGAATGGTGCAGAGCTTTATGTGTATGCAGGAGGTCTCAGTGAGAATAGTAAAATTGAACATGGTGGAATTGAAAATGTTGAGGCTTTAAAGAGAAAACAAGGACTTTCGAAAAATGCTGTTGTTAAAGAAGGCGGACAACAAAGTGTTGGAAATGGAGGAAAAGTAGAGGGGACTAAAATTTATGGTGGTGAGCAACTGGTTTTTGGGGAAGGGGATGTTGGAGAAGAGGTTAAAGGGAGTAGTGCTTCTCATACCGTAATTTATGGTCAAGATGAAACACTAGGCCAACAAAAAGTATATGATGGGGGAAAAGTTTGGAATACGAAAGTTATGCGAGGGGGCGTACAAGAGATTGGAAAAAAATCTCAAAGTGCAAAAAATAATGGTTTTGCGTTTGATACAGAGGTTTTTGGTGGTGGTAAACAGCGTATCTTAAAAGGTGGTCAGGCCATTGGAGTTACTTTAAATGAGAACGCTATTCAGGAAATAGATACTGATGGATCTGTAAAAAATCTAACAATGAATGATGAAACAAAATCATGGGTGCATGCTGGAGCGACATTAGAAGGCAAAATACAGGTAAATCATTCTGGGCAACTTCATCTTTATGCTGGGAATAATCAACATCGCACTACAGTAGAAGATATTATTTTGAATGGAAAAGATACAAAACTGTACTCTATTACTAATGAGTTTGATGGAAAAAGCTCTTTGATACAAAAATTAAGTGGTGAGGGGAGTGTTATTTTTGCATTTACTGGTTCCGATCCATATTATTCTCAGCTGCATGTGAATAATCTTTCAGGCAGTTTACATTTTGCATTCAATACTACGATTGCCCATAATCGTGGTGATTATCTCTTGGTTGAGAAAGGGGCAGGAAATCATACGATAATTGTTGCTGATTCTGGCGTTGAAATCACGGATCCTTTTTCAAATAAACGTGATTTAATTACGGATCAAAGTGGTGGAGCGAATTTTACGCTGACAGATCTTAAGGGTGAAAAAATTAACGCCATTGATGGTGGAACTTATATGTATGGATTGAAAGAAAGAAAGGATGAAAATGGAAAAGTGTGGTTTTTATCGGCAGACCGCCTCAGTGGGCCAGAAAACTCTATTCCAGATCCAACAAATCCTTTTTTTCCTGGTGAAACATCAACGACTCCCTCTACAGATGCAGTGTTAACGTTGTCCGTAGTCCCTGGGCTTATTTTTAACAATGAGTTGCAAATTATACGGAATGGTAGAAAAATTTGGGACAGAAATAAGAAAGATATCGAATTATGGACTTATGCGATTAAGAGCAGAGAACGTGTTGCGACAGGCCATACACACTTTAAACTTGGGCAGACAGGTTTAGTCTTTGGTGCTGATCAGTTGAGTGAATTAAGGCATGGAGAGTTGTATGTTGGTGGTTTTGGGAGTTATGATCAAGCACGTGTTTCTCATGCACGAGGTGGTGACAGTAGTTTGAGCTCTTACAGCATTGGAACTTACGCAACTTATTTTGATCATCGTGGATGGTATATGGATAGTGTTTTGAAATATAATTATTACCAGGATGATTTGAAAGCCATCTCAACGAATAGCTTAGTGATTCAAAGTCATTACAATCAGTGGGCGATAGGTGGATCATTTGAGATTGGTTGTTATTTTGAACCGGCACAGAATACTTGGATGCAGCCTTATATCAAGCTAACAGGTTTGCAGGTTGAAGGTAAAAAAATAAAACTTTCCAATGGAATGGTCGGTGATTTAAGCCCATTGACTTCATTCCGCAGTGAAGTTGGATTGACTGCAGGACATGAATTTTTTGTGAATTCAGAAACTTCATTAACAGCTTACATTATGGCAGCTTGGTTGCGTGAGAATATAGATAATAATTATACGACAATTAATAACCAGCATAAATTTATCACGGACTTATCAGGCAGTGCGGGTAAATTGGGAATTGGCTTAAACGGTTCGGTCAATGATAAACTAACACTTTATGCGGAAACATACTATCTAAAAGGACATAAGATTAAGAATGCTCTTCAAGGTATTTTGGGGTTACGCTATAGTTTCTAAATATGTGTGTACACGGCTGATTAACTTTATAAATGTCATTATTTTGTAAGCTTAAACAGATAAAGCTAGCTCTGTCTTCTCGAGAGTATAGAGATCTTACTCAAAGAGTAAGGATGCTTTTATACTCTCTTTTAAGATAAGGTATTAATTTATAAAGAGTGTTCATTGTTTTGCATGTTGAATGAGAGTTCCAAATATCGTAAGATTCTCTTATTTCAAATCTGCTCCATGTTAAATTAATCAAAACCATTTTCTTACACGTCACAAGCGGGGAAGCTTGCGTGGATAAAAATTGTACAAGAGAGAATTAAATGTACCTCTTATAAATTGCTTCAAGTATAAAAGAGTGTTGCGTTGCAGCATTTTAGAGCTAGAAAAGTGCGTGATGGTGCTGGTTTGCTTCGCCATAAGCGTAAAGATGATGATGCTCATGGATTACCATTATACTATTCATGGTCAACGTTAGGAAATGGGCTTGGGGCTTTGAGAGATATCTCTTTAAAACAAGCGCGTGAATGTACACTCCAATGGCGTTTTATTTCACGTGAAGATAGTGCCCCATTAAAGGGCACGAGCATTTTTTTCATCCATAATTCCAAATATGCAAATTATTCCTTGAATTCAAATAAATATTTTGAATTTTATTCAGTTTTTCTGCCTTAAGTTAGAGTTTTTAGTGGTTTATAGATAAACAACTTATAGTTGTTTAGATTAAAAAAATACACTAAAAAATTGTGTTTAGACATAATTAAAACACATTATGATACAATCTAAAATGAGCTACCTACGTAGCTGTGGGATATTTTTCTAAATAATTGAGAATGGAGTGTGGATAATGCGGTATAAATACAAATTAAGTTTTTCAGTATTGATGATCAGTAGTTGTCTTGTGCAAATTGCAAGTACAGCTGAGAGCAGAAGTAAAGGACTAGCAATAGTAGAATATGTGGGAAATGGAGCAGAAATACCAAAAGGTTCAGCCCTGACTCTTTCCCTTTTCAGCAGCAATATTGTGGTTGGGGATGGCAGTGTTGAGATTGTTGAAAATGGAGCAACTTCTGTAGGTTCCACTATTAAAAAAGGGGGGATGCAAATAGTTACGCGTGGAGGAAATGCAATAGATGCTAAAATTCTTGGAGGTAAGCAGTTTGTTCATGAAGAACCAAACCTTGATCTTACAAGCGTGGAGAGAAGGAGTAGTGCTTCTAATACTACAGTTTCTGGGGGTAGTGGAGCAGTGGGTCAGCAGAATGTGTATGATGGGGCAGTGGTTTGGTATACGAAAGTAGGAGATAACGGAGAACAAAATCTTTACGCGAAGCAAAGACAAGAGGGGGGAAAATCAATGTATGCTGAGATTTCTAAGAATGGCAGACAACACGTCTTAGCGTTAGGAGAGTCTTATGCTACTACTTTGAAGGAGAAGGCTATTCAAGTTGTATATCCTGAAGGGTTTGTGGATACTTTAACAATTACGGATTCTGCTAGGTCATGGTTTCACTCTGGTATTCAAAAAGTCGTTGGAGAAGTAAGGGTCAATAATCATGGAGAACTTTATTTGTTTGCTGGTGATAGGACAAACCATATCACTAAGAAAAAGATTCCTATAGAAGAGAGAGCTGATGAAACAATATTTGAGGTCGGTGAACGGAATATAGGAGAAAAACCTCAGATTGAAATTGAAGATTTAGGGGGACATGGAGGAACGGTTATTTTTACTTCTATTCCGTATGATCCACGTCATATTTCACTTCATGTTGAGAAACTTTCAGGGGATTTGCATTTTCGATTCAATATTAGTGCTACTTGGGAGGCAAGTGATTACTTGACGATTGGTGAGGGGGCAGGTAATCACAAAATACACGTTGCAGATTCTGGTGCTGAAATTACAGGTCCTCTCTCACAAAGGAATAGTTTTGTTACTGAGATTCCGTTAGTTACCGATAGAAGCCAAAATGAAGGAGCTAATTTTACTCTGACAGATTTTTCGGGCAAGGGCATTACAGCTGTTGATGGTGGGACCTATCAGTATCAATTAGTGAAGAGAAAAAGATGTGCGAGTTCTAGTGGTTATTCTACAACTTGGTATTTATCTAGGGATTCTTCTGAAGATATGGGACGTTCGAATACTGAGATACAATGTGGAAACAAGAAGATGAAGGTTCCTCTTACCTTGTCTGATCAAGGGGATTCTTCTGGAGGAAAAAAGGCTGATCGTCGTCCATCTAAAAAGCAACCTCCTAAGTCACGGCCTCCACGTCATTTAAGAGAAGCACAGAAGGTTTCTAGCGTTTTGGTATCTTCTTCTCAAGAAAATCAGACTCGTGTAGCGTTACCTCCATCAGTTCCTCATCCTCTTTCTGATGAAAAGCAACAAGCTGCTGTTTTAACATCTTCACCATCTTTAGCTGATCAGATGACTTTGCGGCCAAACACTCAGGAACAACCTTCTCCACACTTGAGTGAGACGCTTCCAGTTTCTGACTTTTTAACTACGCCTTCTACAGATGCCGTATTGTCTATGTCTGTAGCTCCAGCTATGGTATTTCACAATGAAATGCAAGCCGTACGTGCGGGAAGAGGAATTCTAGATAAAAGTAAAAAGAATACGGCTTTATGGACCTATGCGATCAAATCTAAAGAGAGTATTGCGACAAAGCATATAGATTTTAAACTGGATCAGACCGGTATCGTTTTAGGAATCAATGGTTTAAACGAATGGGAAAATGGAGATTTTTATATAGGTGGTTTTGGCAGTTATGATCGTGCCCGTGTTGCGCATGCACGGGGGGGGACCAGCGGTATAAATACTTATGGCGTTGGTGCTTATGTCACTTATTTGGATCATAGTGGATGGTATCTCGACGGTATTTTAAAATACAATCATTATCAAAATACTCTGAAGGCAGTTTCAACGAATGGCTTAGGGATTGAAGGAACATATACTCAAAGGGCATTGGGAACTTCCTTTGAAGCCGGTTATCGACTTCAGACGTCACAGAGCAGTTGGCTGCAGCCTTATGGACAATTTACATGGTTGCGTGTTGAGGGTAAAGCAATCAAGTTATCGAATGACATGGTAGGTGACATGCGTCCATTTACTTCATTACGCAGTGAGGTGGGCTTATCTTTAGGATATGAATTTGGTTCTCGCATGGCTTCTTCATCATTTGCGTATATTACAGCCGCATGGTTGCGTGAGAATAAAGATGATAATCAAACGTTAATTAATCAACGCCATCCATTTACCACGGACTTATCGGGCAATGCGGGTAAATTAGGAATAGGTTTAAGCAGTTTGGTGAGTGAGAAGTTAAAGTTATATGGTGAGGCCCATTATGTTAAAGGACGTAAAACAAAACAGTCCCTTCAGGGTATTTTAGGTGTACGCTATAGTTTTTAATTTATAGGGGTATTTTTTGATTGATTTCAGTGTGTGAGGGGATTTTCAAACCTAGATATGAAATGTCTAGGTTCGCTTTCTTAAAAAAATAAAGCTTTCATAAAAGGTATATATATTTTTACGTGTTGGATTTTTCTTATAATTTTTTATTGCTTAAATGATAATTTTGATGAGAAGCATTTGGGAGTATAAAAGAAGCTTCAACATTTTCTGAGAGGCGGGTACACTCTTATAATGTATTTCTATTTTTATTAAGTGTTCTTTATAATTCATTCTATATTTTTGAGAATTTTTGTAGATTTTTGCAGAGTCACTTGGCAAAAGGCTGCTTGCTCGTTATAGAAATAGCCAGAGAATGTTATCAATGAAATAAAGGTGGTTAAATGGCTTTAGAGCGTACTTTTTCGATGATTAAACCAGATGCAACACGTCGTAATTTGACGGGTGCAATTACGAAAATGCTTGAGGATGCAGGACTGCGTGTTATTGCATCTAAACGTGTCTGGATGAGTAAGCGTGAGGCTGAAAAATTCTATGCTGTTCATAAGGAGCGTCCTTTTTTTAGCGAATTGGTGGAATTTATGTCTTCTGGTCCAACAGTGGTACAGGTTCTAGAAGGCGAGAATGCAATAGCTAAAAACCGTGAAGTAATGGGGGCTACGAATCCTAGTGATGCAGAAGAAGGGACAATTCGTAAGGTTCATGCTTTATCGATTGGCGAAAATTCTGTCCATGGATCCGATAGTGCTGAAACAGCAAAAACAGAAATCGCTTTTTGGTTTTCTGAGATAGAAATTGTTGCTTAATAAAAGCGTAAAGTAAATAAGAAGCAAAAAACTTGAAAAACTATGTTTCGGGTTTTTTGCTTACAAAGTTATAGATTTTTTTGCAAAGACATATCGCATTCATCGTTTTTTTAGCTTTTAATGTTGCGACTGCTTTTGCGAGGCGGGACAAAAAGCATATTTATTTTTTTCTTAAAGAGTTTTTATCTATATGCCAGCTTCGTTTGTGATGTGCAAAAGAAGTGTTTTGATTGATTGTTCGTGAATAGATTTAAAATAAGTAAGCCTCACGGGCTTTCTTCTTTTGTTTAAGGGCAAAAAGGTAAATTATCATTATAAATCTTACATATTCTTTTCACAAAATAACATGCTTTAAACCTGCACGAAAATAATCCCATCCTGTCCACAATGTAAGGAGAGCAGCAATCCACAGCATAGTAATGCCAAATTCTACCGTATAAGGGAAAATTTTATTACCGGCCGGTCCCGCTAAAAGAAAGATAATAGCGATCATTTGTACAAAAGTTTTCCATTTCGCAAGACGAGAAACTGGAACACTCACTTTTAATTCAGCTAAATATTCACGTAATCCTGATACAAGAATTTCGCGGCAAAGAATGATAATGGCTGCCCATAGAGTCCATCCAGCGATAGTGCTGTCTGCGGCAAGCAAGAGCAAACAAGCAGAGACGAGAAGTTTATCGGCAATTGGATCTAACATGCGACCAATATTGGATGTTTGTTCCCAAATACGGGCAAGGTAACCGTCAAGAAAATCGGTAATAGATGCAATAATAAAAATGGAAACGGCAATCCAGCGTGCGATATCACTTGATTGTAGGCGTCCTTCTACAAAAAAGCAGGCTACAACCATTGGAACTGCAACAATTCGTGCATAAGTTAAAATATTTGGAAAAGAAAAAGTATGATTTTTCATAGAGCCATTTTAAATTTTTGTGAAAAAATATATTCCCTAAACGTAACAAGGCGGAGGTTATGAAACAAGTCTATTTTTCATGAAAATGGTTATGAATTTTCTGTGCAATTGTCATAGAGATTCCCGTAACTTTTTTTAAATCTTCAAGTGAGGCATTAGCAATAGCTTTGGCACTTCCAAAATGATGAAGCAACGCACGCTTTCTTGTTGGACCGATATTTTCGATTTTATCAAGAGGGTTTTTGAATGTTGCTTTTTTTCGTTTTATTCTATGCGTTCCAATGGCAAAACGATGAGCTTCATCACGCAAACGTTGCAGAAAATAAAGGATAGGATCACGTGGGGGAAGTGTAAAGGAGGAGGAACCTTTTATAAAAAATCGTTCACATCCTGCATTACGGTCAACACCTTTAGCGATTCCAACAACTGTGAAGAGGTCATTTAATTGTAATTCATCAAGTATTGCATGTACACTGTTGATTTGTCCTTCGCCTCCATCAATTAAGATAAGATCAGGCCAGATGGGAAAAAGATCATCATCTTTTATGTCATGATTTCTATTGGGGAGATCATGCTCTTTGATAAGGCGTGAAAATCTTCGTTTAATCACTTCTTTCATCATGCCAAAATCATCGCCAGGCGTAATATCTGTTGAGCGAATATTGAATTTGCGGTATTGATTTTTAACAAATCCCATTTGACCAGCAACAATCATTACACCTACAGCATTTGTTCCCATAATATGAGAATTGTCATAGACTTCTATGCGGCGCGGAGGAGAAGGAAGTTGGAATGTTTCAGCAAGACCTTGAAGCAATTTTGTATGGGTGGCTGTTTCAGCAAGCTTATGTTCAAGTGCTTCATGAGCATTCAGATAGGCATGATTAACAAGATTTTTCTGTTCACCTTGTTTGGGTAGAGAGAGAGAGACTTTGTGATTTGCTTTAAGACTAAACGCTTCTGTAAGAAGTGTCTTTTCTTCAATTTCTTCAGATAAAAGGATGCTTTTGGGAAGTGGTTTATCATCATAAAATTGGGCAAGAAAACTTGCTAAAATTTCAGTACGGGGAAAAGAGGGATCTGCTTTAGGAAAATAAGCACGGTTTCCCCAATTTTGCCCCATGCGAAAAAAGAACACTTGGATACAGGTCATTCCTTCTTTTTGCGCAATCGCAAAAACATCCGCTTCTTTTATCGTTTGAGGATTTATACCTTGATGGCTTTGTATGTGAGAAAGGGCTGATAGGCGGTCACGATAGGAAGCTGCTTGTTCAAAATCAAGATTTTCTGCGGCTTTATGCATAGCTTGAACCATATCGTTTTTAACAGATTGATCTTTTCCCGAAAGGAATGCTTTTGCTCCTTTTACCAGTTCTTTATAATCACTGTCACTAATTTCATGTGTACAAGGTGCAGAACATCGCTTAATTTGATAAAGCAAACAGGGGCGTGTACGGTTTTCAAACACTGCATCGGTACAGGTCCGTAATAAAAAAGCGCGTTGTAAAACATGAAGTGTTTGTGTTACCGCACCAGCAGAGGCAAAAGGACCAAAATAATGGGCTTTTCGTGTTCGAGCACCACGATGTTTATAAAGTGCAGGTGCTCGATGATCATCTGTAATCATAATATAAGGGAAACTTTTATCATCACGCAGGAGTACATTAAAATGTGGACGCAATCTTTTGATCAGATTGGCTTCTAAAAGAAGAGCTTCTGTTTCAGTGTGGGTGACAATAAATTCCATATGATATGTTGCACGAATCATGCGAGTAATACGATTATTATGTCTTTGTTCACGTGTATAGTTTGAAACACGTTTTTTGAGATTACGGGCTTTGCCAACATAGAGAATATCACCATTTTCACCAATCATCCGGTAAATCCCTGGCTTATGCGGAAGGTGTCTAACAAACTCTTGTATGAATTTGACACCTTGGAATTGATTTTTCTCATTACTTTGATTGGCATTATTCCACGTAATGTTAGAGAGAAAAGAAAGTTTTTCTCGTTCATTTTGCGAACAATTTATATTATTTTTTAGGACCATTCCGTTTATTAAGAATATGTTTTTTGTTTAATATATAAAATATTCTTTTCTATAAATAGCGCATTATAGCATAAGAATATGACTTTAGAGTACCTATTTTTCATAAAATATGAGGGGTGTTATTTAAGACAGATTTATGAATTCACTCAATTTATTCGTTAAAATGGTCAAAATAGAAAATCCATCATGATAAGAGCATAAACTTTCTCAAAAAGAGAAAAAATTAATTCACGCTAATCGTTATTCGTTTATCATTATTATATGTTTATATAATCTAAAAAAATCAAAGAGTTATAGCATTTAATACCTTTGTATCTTAATCACGATATTTTCATTTAAGGGAAATATAGGGAAAAATCTAACATAACAGATGTTCTTTTTGAATCCACTTATGCGTTATTTGGGCATTTTCATCTTGACCAAGACGATTGATAAGAAAGGGGGTGAGTTTTTTCATTTCTTCTTCCAAAAGATAGGGAGGGTTAATAATAATCATACCGCTTCCATTCATTGTAGGTGATGTTGATTTTTTTCGGATACGCATTTCAAGCTGGAGAATTTTAGGAATTCCTGTTTGATAAAGCGCATGAAGAAAACTTTCAATTTCTTTGTCATATTTAACAGGATACCATAAAGCGTAGATCCCTCCAGAAAAACGGCGATAGGCTTTCATTAATCCCTCAATAAGGCGGGAAAATTCTCCAGTTTTTTCAAAGGGAGGGTCAACAAGGATAAACCCACGTTTTTCTTTTGGTGGTAAATGAGCATTTAAGGAAAGCCAACCATCTAAATGCAGAACTTTTGTCTGATAATCGCCGGCAAAGTTTTTTGCTAAAATGTGATAATCTTCATTATGCAATTCTATCGCAGTGAGGCGATCTTGTTTCCGTAATAATTGGCGAATAAGAACGGGAGATCCAGGATAAAATACAATTTCTTTTTCCCCTTTATTGAGGACATTAATGATATCATACCACGGATCAAGAAGTGCTCTTAAATCTTTTGGGATAGGAGTTGAAAAAATGCGTTGAACACCTTCACGCCACTCTCCTGTTTTATGTGCTTCTAAAGAAGAGAGGTCATAAATGCCGATTCCTGCATGTGTGTCTATAACGCGAAAAGCTTTTTCTTTGCGTTTGAGATATTCTACAATGCGAGTGACAATAATGTGTTTAAAAACATCAGCAAAATTCCCAGCATGATAAATATGCCTATAATTCATTGAAGAAACTCTATAATATGGATAACTATATCAGATTATTAGCATAGAATAATAGAATTGATATCCATAAAAATTTTCTTGTAGAAATCAAATAAGACTCTCATTAAAAAATTGTACGCATAAAATATTAATATCATGGAGGCATTTATTCATTAGGATTTTAAATCTTTTATATGAAAGTTGGATAGTAAGAGGGTGAACATTTCACTGGAATCTCTCTATTGAATAAAGATGAAAGCGGGCATCGTCATATTCCTAATATTGTGACTTATTTACTAGCGCTCTTGACACTTGAGCTGGTCTATAAGGGCTATTTTAATAGTTTTTATCTCTCTATGCTAACCTTGTTTATGATGTGCAAGTGAGTGATTTTTATAAATGAATATATTTTATGCGTTAATAAAACATATTCCCAGATATGATCACGTGCACAAATGTTGCCTCATATGCATTTTGAGTGAGCCCATATTGCGGTATCACACTTAATGTTTAGAAAAGTATGATGTTGCACCTTTTAAAAATTTGACTGATTGATTGACGACGATCATTGATCATATTGCTTATGAAAAATTGATATCAGGATTCCTGCAACGCAAAGAGTTATTGAAAATATTATTCGTAAGAGATAGGTTTTAAGGAACCTTTAATGTTAGATGATGTGTCAAAAAAAGCTCTTGCAGGGAATATACTTTCGGAAAATTTTAGATACATGTAAATTTTTTATAGAAGGTTATGATATTATTCTCATTGGTAAAGTTGATTAGGGAGAGATATTCACAATTTCATGTATGATACCGTTTTTAAAAGGAAAGACATTGGATACAATATTTGCAGGAAGATGAGCCGTCCAAGAGATCATATGAAGTTTCTTTAGAAAAGTTTTTAAGCCTTTTGAACTTTATAGGAAGTGGTTTATAATTTTTGAATGGTTTATATTATAATGCCCTAAAAGGGATGAGAGGATAAAAGGTTCTTTTGCACTAAAAGGCGTGTGATTGCTTTTAAGTTGAGAAAAAAATATATAAGTAAAATACATGGTATTTGATATATTACTTCAGAGTAAGCATGCACAAATGAAATCAAATTTAAAAGCATAGAGTTAAAAAAATGGGTAATATTTTTTCACCAACGCATTTAATTGTAATTTTACTGATTATATTTGTGCTTTTCGGGCGCGGTAAAATTTCTGAATTAATGGGTGATGTTGCTAAGGGAATTAAGGCTTTCAAAAAGAATATGAAGGAAGACGATGACAGCATTGAGGATAAAGTTGAAATGGCAGCTCCTTCTCAAATGATTGATATAGAACCTCAACAATCTCAGCCATTATCGGTGAAACATGTAACCGCACGCAAAAAGGCTTCTTCTGCCTCTAAAAGAGGCAAGGCATCTATTACTAAAAAACAGCGTGTCAAATAACAAAAACGTTATCATCATTGTGCATTATTTTTTACGGGGAAGTCGAGTTAAGAGATGTTTGGGATTGATGGGTCGGAGTTTGTTGTAATCTTACTTGTTCTCATTATTGTCATTGGACCGAAAGATTTACCTAAAATACTAAAGGCAATAGCAAAGGTAAGAGCTTATGTATGTTCAACAGTAAATGAACTTCGTTACCAGTTTGATGATGCAATAAGACAAATTGAGCTCGATAATTTGCAAAAAACATGTTCAGATATTAATGATCTTAATCCAAGTAAGAAGTTGACAGAGACTTTTGATCCCATACAGGATGCAGTAGAGGATATCCATGATAATTCTGATGTTAAGGCAACACATCATAAATTAGAAAAAGATGAAGAACTTTGGGCGTGTGATCAAAAGACAACCAATACAGATGTGATATCTATTACACCCTATCATTCTGAAAGCATTTTTGTCGTTTCTAAAGATAAAGAAGATGTATCATGAATGTTAAGAAAGATGAAGTTGATGCCAATATGGCAACACTTATAGAACATTTAATTGAACTTCGTCAGCGAATTATTGCTACCTTGGTTGTATTTTTGATCACTTTTATGATGTGTTTTTTTGTTAAAGATTATATCTTAAGTTTTTTACTATGGCCGTATCAGTGGGCAATGAAAATAGCAGGGAGTAATCCTGAGAGTATTCGTTTGCAATCGACACAAGTATGGGAAACTTTTTTAACAAAGATGAAACTCGCGGCTTTTGGGGGGATTATTTTATCTTTTCCCTATACGGCTTTTCAGTTTTATAGTTTTATTGCACCAGGGCTTTATAAAAATGAACGTATGGCTTTTTTACCCTTTCTCATTGGTGGTCCTATTTTATTTTGTATTGGGGGAGCGTTTGTTTATGCTCTATTGGCACCAATAATACTATGGTTTAGTCTTTCACAACAATTTCTTCCAGATGTTCATTTAAGAATAGATTTTATAGTGCGTATTTCCGATTATTTGAGCTTTATGACATCATTTATCCTAGTTTTTGGTTTGATTTTTCAATTACCTCTTATCATCAGTCTTTTAACAAAAGTTGGATTTTTAACATCTCGTGATTTGGTATCAAAACGAAAATGGGCTATCTTGCTTTCTTTTATTATTGCGGCAATAGTAACCCCTTCGGATTTTTTTACGATGTTTGCAGTGGCTTTACCAACGATAGCACTTTACGAGATCTCAATTTTAATTGCTTACGGTATAGAAAAGAGAAGAAAATCCGCTTAAGAGAATTGTATAATCTTATGCGATAACAAATGAATAAAAACAATATAAATGAGGAATTTTGATGCTTGATATTAAGTGGATTCGTGAAAATCCTGAGAAATTAGATAAAGCACTTGTAAACAGAGGTCTTGAACCACAATCTGAAAGGTTAATACAACTTGATCTTGCACGTCGGTCGCATGTTGCTAAAGTACAATTGGCGCAGGAACGTCGCAATGCTATTTCAAAGGAAATAGGACAAGCTTTAGCTGTATCTGATCAACAAATGGCTGAAGGCTTTAAAGCTGAAGTTGAAGAGATTAAAGTCTTTCTTTCTTCTGCAACAGCGGAAGAAAAACAGCTGACGGAGAGTCTTGAGAAAATTCTTTCAGCTCTTCCAAATATTCCATTGGATGATGTTCCGGAAGGTAAAGATGAAAGTGATAATGTCGTCATTCGACATTTTGGTACACCTCCAACATTTAATTTTACACCAAAGGAGCATTTTGATCTTGGTCAAGATCTTAAGCAGATGAATTTTGAGCGAGCTAGTCGTTTGTCTGGAACACGTTTTACAGTGCTTTCAGGGGCGTTAGCACGGCTAGAACGAGCATTAGGACAATTTATGCTTGATGTGCATGTGAATGAGCATGGTTATACAGAAGTCTCAGTACCTCTTCTTGTTCGTGATGAGATTGTTTACGGAGCAGCACAATTGCCGAAGTTTGCAGAGGATCTTTTTCAGACAACAGATGGTCGATGGCTTATTTCTACTGCAGAAGTACCATTAACTAATTTGGTTAACGATGAAATTCTTGAAATATCAGATTTACCACTGCGATTTTCTTCTTTATCTCCTTGTTTTCGTTCAGAGGCGGGAGCAGCCGGTCGTGATACGCGCGGTATGTTGCGTCAGCACCAATTTTGGAAGGTGGAAATGGTCTCGATTACCAGTGAAGATCAGTCTTTAATTGAATTGGAACGTATGACGGAATGTGCAGAAGATATATTAAAACGGCTTGATTTGCCTTTTCGTACAGTGGTTCTTTCTACCGGAGATATGGGGTTTGCAGCACGTAAAACCTATGACATCGAGGTTTGGCTTCCTGGTCAAGAATGTTATCGTGAAATTTCTAGCTGTTCAGTTTGTGGAGATTTTCAAGGTCGTCGTATGAATGCTCGCTATCGTACAGAAGGTGATAAAAAATTGCATTTTGTTCATAGTCTTAATGGTTCTGGTACGGCTGTTGGCCGTTGTCTTATTGCAGTGCTTGAAAATTATCAACAAGCTGATGGATCCATTATTGTTCCAGATGTTTTACAACCCTATATGGGAGGCATGCGTTGTATTACTGCTTAATTTTGCGAAAGGAAAGACAATATGCATTTATTGCCAAGAGGTGATGGTATGCAAATGCAAGGCTTAGCCATTTTAAAGGAAGTGGTTTGTAGGGATGATAAAAGTGCACTTCTGTTAGAGATTGAATAAATACTATGGGGCAAAATGGTATTTTACAATTTCGTGAAGAGTTAGCCGCTCTTGTACTGAAAATGCGTAGAAAAGGCATTGATGACGTGCGATTTTTTTCGGCATTAGAAAAAGTTCCACGTCAACAGTTTGTTTCTGCCCCTTGGTTTAATAGTGCTTATGATAATAAAGTTATTCCCCTTGAGTGTGGTGAATATATGGAACGTTTGGAAGAACAACTCTTAATTCTTTCAGCATTATCGTTGAAAAAAAAGCATCGTGTCTTAGAAATCGGTACGGGATCTGGTTTTTGTACGGCTCTTATAGCCTGTTTGAGTGACCGTGTAACGACGATTGATCGTTATAAAACGCTTGTTGATTTGGCAGGCCAAAAATTTCAAGCTTTGGGAATTGAAAATATTGTTGTACGGCAAATTGATGGAAGTCATAGTGTGACAGGTTTGGGGTCATTTGACCGTATTCTTATTTGGCCATCGCGTTCTGATGAACCCAAGGAATTTTTAGAACTCTTAGCTGAAAATGGCATTCTCATTCAGGCTATAGGGCCTGATGAAGGGGTACAAACGGTGACGCGCTATACAAAAATTGGGAGTCGATTTGAGTGTTTAGAACTTTTTCAAGTGCGTTATCAACCTTTTATTAAAGGTATTGCGGAGATACTTTAAATTTTAAAATTTAAGAAATAGCGCAAATTATTTCACCTTTTTATTTTACGTTAAATTCATTTTGATATCATGTAGAGATATTTATGAATAAAATATCTCATTTTAACTCTTCGGTAATTTTAAAAAGCTTTAATAGAATGAGTTGAGTATTGATGAGTGGGCAAAACTATGTGTTTAAGAGCTTTGGATAATATTTTCCGGCATAAATTTCAGAGAATAACTTTTTTAGCGGTGGTAACTATTGTTGCTGGTTGTAGTTCTGGTACGCAACGTTTTTCCACTGTGTCCTCTCATCGTATGTTATCTCATCAATCAAATATATCTAGCACTATACCTACAGATCCGCGAATGCTATCGGACGGTGGTGATATGATACAGAGTACTGAATTGCCACCTGTGGAACCAAGCGATGATTCTTGGCGAGATGACAGTTCTCCTTATAATTCTCCACAGCAAGGTAGGACAGCTTCTTTGGATGGTCGCGTTATGGGGGCACCTCCGCGTAATCTTGGAACACTTTCTCGTTCACAAATGGATAACTCTCCTGTTTTCCGGCGGAATTCTTATATTGTCCAGAGTGGAGATACACTACTCAGTATTGCACGACAAATAGGGGTTAGTGTTGAGGCATTAAAATTAGCAAATGGCATAAACAGCAATTCCATTTATATTGGTCAAGTCCTTGTGGTTCCAAGTAGGCGTACATTCGCAACTTCAAATACGCGCAATAATAATGATTGGGCGGCGTCAACAGCAGAATCTTCATTCCAATCTCAAGTTACGTCCTCTGTAAAACACAAAAAGGCTTCTTCTGTATATAAAGCTCCTGTAACAATGTCCCCTTCTGCAAAGATGAACAGATCAAGCTCTGAGAAAAATTCTTCTACACAGATGATGCGATTGGACCATGAGACTGGTTTATCAAGTACTGTTACGAATACAGATAATATTATGACACCGCAGGGTACAGGAATTTCTAAGATGCGTTGGCCAGTACGAGGGCGTTTATTAAGCCAGTTTGGTCAAAAAAAAGGAACAATAATGAATCGAGGAATAGATATTGCAGTGCCTGAGGGGTCATCGGTAAAGGCAGCGGAAAATGGTGTCGTTATCTATGCGGGAGATGGATTAAAAGAGCTTGGTAATGTTGTTATGATTCGACATGAAAATGATATTATCACTATTTATGGATGTAATAGTAAGCTTGTTGTTAACAAAGGACAAAGAATAAGACGCGGTGATGAGATTGCTAAATCTGGTGTTTCAGGAAATGTTAAAACGCCACGTGTCTATTTTGAGATGCGTAAGAATTCATTACCTGTTGATCCTCTTAAATATTTAGAAAACTAATTTATGGATTAATTTGAGAAATTTTATAGTTTATAGAAATTTCATGAAAAAATTGATTTTTTTACGTAAAATAATACTGTAGCAGAAAAAATCACTGGTTTAAGGGAAGCCGTTTGTTGAGTTTATTAGATATTATCATCTTTGTGTTTATGAAGAGATAAGGTGATAGTATCATACTGTTTTCAGCTTCTCAATGTTCTAACTGCTCTTGCATTTATAGGGGGTACGAGAATGAGAAGGGGGATTTTACGCTTTTCTTAAATAGTTTTTATCTACAGGTTCATTTCACGTGTGTAACGTACAAGAAAATCATTTTGATGAATTCAAAGGGGATAAAATGAGAGAGTTTTACTGTATTTAAGTCTTTCATTTGATATCAAAAACGATGAATTATCTCTATAATTAAAGGTTTTTTCCTTGGAAAAATTGGTTTGTATCATTTATTGAGTTAGTGAGAAGGTTTATATTGTAGAATATATAATAGAGGGAAATAAATCTGTTTTTTTTAAGATTTTTCTTGTTGTATTCTGTCTCTTAAGGATTTATTGCATTTTGATAAAGCTGAGATTCCATCATGTGGTCATTACTTTTTATGATAAATTCTTTAGGAAAAATTTTCTGGATCGGAGTTTTATTTTAATAGAGGGGGAAATACCTGAAGTTTAACTATAGGAGATAAAAATGTTTATTACAAACGCTTATGCTCAAGTTGCAGGCGATGTTCCCGGTGGATTTTCATTTGTTAGTGCTGTCCCGTTCATTTTAATTTTTGCAATTATGTATTTTTTTATAATTCGTCCACAGCGTGCACAAATGAAAAAACGACAAGAAATGCTTAATGCAATACGTCGTGGTGATACAGTTATAACGGGTGGTGGCATTATCGGCAAAGTTACGAAGGTTCACGATGAAAGTGGCGAATTAGAGGTTGAAATTGGTGAGAGTATGAATATTCGTGTTCTTCGCTCAACATTGTCTGATGTACGCGTTAAAGGTGAACCAATTGCAGAAAAAAAATCAAAGCTTCATACTAAAACAAAAACACCACAAAAGTCTAAATCTAAAACAACAGCGAAAGAAAATGTGAGTGTATCTAAAGAAAAAAAAGCTATATCAAAGGAAAATAAGGAAAATGCATCTTAAGGTGGAGTTGTAGTTTATTACATTTTTTAAAGCATTTTTATAAAAAGTATTGAAATATAAAGATAGTTTCATTGAAGGAGTAGCTTTTATAGTCGTTACAGAAGATGGTTTTTTTCTTTAAATTATTAAAATAGTTGTTTTATTTATAGAAGATTACGGAAAATTTTCCTGTCCTTTAAGCAACATCATTATTTTTATAAAGAGATATTTTTTATTTTCGAGTAAATAAGCTGAGGAAATTTTTTAAAAGGTAGATTTATTTGAACATATAGCATTTAATCGCGGTTTGTTGTCAAATTTTCATCTATTTGTTGTAGGAGAAGATTAGGGAGTATATAAAAATTTCTAATCTCAATGCTCTTATAAGCGAGGGTTAACATATCAATGTTTGTATCAACCTTCCATTAATTTTTGTGGGAGGTAAAAGGCAGTTGGACTTATCAAAAATAAAGGGTGCTTATTCATGTTCGATGCAATTCAAATTCGTGAGGCGCATTTTCCAAGTCGTGCACCTATTGATGCTTATGGAAATGGTGGGTTTCGTTTTGCTGATATGTCTCATAGAGGTTCTATTATTTGTGTCCCATCAGGTATTTATGGCATTGATATGGCAGGACCTATTCCTACTCAAGGGGATATATCTCGTGTTTTAGAAGAAGCATCTGAAATCGAAGTTTTATTAATAGGTACTGGAATTGAATTATTGCGATTACCTGAAGAGTTACGGGTTCTTTTATGGGAAAAACGTATTTCATCTGATACAATGAGTACGGGAGCGGCTGTACGTACATTTAATGTTTTATTGGCTGAAGATCGCGCTGTTGCTGCGTTATTATTTGCGGTAGAATAAAGTGTTATTTAATAATAAATTGCTCTAGTTCATTATGAAAAGTTTGCATAATTATTAATTGGATGAATTTTATGATCAGTGCATTTTCTATAAAAAGATAGCATTGTCATCCATTCAATCAAGAAGTGTTTTGCGTTGTTTGTTGTTCTAAGTTTTACTGTGCATGTTACGGTTAGTTTTTAGCTGTTTTTACTACGAATGAAAGTTTTAAGTCCGATAAGACAAATTTTATCAAAAAAGTTATTTATTTAATTTTTAAAAATTTCTTTCTGAAAAGAAAAAAGTAATTGGAGCAAATAATGAAAGAATGATATCAATAAAAATGCTTTTATTATTTGGAGAAATGTAAAGCAATACCATTAGCTATGAACAGATAAGTATTTATAACGATCACATTAATATTAGCAAAATGTGATATGATTTATGTAGAAAAATCTGTAAAAATTATACTTTATCCGATTTTACAGAATTATTTGATTACTATAGTAATATTATTAAGTTTCGCACTTTAAAGGCTATGATTGGTGATATACGAATAAAGAATCTAAAGAAATTATTGGCTCGCAGTTTATAATTTTTTATAAAGATTTTTTGAAAAAACAGAAATTGATGGCGAGGAAATATTTAGCCTTTATAAGGATTGTGTAGGGATTTTTGTTGACTATAATTTAACAGATAGAGGAAATGGTTTAGCAAAACTACAGTAGCTTGTTATCAGTAGAGCTAATTTGGGTGTGAAATTTTCTTTTGATGACTTTCAACTTCAGGATGGTGAATGTTCACACTATTTCAAGATATTCTTTATGACGCAAGTAATTTTTATGAATTTTGCGAAAAAATAATTAAAGTTCATGTGAAATAGTTTTTTTGTGTATTGGTTTTATTTAAAAAATTATAAACACTAAGTTACTGTTTTTCCGTTACTTAAAAAATGTGAATATTATCATTATTAGAAAAAAGTTAAAACATATTAGAGAATAATAATTGGGGGGAGTTCATGAAAAATTTTATATTATCTGATCTCGAAAAATTAATTGATAAATATAGTGATCGTATCGATTTTGGCCCTACCATTGATGATATACAGATTAAAAAGGCTGAAGAAACTATTGGTTTGCCATTTACAACCTCTTACAAAAACTGCCTGAAAAGTTTGGGAATTTCAGAAATTGGTTGTGATGAAATATTGACCGTTTATGAGGATAGTGTAGGGTCTCCTACTGATTGTGTTACTGCTGGTGATATTGTTTATCACCACTTACTCGATATAAAAAATGGTTTAGCTAGGCCACAGCAGCTTATTGTTTGTGAAAATACTTTTTGTGAGATACTTTACTTTGATTACTCTCAATTTCAAGACGGTGAATGTCTACTTTATTTCAGGTTTCCAGCTGGTGCTTCATATTATTACGCCAGCAATTTTTATGAGTTTCTCTATAAAAGAATTAAGGTTAATTTTGAATAATTTTTTAAATTGAGGTTGAAAACAGCTGTTGAATAAAAAATGGGGGAGATTGATTGGTATGCGCTCTTTCATCATTGAATTCGTTGAGAATAGAAGTGTGTCATGATGCAAACCAAAGATGTAACAAAAATTTAAAAAAAACTTGGTTGGGCACCCTATCGCGATGATATCGGTCGTCACCATGCTTTTTATTATTTATCTGATCGTTTTGTAAGCATCGACTACGAGGTAAAATATGGGTGGAGGGATAGAAAGCTTATGCTAGTAGCAAATCTCAGCACTATCCCCTATATTCTTGCTTGGGAATATATTAGGGGTAAGAGATTTTGCTTTGAAAGTATACTTTTTTCAGAAGATAGATATTTTGATGTTAAAATGAAAGACCTTTCTGAAAATCGTATTCAGGAGTCCTTAAACAAGATAATCACATGGGCAAAAACACAAAATATTGAACAAAAATTACACCAAGAAGTTTCCAATGGTAGCTCTAAAAGCTCTGCGGTTGCTCGAGTTTTGCTCGGTGATAGAGAGTCATTAAAGTCTTGTAGTCCTACATCAAATTTGAATATATTAGAATTTTCTGGTTACAAAACAACAACATGGGTTGAGCGTCTTCTTCTTTTTGCACAAGCCTATAAAAAGGGCGAGTTGGATGATATTTTGGTGTGTATAACACCTCAAAAGCGGCTAACGAGCCTAACAACGGTACCAATATTTTAAAAGTTCATGGTTGGATTGCAACAGCCCCTGGGAAAATGTGGTTAGTTTTACCTGACCGTTTTGTTAAATTTCATTTTGATTTGTGGTATCTCAATGATAAATTAAATGTCTATATTAGTGCCATAACGTCTACAGAAGAGCTTTCTAGAGCCTGCTGGTATATTCATTATGGTAAAGCTTACGAACTTGTATGACCTGAGAATATTTATCCAACTTTTACCAGTCTTGGAAAAGGTCTTAATATTTATTTTGATACACCCACAAAGCGAGAACTTATCAACATTTCTGAGCGGGTAATTCAGTGGGCTCGTACTCAGGATTTTGAGGCAGAAATAAAAAAAAGAGTGCCTATTCAACATATCTTCAAGCATCTAGTTCTTGCTCCCATATGATCTGGCATTTGGCTTGCTTAGCGTCGACGGGTAAGATTGAGGCCTTGAAATCTTATCAAAATTTTCTTGAAACAAACAAGGTTGCTCAATATGCGACAAGCTATTCTCTCTTTAGCTGTGTTAATCGCGCTGTTGAATTTGCTGAAGAACATTTTATTCCGTGTGGACCTAGTGAAAAAGCAAATTTTATAGGGCGGATGATGTTTTACTTCATGGTATCGCCTTTGCTTTATCGAGTGATAATAAAACCTTTCACCTTGATTACAAAAGCATTTTTGCACATGGTCAGTTGGATTCGGTCAAAAGCACGAGAAAGCTTTATTTCGAGAGTATTACGATTTGGGCAGATGAAAAATTCAAATGAACAAAAGGTAAAGGATATTATAGGTTCGCAAGATTGGATTGTTCTTAATACCATTGTTGAACAATTAAAAACGATGGGTTGGACAACTTACCGCGATAAAAACTACAATTATAATGCTTACTTTATAAGCAAAGACCGGCTTATCAACATAGTATATAGTCTTGAGAGGGAAGGCAAAGAGTTGATTATCACATTCAAAGCTTCACTTTCAACGCTTAGCTTCTCTACTATTTATCGAGATATTTTTCCAACGAGATCTCAATATACGTCCATTAAAGAGGCGGAAGATATATATACAATCTCTGATATTGCTATGAAGCAAGGAAAATTGAAACAGGTTTGTGCAGACATTTTTGAGTGGACTCATCAGCAAAATGTACAAAAAATTATCTCTGATTATGCAGTTTTATCACCAAATAATGAAGCTGATCTTGCAGAGCGCCACCTTGTTGCCCTTATTCTCATGGGGGATGTTAAAACGCTCAAATTTTATAAAGAGAGTTTTAGAGTAGGAAAGCATTTAGATTTTTCTGAAGAGATTACGAAAGATCTTATGAATCGTGTCCTTATTCTTGCACGACGTTATTGATTAGGTTTCAAAGAGTCTTTTTCACCTTTGAATCTTGATGCTAAAATAATGCTTTTTACAGAAGAAGAGACTTTTTTAACCATGAAAAGTACAAGAACGCTTTTCATAAGTTTAGGTTGGTTTGTTTATGGAATTGAGGGAAAAGAGAATTTTCTAGCAATCTACCAATTGCCAGATCGCGAGGTGCAAATTTTATACAATGACGAAATTACAACAGCTTCTCCGCGATTTGATGTTGGGTTTTCGGTTACTACAGGCATTCTTTCTGCTGTTTGTAGAGCAATTGATTCCATAAATTCTCAAAGTTTACCGGATCTACAACTTTATTTTAATAAAAATGGGCTGAAAATTGTTGAAGAAAAGATTAATGCAAGTCGCCTAGAGTTAGAGCTTGATTATACTTTAGAATGGGCAATGGAAAGTATAGATCTTCTTCAGCGTATTGGTTTTAGGTATGGTATACCCCCTTGGCAAATGAGCAAAATTGATGAGTGTGACAATGCACATTATAGTTTACTTCATATTGGTACGCTTGCTTTTTTGAATAATATTGAGTCCTTACAATCTTATCACAAAAGCTTTGTGGAAAGAGAACATTTAGGTTTTGATAATAATACTCAAAAGCACCATCTTGAACGTGCAATGGTTATGGCAAAAAAAATAGCAAAGGTAAAGCAACCAAGCTACGATTTGATTAAGAAGATGGAAAAGAGTTTTCTAGCTGCTTAGAGATTGCATTCTATTTTGGTTAAAAAATAACTTCTGACGCAAATAATAACAAAGAATATCTATTGACATTAAAGATGCTTTCATCGAGTGCATTTATATGCCGTAAAAGGGGGGGAGCTCCACCGTAGAGATTGGCAAGGAGTCCAATTAAAAGTATATTTCCGTTGTTCATATATGCTTTAAGATGCTTATTACCTGTTTTTTATTTTAGTGAAAATATAAGGGCGAATAATAAGCTTTCGTGAGGGTTGCTTTATTTATTAATTTTTATTCTAAAAATACCCATTATATTTTATAGCAGAAAGTCTGTTGTTAAGCGTATTGGCGTGGTGTAATTGATTCTGCAAAGAAAAAGGTAAAAACAAATAGAGTTTCTTGATTTTATTATGCTTTTGAGAATACTCTCTCTCATAGGGTGGTACTATTTTAGTGCAAAACCAACTTTTAAAAAAATAAAATATTTTGGATGTTTGGTGCGGTTAAGAAAAGTACTTAGAAAAGAATCCTTAACTTATAATACATTAAGAGACACATTTAAAAATCTTATTTCTAAGCTGTATTTTCTGACTCTCTTATTTTTTAATAGTGAATAAAAAAGAATATTAATTTAATTGCTAAAGAAGGAACGTTAATAGGTTCATAGCATGATAGGTTCTCTTCCTTATTGTCTTGATATTTTACGGACCATAGATCGTGACCGCTATATATCGGTTTTATTTGCGCCTAAAAAAAAGCGCAAAGCATTGGCTGCTCTTTACGCATTTAATGCTGAAGTTTCTCGTATTCGCGAAAATGTACATGACCCACGCATAGGAGAAATACGGTTACGTTGGTGGTATGATTCTATTGTTCATGGTGAAATGCAAACGAGTGGAAATAATCCGATTTTGACTGATCTATTGACAGCAATGACTCTTTTTAATTTACCTAAGACCGCTTTTTTACGTTATTGCGATGCACAAATTTTAGATCTTTATCACAATCCAATAGAAACGCTTCATGAGCTTGAGCATTATTATGGTGAGACAGCAAGTATCATTTTACAGCTTTCTTGTCAGATATTAGATCCTAATGTTGCACAAGATTTTACAGATATCTATGAACATGGAGGGATTGCTCAAGGATTAAGCGGTGTATTACGCCTTTTATCATTCATGCAATCACGATATCATTATTATTTACCTACTGATATGTTGAAGGCTGTAGGGGTGAAGAGGGAAGATTTAGAATCTCATCGTTTCAGTGATAAACAAAAGGGCTGCATTGTTGAATCTATGGTAGCATTATCACGCGATCATTATAGCAAATTTTACACGTATTCTCGTGTTTTACCTAGAGCTTTTAAGCCAGCATTTCTTCCATTGGTAATTATACCGGCTTCTCTTCAAAAAGCTCTTCAGCTGGGGGCGGAAATTTTTCAAGAAAATGCAACTTTGCCATTGATACATCGCTATTGGTTGATAACAAGGACAGCAATAAGTGGTAATTTTCCAAAAACATTGTAAAAGAACATTGTTACGTCGAAATTAAACCGATTTTTTCGTATTGAAGAAAGAAGGAGATATGGTGCTTTCAAATCATTTCTTTATTATCAAGAAACGGTGATGTGTTGGTGGCTATGAGTGCAAAAGAATAAGAAATTTTATAATCTTGAAAAAACAGTATATTTTCTCATCAAGTAATATATTTTATTCGTGTATTGGATAGGGGAGATGCAGAGAAGGCAAAATATGAGATAAAGTTTAATACATTCGTTCGTTTGGTGAAGAACTTTTGATATTGAGTAGTCTGAATGTATTGGTCGCATCTCATTTATAAATGAAATACAATTTCTATTTTATTATTGAGAAAAGTTATCTTAACAGCCTATTAAGTCTCTAGAAAAAACTCTAATTTTTGAGAAAGTGTGAAGCTATAATTGATAATTATTGTGATATGCGAACATATTGATTGAGAACTCATTTTTTTCTCATATTGAATGAGAATCTTGAATAGAAAAGGATTTCTTCATTTTAAATTACTTTTATAATGAATTTTAAAAATATTTTATATATATCATAAGACGTATATCAATGAAAGTCATTTAAGAAGAAGCAATAGGCTCCTTATGAATGAATATTAAGAGTAGCAGTCGATGATATAATAGTAAATCTATTGAGTTCCTCCATTTTTATGCTTATGGAGAAGAAAGCCGGCACCATCATTATATTGGCTAGCTTGGGGGGCTACAGCTCTTGGCTTTAAGACGGTTCATAAGAGCTACTTTCAGTCCTTTTTTAACAATTTTTATCCACACACGCATCCCGCTTTTATATGCAAGCAAGTGGTTTTAATTGATTCAATATACACAGATTTGAAATGAGAGAATCTTACAATATTCGGGACTCTCATTCAATATACAAAACAGTAAATTATCATTATAAATCAGTACATTGTCAATAAATGACAGGAGGGATATATAGCTTAATTAGCGACAACATTTACAGCCTTTGGATGGGTAATATTTCTTCATGCGTTGAAAAAACGATTCTACATTCCATTTAGCATTTTCTCGCAAATCTATACATGTACTGATTTGCGAGAAAATTAATCATTATACAAATGCTGCTTCTAAGATATAAGCAAATAAAAGATCTATCTTACCTCTTTAATGATAAACGAAGAGCGATAGACACTTTATCAAATAAGCCCTTTAAATTATGCACACTCTTTTTACTGGAGAGCGTTAAAGATCTGATTATAATTCGTGCTATTAATTTCCAAAGGATGTTCTTTATTGGCAACTTGTAGCATTTCTAGCTTAAGATCTTCTCTTATCATCATATCTATATTGGCGCGGACCTTAGTTGAAAGAGTATGAGACGTGATATCTTTAGGCATTGTTACAGTCTTTATTTGATAAATGATACGGTTTGTTGCAACCGGTCCTTTTATGACACCATAATGACCTTTGGGACCAGAAAACAAGGCTTTAACACCTTCAGCACCAAGGACTTCAGATGAATCTTGACGCCGGAGGGCTGGTGTTGTTTGTTTTGTAACACCAAGGGTATGAGCAAGAGCAACAAGACTTTTTCCTTCCGTGAGCTGTTTGAGAGCATTTTTGGCTTTTTCATCAAGAAGACGTTGGATTTCCTCATTTTTCCATTGAGAAAGAACATCTAGCTTAGCTTCTTCAAGTGTCTTATCGCGGGCAGGAATAATTTTATCGACCTTATACCAGAGATACCCACCATTTTGAAAAGAGAGAGGATCAAGATCGACACCTTCGTTTGATTGATAGATGGCATTCAGTAAAATATCTTTTTGAGGTAAATCCGTGAGTATTGCACCTTCAAGCGTTTTTCCCGTTTTATCAATGGTAATTGTGCGCAAAGATAACTTGTATTGGTCAGCTAACTCTTTGAGAGAAGCACCCTCAAAACGAGCATTTTCAATGGCTACATAATTGTTACGGATATCATCCGTAGCACGATTTTTGGCAAGTATTTGGCGAATATTTTCTTCTACACTTTCAAAAGGAAGAGAGCTTGAGGGTTCAATATGTGTGATGCGAATGATAACAGGTCCCTGTAAGTCATTGATTACAGCACTGACTTTCCCTTGTTGGAGTTCAAAAATTTCGGATGCTAGATGGCTAGGAAGTTCATTTTCTGCGAGAGGCCCTTTTTGTATGTCATTAAGAGTCTTTTTTTCAGCTTTTACCAGTTCATCAAAACTCAATCCATCGGCTATTTTTTTTGCTGCATTATCGGCTTCTTCGCGTGAGGGGAATCGCAGTTCTTCGAATGTACGCTTTTCAGGGGTTACAAAACGTGAAGCATTTTGGGTATAATAAGCTTTTGCCTCATCTGTTGGGATATCTTTAGGTTTTACGAAATCATTAAGTTCCATAGATAATAAAGAGACAGTGCGGTATTCTGGAGTACGAAATTCATTTTGATGTGTTTCAAACCATTTTTGCAGTGTTTCGTCATCAGGATCAGCCGTTATTTCCTTTTCTTTTAGATCAATCATGAGATAATCTGCGATACGCATTTCTCCTTGATAAAGAGCAAGTGCTTTATAGAAGAGATCTGGTGCTTTCATATCAGAGAATAAAGCTGAAATAATTTGGTTACGCTTTTCTTTTCTGGTGTAATAATTAAGAAAAGCACTTTCACTGATACGTAAATGCTGAAGATAGTTATAAAATAAATTTTTATCAAAAGTGCCATTTATTTGGAACATATTATCAGTTCCAATCATACGCGCTATTGTATCTTTTGAAAGACTTATTTTCATTTTACGGGCTTGTTCATCAAGCAGTGTATTTTGTTGTAATTGATTAAACACAAAAGCGGGAATTTGGTATTGCTGCATTTCATTTGGCGTAAACATTCGTCCAAGATGAGCGGCATGTGCTAAACGTGCGCTTTGATCGGCAAGAGCGAGACGATAATCATCGACAGTTACTGTGGATTTTCCAGAAGTAATAAGGCCTCTTTCATTTTTGGTGTGTAACTGTGGTATCCCCCATAAAAGAATGAAGCATAAGAGTAAAATAGCAAGGAAAATTCTGGCAATCCAAGAATTTGCAGCATTTCTTACGATGTCAAGCATTGTTTAATTCCACTTTTAACATGAGTTATTATCAAAGCAGTAACGGAATTTGCAACAAAGACACGAAAGATGCAAGCTTTAAAGACTTGCTTTCATTTTATAATTTGGTACTTACAGATAAATAATATATTATAATAGCTCTTGAGGTGAAAATATGTCTCCAAATATTCGGCCTTTTCTTGCTGGAAATTGGAAAATGAATGGAACGAGTGAATCGCTTGGAGAGTTGCGTGCTATTGCTACAGGCGTTAGCTCTGATCTAGATCATTTGTTTGAAGCTTTAATTTGTGTTCCAGCAACGCTTTTATCGCGTGCTTCTGATACGCTGGATGGTGAAAATCTCCTTTTAGGAGGACAAAATTGTCACTTTGATGATTATGGCCCTTATACAGGAGATATTTCAGCTTTTATGATTAAAGAAGCGGGAGCAAGTCATGTTATTATCGGGCATTCAGAACGTCGTACAGTGTATCAGGAAAATGATGCTATTGTTTGCGCCAAAGTGCAAGCAGCGTGGCGAGCAGGGCTTGTGGCTCTTGTATGTATTGGTGAAACATTGGAAGAACGCAACAATAATAAAGTGCTGGATGTTCTCGCACAGCAGCTTGAGGGATCTTTACCAGATGATGCAACAGCAGAGAATATCATTATCGCTTATGAACCTGTTTGGGCGATAGGCACCGGCAATACAGCAACTGTAGAAGATATTGCAAAAGTGCATCATTTCATTCGTGATGAGATGTGCTCTCGTTTTGGGGAGGAAGGGAATAATATGCGCCTTCTTTATGGTGGATCAGTAAAACCATCCAATGCATTTGAGCTTTTAAGCATTGCTCATGTTAATGGTGCTTTGATAGGTGGAGCAAGTTTAAAAGCGATTGATTTTTTAACTATTTGCGATGTTTATCGTAAATTATAGCGGAGAAATTTGAGTTACCCCTTGGATTGTGTATTATTTATGTGTAAATAACCATGAAAGAGTTATTTGAAGAGCAGGGTTTATGCAAACAGTACTTATTGTTATTCATTTATTGATTGTGATTACTTTGGTTGGCGTTATATTAATCCAACCTTCAGAAGGTGGTGGGCTCGGTGTGAGTAATAGCTCAGGGTTGATGAAAACTCGTGGATCTCGAAACCCTTTAACACGTTTGACTGCTATTTTAGCCTGTTGTTTTTTTGTTGTGTCTATTGGACTTACCGTGGTGAGTAATATATCAAATTCTAGTTCTGATATTTTAAAGCGTATACCGGTTAATTCAGAGCAGAATTCTACCGATAAAGGCTCAGGATTAGTCCCATCATCAGATGGTGAGTCTTCCCCTTCTATTCTTGAGCAGCTAGGAGGTCCTTCGAATTCTCCGCAGGAACAGAAACAGTCCACAAATCCTGAAGCAGAAAGCCCAGTTCCACCGGTTCTTGAAAATACAGTTCCGGATAACAGTACAAAATAGTTTTTTAAGAAAATATAGACTTTTTAAAAAAGGTGATTTTTTCACCTTTTTTATTTTAGAAGAAAAATTGTTTCTTTTTGCATTTTTTGCTGGAAAAATCATTATAAATTGCTTATCACCATAAGCCCATGGCACGTTATGTTTTTATTACTGGTGGTGTGGTTTCTTCCCTTGGAAAAGGCATCGCAGCAGCGGCGTTAGCAGCGTTATTACAGGCTCGTGGCTATCGCGTACGTCTTCGCAAACTTGATCCTTATTTAAATGTTGATCCAGGTACGATGTCACCTTATCAACATGGTGAAGTATTTGTGACCGATGATGGTGCAGAAACGGATCTTGATCTTGGTCATTATGAGCGTTTTACTGGGCGTTCTGCAAATAGCCAAGATAATATTACAACAGGGCGTATTTATCGCAATATCATTGAACGAGAGCGGCGTGGTGATTATTTGGGGGCAACAGTCCAAGTTATTCCTCATGTTACGGATGAAATTAAGAGATTCATTACGACGGGAAATGAAGAATTTGATTTTGTTTTGTGTGAAATAGGTGGGACGGTTGGTGATATTGAAGCAATGCCTTTTCTAGAAGCGATTCGTCAGCTTCGTAATGATCTACCGAGACAAAATGTCGTTTATGTCCATCTCACCTTAATGCCTTATATTCCTTCCGCAGGTGAATTAAAAACGAAACCAACACAACATTCTGTCAAAGAATTACAATCAATTGGTATTTCTCCTGATATTTTGCTTGTGCGTGCAGATCGATCTATTCCAGAAACAGAGCGGTACAAATTATCACTTTTTTGCAATGTTCGCTCCAATGCAGTTATTCAGGCATTAGATGTGCCAACAATTTATGATGTTCCTATGGCATATCATAAGGAGGGTTTAGACTCTGAAGTTCTTTGCGCTTTTGGAATCGATTCGGCACTTTCTCCTCAGATGGATCGTTGGAAAGATATTACGCATCGCATTCATCATCCTGAAGGAGAAGTTACGATTGCTGTTGTAGGAAAATATACGGGCTTAAAGGATGCTTATAAATCCCTTATCGAAGCGATTGCGCATGGTGGTTTAGCGAATAAAGTGAAGGTTAATATTGAGTGGATTGATTCGGAACTTTTTGAAAAAGAAGATTCTGTCTCAGCTTTACAAAAAGCCCATGGCATTTTGGTTCCAGGTGCTTTTGGTGCACGAGGGTCTGAAGGGAAGATTCGAGCAATTCGATTTGCACGAGAGCGTAAAGTTCCATTTTTAGGGATTTGTTTTGGAATGCAATTAGCTTGTATAGAAGTTGCGCGTAATATTGCTCAGATTGAGAATGCTTCATCAAGTGAATTTTGTGAAACAGAAAATCCAATTGTAGGTTTAATGACAGAATGGCTCAAAGGCGATGTTCTTGAAAAACGTACAAGAAATGGTGACCTCGGCGGTTCGATGCGTCTTGGTGCCTTTGCGGCTGAATTAAAAGAAGGGAGTCATATTGCCAAAATTTATGGGATGACAAAGATTGTCGAGCGGCATCGTCATCGTTATGAGGTCAATATCGATTATAAGGATAAGTTAGAACAGTGTGGTTTGATTTTTTCTGGTATGTCTCCTGATGGTATTTTACCAGAAACGATAGAGTATGTAGATCATCCATGGTTCATTGGTGTTCAATATCATCCAGAATTAAAATCACGTCCTTTTGATCCACATCCGCTTTTTTCTTCTTTTATTGAAGCCGCTGTAGAACAAAGTCGATTAGTTTAATATATAAATTTGGCTACTTTGCTTTTGAGGAATAAAATGTCTAAACCAAATGCCACTGTGAAAGTTGGAAATATTATTTTTTCAAATGAAATGCCTCTTTCATTAATTGCGGGTCCGTGTCAGATGGAAAGTCGAGATCATGCTTTTGAAATGGCTGGTCGTATTAAAACAATTACCGATCAAGTTGGTATGGGGTTTGTTTATAAATCAAGTTACGATAAAGCCAACAGAACCTCTTTGAGTGCGGCACGTGGTATTGGTCTTGAAAAAGCAATGGCTATTTTTTCTGATTTAAAAAAGGAGTTTGATTGTCCCATATTAACTGATGTGCATACGGAAGAGCAATGTACAATTGTTTCTTCTACGGTTGATATTTTACAAATACCGGCTTTTTTATGTCGTCAAACAGATCTTTTGGTAGCAGCTGCCAAAACAGAATGTGTTATTAACATTAAAAAAGGTCAGTTTTTAGCTCCGTGGGACATGGAGAATGTTTTAAAAAAGGTTGTTTACAGTGGTAATTCGAATGTCTTGCTTTGTGAGCGAGGCACGTCATTTGGTTACAACCGACTTATTTCTGATATGCGTTCGTTGCCTATTTTGCGTTCATTGGGTGCTCCTGTTATTTTTGATGCAACACATTCTGTTCAAGAGCCGGGTGGTCATGGTTCTTCATCTGGTGGACAGCGTCAATTTGTTGAAATTTTAGCGCGTGCGGCTGTTTCTGTTGGGGTCGCAGGTATTTTTTTAGAAACGCATCAAGATCCAGATAATGCGCCTTCTGATGGACCCAATATGATTAAAATTGATGATTTACAAAGATTGCTTGAGACTTTAATGGAATTCGATTATCTGTCAAAGAAACTGAATTGAGAAGAAAAAGTATTTCATTAATAGGTTGTTAGAAATGAATCGCGACTTTTATCGGGTAAGGAAATACATATGACTATAATTGTCGATATCATTGGACGTGAAGTTCTTGATAGCCGTGGTAATCCAACGGTAGAAGTTGATGTTCATTTGGAAAATGGTGCGTTTGGTCGTGCTATGGTTCCTTCGGGAGCTTCAACGGGAGCACACGAGGCTATAGAACTTCGTGATGGTGGTTTGCGCTATCAAGGAAAAGGTGTTGAAAAAGCAGTTGCTGCAGTCAATGGCGAAATTCTTGAAGAACTTGGTGGTCGGGATGCAACAAATCAAATCGCTATTGATCAAGCCATGATTGCTTTGGATGGAACGCCAAACAAAGCCCGTCTTGGTGCCAATGCACTTCTTGGTGTTTCATTAGCTGTTGCAAAAGCAGCTGCGGCTTCATTAAATTTACCTTTGTATCGTTATATTGGGGGTACACAAGCGCATATTCTTCCAACACCTATGATGAACATTATTAATGGTGGCGTTCATGCTGATAACTTGATTGATTTTCAAGAGTTTATGATTATTCCTATAGGAGCGCCTACCGTTAGAGAAGCAATACGTTATGGTGCTGAAATTTTTCATGCCTTGAAAAAGCGTTTAAAGGGTGCAGGTTATAATACCAATGTTGGTGATGAAGGTGGTTTTGCACCTCAATTTAAAAGTGCTGATCAAGTAATTGATTTTATTATGGAATCTATCATAACATGTGGTTATAAACCAGGGGAGCAGATTGCCATTGGTTTAGACTGTGCTTCAACCGAATTTTATAAAAATGGTTCATATTTTTATAAAGGTGAGGGGAAATGCCGTGACATCCAAGAACAGGTAGAGTATTTAGTGCAACTTGTGAAAAGTTATCCTATTGTTACAATTGAAGATGGAATGGCAGAGGATGATTGGGAAGGTTGGAAGCTACTCACGGATACAATTGGAGAAAAATGTCAGCTTGTTGGCGATGATTTGTTTGTAACAAATTCAGCACGTTTGCGTGATGGTATTAAAATGGGGGTAGGCAATTCTATCCTCATAAAAGTGAATCAAATTGGTACATTAAGTGAGACACTTGATGCTGTAGAAGTAGCACATAAAGCAGGTTATCGTACTATTATATCTCATCGTTCAGGCGAAACAGAGGATTCTTTTATTGCAGATCTTGCGGTTGCAACGAATTGTGGACAAATTAAAACAGGTTCTCTTGCACGTTCGGATAGATTAGCAAAATACAATCAACTTATTCGTATTGAAGAAATGCTAGGAGCCCAAGCGCGTTATGCTGGTGATGTATATCGTTGATAGTTGTGAGCACAAAGTGTGATAGTATGATATTATTTAGATTATGAAATTGAGATTTCTTATCAAAGACATATACGCAGTAATTTTATAGGTATTTAAATTTATAGGGATTAAGATGAGAGGTATAATTATTACTCAAGATCAAGGAATGTATCTCGTTTCGGGTGATGACGGTAAGCGTTATCAGTTTGCGACTTGGGATTGGTTGGGAAAGAAACCACCAAGGATTGGTGATACTGTTGATTTTGTCTATGAAGGCGGTGTGGTTAGTTCTGTTTTTCCGTTGTTGAGATCAAGTACAGAGAACTCAAAGATAATGTTTGCACTTCTTTGTTGGGTTGCAGGTATCTTTGGTGTTCATCGTTTTATGGTTGGGAGAGTTCGGACGGGTACTTTAATGCTCGTTTTATCTTTATCAGTTTTTGGATTGATGATTACCGGTATTTGGGCAATAGTTGATTTTATACTCATTGTTGCTGGAAAATTTACGGATAAAGATGGGAATCAGATCACAGACTTGTAAAAATCTTATAATAAAAAGGAGGTAATTTAGCCCGCTTTTTATTTTTATCAATATATTAAGTTCATAATAGCTCTGCGTTATTGTATTACATGTCTTTAATGTAAAATATTGAAAGGCTATGCACAGTTGAACAAAAATATTGAAAAAACTGTGCTATTTTATATAGGTAAAACAAAAGCGCAAATCAATTACAGCGTACTTTAGGTTGCTGCTTATAGCAGGGAAAACATTAGTTATTTGGGGGGGGCAAAACTATCCAAATTACACATTTATTATGGTTTTTATGCGTTTTATTTATACCGTGAGGTTAATCCGCATATTATCGAATTAGAAATAATCTCTTTATGAATAACACATGAGGAGAAGCTTTATAGGTGGGCAAGGATGAAAGGTAAGATTATTGGTCATGATCAAGGAGATTATTTTATTTCAGGGGCTGATGGTAAGCGCTATCAATTTGCGAATTGGGATTGGTCAGGAAAAATGCCGCCGAAAATTGGTGACGTCGTTAATTTTGTGTGTGAAGGGGATACCATTAAATCTATTTTACCTATCTTGACTGAAGGTCAGTCACAGCAATCAAAAGTGACGTTAGCGGTCGTTTGTTTTTTTCTAGGTGGACTAGGAATTCATCGTTTTATGGTTGGTAAAGTTGGAACTGGCATCGTAATGCTTCTTATAACTATACTAAGTATAATAACTATACCACTTTTTGGGGTAGGGCTTATAGGGATTTTTTTATAATTACACCTTGGGTATTGATTGATTTTATAGTTATTTTAACAGGAAATTTTAAAGACAAAGATGGGTGTAAAATCACAAGTTAGTGGGACATCCAATATTTGTAATACAAAAAGTGGGGCATTCAGCTTACTTTGATTGTCTTGAGGAGGGATAAATTGAAATAACAAATTATTTTGGTGTATATTTGGTAATGAGGTATTAATCAAAATCATGCATAGTTGGGCAAAATATTAAGAAATTTGTGCTATAAAGACTGTGCTATTTTATGTGGACAAAGCAGAAACGTCGATCAATCAAAGTACGCTTTGTACTACCTCTTATGACGGTGGGAGTCTTAAGCTATTTCAGTTATCACATTTATCATGGTGAGTATGGATTGTATTCACGCAGTGAAGTTAATCAGCATATTAGTGAATTAGAAAAGGAGCTTCATAAAATAGAAGCTGAGCGGATATTCATGGAAAAGCGTATTTCTCTTTTACGCAACGGGCATATAGAAAAAGATATGTTGGATGAGTATGTCCGAAAGAATTTGAACTTCTCTAAGCCAAATGAACTGACAATCTTAATACCTTGAAATTGATACTAAAGGTAAATGAAAAATCGCTTAATTTAAACAACAATCAGCAATGATATTGTTTAAGCCGATTGATAAGGCTTGTAACTTTTGTTCGTAAAGGTTATTCCTAAATAATCATAAAAGGGAGTTTAATATGGCAGAACGACTTAAAAAAAATTCTGCGTCGGCGGCGTGCACTGCATTATCAAGCACCACAAAGAAAGCACCAATAGCAGATTTTACAAAAGAGGAAGAAATTGTTGCCTATCGTGAAATGCTTTTAATTCGCCGTTTTGAAGAAAAAGCAGGACAACTTTATGGCATGGGGCTTATTGGGGGATTTTGTCACCTTTATATTGGGCAAGAAGCCGTTGTTGTTGGAACATTGAAAGCGGCAAAAGAAGGTGATCAGGTTATTACGTCTTACCGTGATCATGGACATATGTTAGCGGTTGGGATGAGCCCGCGTGGTGTTATGGCAGAATTAACGGGGCGCCAAGGGGGCTTTTCCAAAGGAAAAGGTGGCTCGATGCATATGTTCTCTAAAGAAAAAAACTTTTATGGGGGACATGGTATTGTTGGGGCGCAGGTTCCCATTGGTTCAGGCTTGGCATTTTCGAATCAATATCTTGGTAAAGATAATGTGACATTGGTTTATTTTGGTGATGGTGCTGCAAATCAGGGGCAGGTTTACGAGAGTTTTAATATGGCTTCACTTTGGAAGCTGCCTGTTGTTTATATTATTGAAAACAATCAGTATGCTATGGGAACGTCCGTTTCACGTGCATCTGCAGAAACTGATTTTTCCCGTCGTGGTCTTTCTTTTGAAATTCCAGGTATTGTTGTTGACGGTATGGATGTTCGATCAGTAAAAGGAGCTGCTGATGAAGCAATTTCTTGGGCACGCTCAGGTAAAGGGCCGATCATTCTTGATATGCAAACCTATCGCTATCGTGGTCATTCTATGTCTGATCCAGCGAAATATCGTTCAAAGGAAGAAGTCCAAAAAATAAAAGAGGAACACGATCCGATTGATCAAGTAAAAAGTCGGATTCTTAAAAAAAATTGGGCGAGCGAGGACGATTTAAAATCTATTGAGAAAGAGGTCCGTGCAATTGTTGCTGATGCGGCAGATTTTGCACAAAGTGATCAAGAGCCAGATGCTTCTGAGCTCTATACTGATATTTTAGTTTGATGCGAGGGAAGCAAGTATGTCTATTGATATTTTGATGCCGGCGCTTTCACCAACTATGGAAGAAGGTAAACTGTCTAAATGGCTCAAAAAAGAAGGTGATAAGGTTAGCTCTGGCGATGTTATTGCTGAAATTGAAACGGATAAGGCTACAATGGAAGTAGAGGCCGTTGATGAAGGTACTCTTGGTAAAATTTTTGTGCCTGAAGGTTCTGAAGGCGTGAAGGTTAACACTGTTATTGCGATTTTGTTAGAAGAAGGTGAGCGTGCTGAGGATATTTCGCAACCTACTGATGCAGCACAAAAACCTAAAGAATCTTCTCTTTCTCTGCCTTTGTCAGTTCCGCAGGCTGCTCCTACTTTTGATACATCTCTTAATTTTGATATTCCAGCGGGAACACAAATGGTTACAATGACAGTTCGTGAAGCGCTTAATCAGGCTTTGGCTGAAGAAATGCGGCGTGATGAAACAGTTTTTCTTATGGGGGAAGAAGTCGCGCAATATCAAGGTGCCTATAAGGTTAGTCAAGGTTTGTTGGAAGAATTCGGAGAACGCCGAGTTATTGATACCCCAATTACAGAGCACGGCTTTGCTGGGCTGGCTGTCGGGGCTGCTTTTGGTGGGTTACGTCCTATTGTCGAGTTTATGACCTTTAATTTTGCGATGCAGGCGATGGACCAAATTATTAACTCAGCAGCCAAAACACGTTATATGTCTGGTGGACAAATGACCGCTCCTATGGTTTTCCGAGGTCCCAATGGCGCGGCTGCCCGTGTTGGTGCTCAACATTCTCAATGTTATGCAGCATGGTATAGTCATATACCAGGTCTGAAAGTTGTTATGCCTTATAGCGCTGCAGATGCAAAAGGTTTGCTGAAAGCTGCTATTCGTGATGATAATCCTGTTGTTTTCCTTGAAAATGAGATTTTGTACGGGCATCAATTTGATGTTCCTCAACTCGATGATTTTGTTTTACCTATTGGTAAGGCGCGTATTCATAAGTCTGGACAAGATGTGACAATTGTTGCATGTGGGATTGGAATGCATTACGTGGTTGAAGCTTTATCTGAAATTGAAAAACTTGGTATTGATGTTGAATTAATTGATTTACGGACCATTCGTCCGATGGATCTTCCAACAATTCTTTCTTCAGTTAAAAAAACAGGTCGTTTGGTTACAATTGAAGAGGGATTTCCTCAGTCATCTGTGGGAACTGAAATCGCAACGCGTGTTATGCAGCAGGCTTTTGATTATCTTGATGCGCCAATTGCTACGATTTCTGGCAAAGATGTTCCGATGCCTTATGCCGCTAATCTTGAGAAGTTGGCTTTGCCTAATACTGCTGAAATTATTGAGGCCGTTAAGGCTGTGACATACAGAGCATAACGGAGGAAAGCATAATGCCCATTAAAATTACAATGCCAGCGCTTTCCCCTACGATGGAAGAGGGAAATTTAACAAAATGGAATATTAAGGAGGGAGATAAGGTTTCCTCTGGTGATGTTATTGCTGAGATTGAGACGGATAAAGCGACGATGGAAGTCGAAGCTGTTGATGAAGGTAGGGTTGCTAAAATTGTTGTTCCTGCTGGAACACAAGGCGTTAAAGTAAATGCTTTAATTGTTGTTTTAGCAGAAGAAGGTGAAGATTTAGCTGAAGCTGCAAAAGTTACAGAAGAAATCTCTTCTTCTACAAGACAAAAACTAGAGGGTATCAAACAGACAGATTCTCTGAAACAGACGGACTCAAAGGGAATAAAAATGTCTCATGAATCATCAACTGGGCAATTAATACAGCAAGATAAAAAGGGAGCTCGTCTTTTTGCTTCTCCCTTAGCGCGGCGATTAGCATCTCAGGCAGGTCTTGATTTATCCCTTATTTCTGGGAGTGGGCCGCATGGGCGTATTATTAAGCGTGATGTAGAAAAAGTTATGAGCGGTGATATTTCTAAGATTTCTTATTCGTCACAGACAGGAGAGCCAGTAGCCGCAGGTGCTTCTGAGAAACAGATATTGAAACTCTTCAAAGAGGATGAATATGTTTTCACACCCCATAATAATATGCGTAAAACAATCGCGACACGTTTGGTGGAATCAAAACAGAAAGTCCCACATTTTTATGTAACGGTAGATTGTGAACTTGATGCGCTATTAGCGCTGCGTACACAATTGAATGTTGCTGCACCAATGGTTAAGATGCAGGAAGAAGCTAAGCCTACTTATAAGATTTCTGTTAATGATATGGTGATCAAAGCTGTCGCACTTTCTTTGAAAGCGGTTCCTGATGCGAATGTCTCTTGGCTTGAAGGTGGAATGCTTCATCATAAACATTGTGATGTTGGGGTTGCTGTTTCTATTCCCAATGGATTAATTACGCCGATTATTCGCCATGCAGAGGAAAAGCCGTTATCGCTTATTTCCAAAGAGATGAAGGATTTTGCAAAGCGTGCGCGTGAGGGCAAGTTAAAAATGGAAGAATATCAGGGTGGAACAACAGCTGTATCCAATATGGGGATGTATGGTGTGAAAAGTTTTTCTGCTATTCTTAATCCACCGCATGCGACAATTTTTGCGATTGGTGCAGGGGAGCAACGTGCTGTTGTTAAAAATGATGCATTAGCCATTGCGACAGTTATGTCAGTTACAATTTCTGCGGATCATCGTGCTGTCGATGGTGCTTTAGCAGCAGAGCTCGCGCGGACTTTTAAGAAGATGATTGAAAATCCATTAGCAATGTTGGTTTGAACTGTTTAACAGTTCTTCACGTAAATTGTGAGAGAGTGTATTTAAGAGACTAAAAACAAATTTAAAGAGTTTGAAGAGCAGAGGTATTGCTGTTTATAGTTTGGGTAAAGCATTTATAGAAAGCTTAGAGTATAAAGACATAAGATAATTCTGTTATGTTCATTTTCAGTCTTAAGTTCAAAAAATGCATATCCATTTTATATATATATCCATGGAGGAATTACTGTGGCAAATCTTTATGATGTAATTGTGATTGGATCAGGTCCAGGCGGATATGTAACCGCAATTCGTGCAGCGCAATGTGGCTTTAAGACTGCGATTGTTGAACGTGAACATTTGGGAGGGATTTGTTTAAATTGGGGATGTATTCCAACAAAGGCTCTTTTACGTTCAGCGGAAATGAAACATTTTGCTGAACATGCAAAAGATTATGGACTAAAAATTAATGGTTCAATTGAGGCAAACATCAAAAATGTTGTGGCACGTTCACGCGGTGTTTCAGCACGTTTAAATGCTGGTGTTGCTTTTTTAATGAAAAAAAATAAAATTGATATTATCTGGGGTGAAGCAAAGCTTACTAAAGAAGCAAAGGGAAGCCAGCCTGCGGAAATTATGGTTTCTTCATCTTCCAAACCGGTTATGCAACCACAAAATCCAGTCCCTAAAGGGACTTTGGGAGAGGGAATTTACCAAGCAAAGCATATCATTATTGCAACGGGTGCACGTCCTCGTGTCCTTCCTGGTATTGAGCCAGATGGAAATCTCATTTGGACTTATTTTGAAGCTATGATACCGCCAGAAATGCCAAAATCGCTTTTGGTCATAGGGTCTGGGGCTATAGGCATTGAATTTGCCTCTTTTTATCATGATATGGGGGCGACAGTCACTGTTGTTGAAATAATGCCCCACATTATGCCTGCTGAAGATATTGAAATTTCAACATTTGTTTGTAAACAATTAGAGAAAAAAGGTTTACGTGTTCTTCGTCAAGCAAAAGTAACAAGGGTTGAAAAATCTTCCGATTCTGTAACTGTACATATTGATATTCAAGGTAAAAAAGAGACAATGACTGTTGATCGATTGATTTCTGCTGTTGGGGTGCAGGGTAATATTGAGAATCTTGGATTAGAAGCTTTGGGAATAAAAACCGATCGTGGGTGTATTGTAACTGATGAATGGAGTTGGACAGGAGTTGCGGGTATTTATGCTATCGGTGATGTGGCAGGCCCTCCTATGTTAGCCCATAAAGCAGAAGAAGAAGGCGTAATATGTATTGAACATCTTGCTGGTTTAAAGAATGTTCATCCGCTTGATAAGAAAAAAATTCCAGGATGCACCTATTGCACACCGCAAGTTGCTTCTGTAGGGCTTTCAGAAGCAACAGCAAAAGAAGCAGGGTATGATATACGTATTGGTCGTTATTCTTTTTCCGCGAATGGAAAAGCGATTGCTCTGGGTGAAGATCAAGGGTTAGTAAAAACAATTTTTGATAAAAAAACAGGACAGCTTCTTGGGGCCCATATGGTAGGAGCTGAGGTAACAGAACTAATACAGGGGTTTGTCATTGCCATGAATCTTGAAACAACAGAGGAAGAATTAATGCATACTGTTTTTCCACATCCGACTTTATCGGAAATGATGAAAGAAAGTGTATTGGATGCATATGATCAAGTTTTAAACGCTTGATGATTAGATTGTATGAAAGATCTTAAATTTTTCATTGCTCCTTCGTATTTATAAGGCAAAGGCTTAAATGGTTACGGTTGTTGATAGAGTTACGAATAGACGTTTGCGCCATCCTGAAAAGGCGCATCGTCCGGATACAAGCGTTCAAAAAAAGCCGGATTGGATTCGTGTAAAAGCGCCAACATCACCAATTTATAAGGAAACACATGGTATTGTACGTACGCATAAGTTAGTGACTGTATGTGAAGAAGCTGGTTGTCCTAATATTGGCGAATGTTGGAGCCAGAGGCATGCTAGCTTTATGATTTTAGGTGAAATATGTACGCGTGCTTGTGCTTTTTGTAACGTTGCAACAGGTATTCCACTTGCCGTTGATCATAATGAGCCAGAACGTGTTGCTGATGCTGTTGCACGGATGGAATTAAAACATGTTGTCATTACATCTGTTGATCGTGATGATCTTGCTGATGGTGGTGCTGAGCATTTTGCAAAAGTTATTTATGCTATTCGTCAAAAAACTCCTAAAACAACAATTGAAGTTCTTACACCTGATTTTCGTCATAAGGATGGCGCTTTAGAAGTTGTTGTTGCTGCTAAGCCTGATGTTTTTAATCATAACTTAGAAACAGTTCCTTCTAAATATTTGAAAGTCCGTCCAGGGGCACGTTATTTTCATTCAATTCGTTTATTACAACGTGTTAAAGAACTTGATCCAACAATTTTTACAAAATCGGGAATTATGGTTGGTCTTGGGGAGGAGCGAAATGAAGTTTTGCAATTGATGGATGATTTGCGCGCTGCTGATGTTGACTTTATGACAATTGGACAATATTTGCAGCCTACACGAAAACATCATCCAGTTGTTCGTTTTGTGCCTCCTGAAGAATTTGAGTCTTTTGCCAAGATTGGTAAAGTAAAAGGATTTTTACATATGGCCTCCAATCCTCTAACGCGTTCATCTCATCATGCAGGAGATGATTTTGCCATTTTGCAAAAAGCGCGTGATGAAAAATTTGCCTTACAGAGATAATTATGCCAACTTTTTCAACACATCGGCAAGTTGCCCATAGTGCTCATGAGATGTTTGATCTTGTGTCAGATATTGAACGTTATCCTGAGTTTTTACCAATGTGTGAGGCTTTAATAATACGTTCTCGCAAGGAATGTGACGAAAAGACATTGCTTCTTGCGGATATGACAGTTGGTTATAAAGTTATTCGAGAAACTTTTACGACCCAGGTTTTTCTTCAGCCGAAGAAAAGTTTGATAGAGGTTAACTATATTGATGGTCCATTTAAATATCTTGAAAATCGTTGGGTATTTCATAATATTGAAAATACCAATGCATGTAATGTAGAGTTTTTTATTGATTATGAATTTAAAAGTAAAATGCTGGGACGCGTGATGGGTTCAATGTTTGATATTGCGTTTCGTAAATTTACCGATGCCTTTGAAAAACGTGCACATCAGATTTATGGCTCGACAATAGCATAATTTACTCTGTTATTTTTTAACAATACACATTGTTTATAAAAGTGTAAAGATGAAAACTGATTTTCATCTTTACGATTTATTTTTAATGCAGCTTTCAAAACATACTGAAGGAATATCACTTTAAATGATGAAGATGATGCACAGCTTCACGCTTTTGTTTCTCTCTTTTTTAATGGATGCACATTTGTTAAACAAAACGCCCAAATAGAGCATGCTTGCATATATCCATTTCATAATAGTGCTCATAATAAATAGGATAGATTCTCGTAAAAGTATATAAAATCTATATCTGTACACTTATGAAGAAGTCAGTCTGCACCATTTATTTGCTATCTCTCAAGATGTTATGCCAGCTCTTAGCACCTGAGAGAGAGGTACAAGTGTCCCTTTCTTTGATCATTTTATTTATACATTTTTTTCTCTTGTGGGGTGCAAGTAAATAAATTTGATTAATTCAACCTACACAGAACTAAAGTGAGATAACTTTACACTATTCAGATCTTTCATTTCCAACTTATGATACAATAAATTATTTTTTCAAGAGGTTGATGATTATAGACTCAACGTGGAATAGAGAGTTTTAAAATTGGTGGGGAGAATTCAGTGAAGCAATTCCAGAATCATTTTAAAAGCATTTTCAACTGTTGCATGGCGGATAGCATTGCGATTAAGATGACCAAAGTGCATTTCTTTGTGTAGGGAGGAGTGATTTTTGTAAGCAACTGCGCAATGCACAAGTCCTATAGGTTTATTGAGACTTGCGCCTCCTGGTCCTGCAACGCCTGTTACAGAAATTGCAATATCAGCTTGTGAATGTTTTAATCCGCCTTCAGCCATTGCAAGAGCAACTTCTTTTGAAACGGCACCATAGGTTTTTATAAGTTCAGCACACACGCCAACAAGGCGTGTTTTGGATTCATTTGAATAAACAACAAATCCACAATCCAGAACATTTGACGATCCCGCAATATTTGTAAGGTTTGCAGCAATGAGCCCTCCTGTACAAGACTCTACAGTTGTTAACAGCAAACCTTTTTGGCAACAGGTATTAAGGACTTTACGCGCTTGTTTTTCACAAAAATATGTCATTGGGGAATTTCTCCTGGATAAAGAACGCACGCTGTTGCAAGAGCAGCAATCCCTTCACCACGACCAATAAATCCGAGCTTTTCATTTGTTGTTGCTTTGATAGAGATTCGATCAGGCGTAATTGCAAGTATTGTCATAAGATTTTCTGTCATGGCATGACGATAAGGACCAATTTTAGGATTTTCAGCGATAATTGTGATATCAACATTAGCAATGCGACCACCTGCTTGTTTTAGAATATCAAGAGCATGACGGAGAAAAATTTCTGATGATACATTTTTCCATTGAAGATCAGAGGGAGGAAAATAGGTACCGATATCTCCTGCACCTTGCGTAGCAAGAAGGGCATCTGTTAATGCATGAAGAGCGACATCCGCATCGGAGTGTCCATTTAATTTTTTATAAAAAGGGATTTTGATACCACATAATATAAGAAAATCTCCTTCTTCGAAAGAATGAACATCATAACCATTACCAGTACGGATATCAGGAAACATTTGCATTTTTTTCTGGAGATATAAATGGGCGGTATCAAAATCTTTGAGCCATGTAATTTTTATGTTGTTAGGATCACCTGGAACAGTAAGAATAGGAATTCCAAACCATTCGGCAATTGCAGAATCGTCAGTGAATTCTTGTTTGCAAGCTTGTTTTGCTTGTTTATGGGCCGCTAAGATATGTTCAAAGGGAAAACACTGTGGGGTTTGTGCACTATAAAGATGGGTGCGTGGAATTGTTTCTAAAACATGCTGATTATTTACACGTTTAAGGGTATCCGCGATGGGCAGAACAGGAAGAACACCTTCTTGAGGAGTAACGGTGGTATGAATGTGATCAAGGAGCTCATTTTCGATAAAGGGGCGAACACCATCATGAATATGCACATATTGTGGATTAAATTTTCTGAGAGCTTTAAGTCCATGTAAGGTAGAGATTTGACGTGTATCGCCTCCTTCAATGATAATAAGGCTTTCTTTAAAGTCGGCGATAGCTTTTTCACAGATTTGACGATCTTCTGGATGGATAACGAGAATAATCGTTGTGATGGCTGGATGCTGCAAAAAACAATGCACGGTATGATAAATAATCGGCTTTTGTCCTAGAAGCCGATATTGTTTTGGAATTTTTTGTGAAGATCTCGCTCTTTCACCGCGTCCAGCGGCTAATATTATTGCTGCAATAGAAATACTTAATCTCCTTATATTATTATAACCTCAGTTTACTCTTTTATCATTAATTTTAAAATGATTTTGAAAGGTTGATCGTTGTAAATCAGCCAAGGATATCACTGATAATACCTCAAAAAAAGCATTTAATGCTTTTTGAAGTGCGGTATTTAAACCACAAAAATCTATCAATGGGCAAGTTGGTTCTGCAGTATCGAAACATTCTGCTAGGGAAAAGTTATCCTCTGTTACTTTCACAACATCAGCGACTGAAATCTCTGCTGCAGGTTTAGCCAATTTAACACCACCATTGCGTCCACGCACTGTTTGGATAAAACCTGCTTGAACAAGCGGTTGAAGGATTTTAAATAAAAAAAGTTCTGAAACGGCATATGCCTTAGCAATTTCTGGAACACGACTGAGAGTTTCCTGATTATCTGCACAATACATGAGCATCCGAAGAGCATAATTTGTTTGTTTTGTTAATCGCATCTCATTTCCTTTGTAAAGTATCGTCGAACGTATTTTATTTTAAAGATATTTTGCAAAATGCAGAAGTTCTTTCTCATTGACTATATTTGCTCTATTTTAAATGTAGTATTATTATTGTCAATTTTTGTTACAAAAGATTATATGAGGATAATGGGAATAAGGGTATGTAAGCTTATGATGAATGTAACATCTGTGACGAATCTTCAAGACATAGATAAAAATACTTTTAATGATGAGTTGTATCGTTTAAGTAAGATATATATCTTTTTAGGTATTACAATTATTGTGTTGGCTTTACTTACAGCCTCTGTTTCGTTCATTATTCTTATTGGCTTAACTCCTGTTGTTCCCAGTAGAACAGTAACCCTTATTCTTATAGGGATTAATAGTTTTTGGGTTTTAGGGCTTGTTATCATCGTTTTTTATGAGATGGTTCCGATCATTCGTGCTTGGCGTTCAAGGCGTGCAGGCTCACGTCTTCATGTGCGCCTTATTTCATTGTTTGCACTTGTTGCAACAATGCCAGCTGTTGCTGTAGCTCTTGTGTCAGGGCCAGCACTGAATTTAGGACTTGATCGATGGTTTGATACAACAACACGGCAAATTGTGGGTTCTTCTATTGATTTAGCAAATGCTTATGCAGATGAAATGCTTCAAAATTTAAAAAATTTATCCTACGCTATGGCATTTGCACTTGATAATAAAAAACTTTTAGAACGTAATCCAGCTGAATATCGGATGCAATTGACGCGTCATGCTATGGGACGCAATTTACGTGGTGCATTTTTGTTAAGTTCTAGTGGAACTATTTTCGTATCGAGTGCTCTTGGTGATGAGGATAAACTGCCAATTCCTCCTTCCAATCTTATTGAGCGTGCAACCAGTGCAAGGCCTTTTTCTTTTCAACCAGGCGTTCATGATTATTTCGGTATTATTTTAAAATTTACCAATATTCCAAACACATTTTTATATTTGGTGCGTGACGTTGATAAAGGTGTTTTATCTGCTTTGCGTTTGACAGAAGTCAATACGGATCGTTATCGTGATTTAAATGAAAATCGCCTTCTGACACAAATTGCATTTGGTATGCTTTATTTATGTCTTTTTTTTAGTTTATTCTTATCAGCTATTTGGGCTGCTATTGCTGTGGCTGATCGCTTAGTACGTCCTATTCGTCTTCTCATTAGTGCTGCTGATGATGTTGCGTCTGGAAATATGGAAATTTTCGTGCCAGTACGAGCAAAAGATGGCGATATTGGGCAATTATCTAAAACTTTTAATTATATGGTTAGTGAATTGAAAAGTCGGCGCAATGAGTTGATTGCAGTGCGTGATCAAATTGATGAGAGAAGGCGTTTTTCTGAAGCTGTGTTATCGGGTGTAACGGCGGGAGTAGCAGGAATAGATGATAATGGTGATATCACCATTATCAATCGGTCTATTGAAGCGATGTTTGATATTCGCTCTGAACATGTTGTTGGACAAAGTCTTTTATCTTTAAGTGCTGAAATTTGGCAGGTTTTTCAGTTTGCGCGTTCATTGGATCGTAAAAATCACCGTGAACAGGTCACTTTAAACGTTGCAGGAAAAGAGCGTGTCTGTAATGTCCAAGTTACGATGGAGGAAGATGATGGACAGGGGCGATCTTGGGTTCTAACAATTGATGATATTACAGACCTTGTTGCAGCGCAACGTACAGCGGCATGGGCGGATATTGCACGGCGTATTGCACACGAAATTAAAAATCCCCTCACACCTATTCAATTATCCGCTGAACGTATTCGTAAACGTTATAACAAAGTTATTACACAAGATAGAGAGGTCTTTGAGCGGTGTATTGATACAATTATTCGACAGGTTGGAGATATTGGGCGTATGGTTGATGAGTTTTCTTCTTTTGCACGTATGCCCAAACCACAAATGCATGTTTTAGATATACGTGAATTGTTGCGTGAAGCGTGCTTCTTGATAGAAGTGACACGACATGATATTCATTTTGAGCAAGACTTAGGAACTCTACCACTTATGGGTGCATTTGATAACCGTCTCATTGTACAGGCTTTTTGCAACGTGATCAAAAACGCGAGCGAATCCATAGATTCGGTTATGCGAGAGGAAAATATTCACGGTCATATTCTTGTCCGTTCTTATCATCAAGAAGAATGGGTGGTTGTGGATGTTGTTGATAACGGGAAAGGACTTCCTAAAGAGCAAAGACAAAAGTTATTAGAACCTTATATAACAACACGGGAGAAAGGGACAGGACTCGGGTTGGCCATTGTGCGCAAAGTTATTGAAGATCACGGTGGTTCCATGGAGCTTCATGATGCACCGGAGAGTTTTTATGAAGGTCGTGGTGCGATGATCCGTTTGATGTTTCCGACGGTTGGGGGTAAGCAGGGTAGTATTATACAAGCTATAAATCATAAGATAGGGGAATAGTATGGTATCAGATATCTTGATTGTTGATGATGAAGCGGATATTCGTGAACTTGTTGCTGGTATTTTGGATGATGAAGGCTATGAAACGCGTGTTGCTTGTAACTCTGATGAAGCATTAGCTCAAATTAGTGAGCGTATTCCAAAGCTCATTTTTTTAGATATTTGGTTACAGGGGAGTCGCCTCGATGGTTTAGCGTTGCTTGATGAAATTAAAACGCACTATCCAGCTCTTCCGGTCGTTATGATCTCTGGTCATGGTAATATTGAGACTGCCGTTTCTGCTATAAAGCGAGGGGCCTATGATTTCATTGAAAAACCTTTTAAAGCTGATAGACTTGTATTGGTTGCAGAGAGAACACTTGAAAACTCAAATTTAAAACGTGAGCTTTTAGAATTGCGAAAACGTTCAAACGAGACATTGGAGCTGCTTGGAAAATCAGCAGTTATAAGAAACTTGCGTCAAATCATAGAAAAAGTAGCGCCAACCAATAGTCGCATCATGATAACAGGTCCTTCAGGAGCGGGAAAAGAGACTGTTGCACGAGCTATTCATGCATTCTCAACACGTTCAAATGGGCCATTTGTTACAATAAATGCAGCAATGATTACTCCGGAAAGAATGGAAATAGAGTTGTTTGGCAGCGAAATGGAGGGAAGAGAGCGCAAGATCGGTGCCTTGGAGGAAGCCCATGGCGGAATACTTTATCTTGATGAAATTGCTGATATGCCACGTGAGACTCAAGGTAAGATTCTTAGGGTGTTAACGGGGCAAACATTTGAGAGAGTTGGCGGTACAAAACGTGTTAAAGTAGATGTTCGTATCATTTCTTCGACAGCGCAAAATCTTGAAAGCCTCATTTCTGACGGGCGCTTTAGAGAAGATCTTTTCCACCGTCTTTCCGTTGTTCCCATTACTGTTCCGCCCCTTTCTGCTCGTCGTGAAGATATTCCAGAACTTGTTCATCATTTTGTAAAAACAATATCACAGCAGGTTGGGATTAAGCCACGTGAAATCAGTGATGATGTGATTGCTATTTTGCAAACGCATGCTTGGCCGGGTAATGTAAGACAATTACGTAATAATATTGAGCGTCTTCTTATTCTTGTGCGGGATGGGGATGGTCCTATAACAGCGGATTTTCTTCCCAGTGAAGTGAATGATTCTTTGCCACGTCTTCAAATGGATTCGGATGAGAGTATAATGGATTTACCGTTGCGTGAAGCACGAGAATTGTTTGAAAAGAGATATTTAGTGGCGCAGATTGGACGTTTGGGTGGAAATATATCGCGTACTGCTGAATTTATAGGCATGGAGCGTTCAGCTTTGCACCGTAAACTTAAAGCGCTTGGAGTTTCTTAAAGCCTATGCGTGTTATTATTTGTGGAGCAGGACAGGTTGGTTATGGGATAGCAGAGCGTCTTGCTGCTGAAAATCACGATGTTACTGTTATTGATATTGAAACAAGATTAATTGAAAAGATTCGCGATACATTGGATGTGAGAGGTTTTGTTGGTCATGGTTCACGGCCTGAAGTTCTTTTGGCTGCAGATGCAGACAAAGCTGATATGTTGATTGCTGTCACTTTGTTTGATGAAGTGAATATGGTTGCTTGCCAAGTGGCACATTCATTATTTAATGTTCCCACAAAAATTGCTCGTATTCGCTCACAATCTTATTTAGAACCGCGTTATAAGACGCTTTTTTCTAGAGAAAATATTCCCATTGATGTAGTTATTTCACCAGAAGTTGAAGTTGGAGAAATGGTTTTACGCCGTATTGCTTTACCTGGTGCAATAGATGTTCTTTATTTTTGTAATGATGATATTGTTGCGTTAGCCTTGGAATGCATGGAAGATTGTCCAGTTATTAATACACCTTTGCGTCAATTAACAGAGCTTTTTCCAGATCTTCAAACAACAGTTACCGCTATTAAACGCGGCTCGGAATTATTGATTGCACATTCAGAAACGCAATTACGTGTCGGTGATATAACCTATCTTGTTGTTGCTCGTGAACAGATGCGTCGTGCTGTTGGGCTTTTTGGTCATAAAGAACAAGATGCTCACCGCATGATTATTGCAGGGGGGGGGCACATTGGTCTTTATGTTGCTCAGGCTATTGAAAAGCGTCTCCATAAATTAAAATTGAAGATTATAGAATCGCATAGAGAAAGAGCTCTCACAATTGCTGATCAGCTTGAAAAAACAACTGTTTTATATGGTAATGTGTTAGATCCAGTCATTCTTCAAGATGCAGGAATTGATCAAGCCGATTTAATGATTACATTGACCAATCAAGATCAGGTTAATCTCTTAAGCGCTATTATTGCTAAAAGGTTGGGCTGCAAAGCTAATATGGTATTGATTAATAATGTTGCCTACCAAGAATTTAGTCGTGCTGTTGGTGTGGATGCCTATCTTAATCCCCATAGCGTTACAATATCGAGAATTTTGCAGCAAATGCGCCGTGGGCGTATTCGCTCTGTTCATTCGGTTTTTAATGGTCGCGCAGAAATTATTGAAGCTGAGGTGATGCAAACATCTTCATTGGTTGGGAAGTCATTATCAGAGCTCAATTTATCAGATGGTTTGAGAATTGGTGCAATTTATCGCAATAAAACAATCATACAGCTTTCGGCGGATATGCGTATTTTGTCCGGTGATAGAATAGTGATTTTCGCTCTTGCGGAGTGTGTTCGCGATGTTGAACAACTATTTCGTGTAAGCTTAGAATATTTTTGATATATGATCTATGGATATTTGTACTTTTTGGTATAGTGGGCAATTAAGATTGGTGGATAGGCTTTGTTTGTCCTCAATGGTTAAAACTGGACAGCGCGTTAAGCTTTTTAGTTATGATAAAGACATAGATAATCTGCCTGCTGGTGTTGAGTTGCATGAAGCCGAATCAATTGTACCACGCTCAGCAATTTATCGCCTTGATCCCAATTTTTTTGATGATAAACTAGGATGTACAATTGTTCAGTTCTCGGATTTTTTTCGTGTTATGCTGATGAAATATCAACAAGGTGTTTGGTTAGATACAGATGTTTACCTTGTTAAACAATTTCATCCAGATACGAATAAGGTTTGGTTGGCAAGAGAAAATAATATAAGAGTGGGTGTTTCTGCACTTTATTTTCCGCCCGATAACCCTATTATAAAAGTATTTGAAGATTATTGGGCAGGTACAGAAATTATTCCTTATTGGCTTGGGTTTAAGCGTCGTGTTTGGAGGCCGTTCTGGCTAAAGAGGAAAAAAATGCCGATTTTACCAGGAAATCTTGGCGTTACGATATTTGGTAATGATGGTATTTCACGATTAGCAAAAAGATATGGTTTTTTTCATGAAGCAAAGGAAAAAGAAACTTTTTATTATTGGACTGGGCGAAAGTCTGAATATATCTTTGAACCAGCTTTTGGTGTAAAACCGCTTACCGATTCACGCTTGATAGGATTTCATATTCACAGAAAGACAAAGACGACGCAAAAACCTCAGGAAGGAAGTTTTTACCATTGGGCGGTATCTCGCATTCCTGATATTCATGATTTTTTTAGGTAGAGTTATTATTGCTATTTTTAATAATTGGGATTTTAATCTATCCTAAACAGCTTTTGATTGTAGCTTGCACAAGAGAGTAATGTTAGCCTATGGATAAAAACATTGAATGTGTAAAGAGCGATTGTTATATGAACGGAAAGTAAAAATATGAGTGATCCAATGAAAACAACATTAAGCCTTGTTCCTATGGTTATTGAACAAACCAATCGTGGTGAACGGGCCTATGATATTTTTTCCCGTCTTTTAAAGGAGCGGATTATTTTTATTAATGGTCCTGTTGAAGATGGTATGGCAATGCTTGTTTGTGCACAATTGCTTTTCTTGGAAGCGGAAAATCCTAAAAAAGAAATTAATCTTTATATTAATTCTCCAGGTGGTGTTGTGACGTCTGGTATGGCTATTTATGATACTATGCAGTTTATTCGTCCTCCTGTTTCTACGCTGTGCATGGGGCAGGCGGCATCTATGGGGTCTTTATTGTTAACAGCTGGAGCAAAGGGGCATCGTTTTACATTGCCAAACGCACGTATTATGGTGCATCAGCCATCTGGTGGTTTTCAAGGTCAAGCTTCAGATATTGAGCGACATGCGCAAGATATTATAAAGATGAAACGGCGTTTAAATGAAATTTATGTTCAACATACGAGTCAAGATTATGAGGTTATAGAGAGAACTCTCGATCGTGATCATTTTATGACAGCGGAAGAAGCCAAAGCGTTTGGCTTAGTTGATGATGTTATACAATACCGTGCAGAAACTGAAAAAGAAGAAAAAGATTAAGAATTTTTATAGAAAAAATAGCTACTTTAAAATAAAGAGTTTTATAAAAATATCGCAAAGTTTAGAAAAACACCTAAAAATATTGAGACATGCATGGTTTTCTATATGTCTTTTAGTTTTCATGATGAAAAGCTTCCTTTGAAAAGGCAAAGTGTTCATATATTGTGGTGAAAGGAAAGAAAAATGAGCAAAATTAGCAATAGTGGGAACGAATCAAAAAATACTCTCTATTGCTCGTTCTGCGGCAAGAGTCAGCATGAGGTGCGTAAGCTCATTGCGGGGCCTACTGTATTTATCTGTGATGAATGTGTAGAGCTTTGCATGGATATTATTCGGGAAGAAAATAAGTCTTCTGGGGTTAAGGTGCGTGATGGTGTTCCTACGCCACAGGAAATTATAACAGTTCTTGATGATTATGTTATTGGTCAACAGCACGCAAAGCGTGTTCTTTCTGTCGCTGTTCATAATCATTATAAACGGTTGGCGCATCAGTCTAAAAGCAATGATATTGAGTTGGCTAAATCAAATATTCTTCTTGTTGGTCCTACGGGCTGTGGTAAAACTTATCTCGCACAAACATTAGCACGTATTATTGATGTGCCTTTTACGATGGCGGATGCGACCACTTTGACTGAAGCAGGCTATGTGGGTGAAGATGTTGAAAATATTATTTTAAAGCTTCTTCAAGCAGCAGATTATAATGTTGAACGTGCGCAGCGTGGTATTGTTTATATTGATGAGGTCGATAAGATTTCTCGTAAAGCAGATAATCCTTCTATTACAAGAGATGTTTCGGGAGAAGGAGTTCAGCAAGCGTTATTAAAGATTATGGAAGGAACGATTGCTTCTGTTCCTCCACAAGGTGGACGTAAACATCCGCAACAAGAGTTTCTTCAGGTTGATACCACAAACATCTTATTCATTTGTGGGGGAGCTTTTGCAGGTTTAGAACGGATTATTTCAGGGCGTGGTGAAAAAACTTCTATTGGTTTTTCTGCGACTGTTAAGGCTCCGGATGAGCGTTGTGTCGGTGAAATTTTTCGTGATTTAGAACCTGAAGATCTTATAAAATTTGGTTTAATACCAGAGTTTATTGGGCGGCTTCCTATAGTCGCCACCTTAGAGGATTTAGATGTTGACGCCCTCATGCAAATTTTATCTCAACCTAAAAATGCGTTAGTAAAGCAATATCAGCGTCTTTTTGAAATGGAGAATGTTGAGTTAGCATTTCATGAAGATGCTTTACGTGTTATTGCAAAGAAAGCAATTGAACGTAAAACTGGTGCTCGTGGTTTACGTTCAATTATGGAGAAGATCCTTCTTGAGACGATGTTTGAGCTACCGGCTCTTGAAGGCGTTCAAAAAGTGGTTATTTCGAGTGATGTCGTTGATGGGAAAGCGCGTCCTCTTTATATTTACTCAGAACGTGCAGAAGATAAAGAAAATGTATCAGCATGACATTGTGCGATGCACAATATAAAAGGTGGTAATGAACGGTATTTGATAGGTGTTTCTAATAATATCATTATAATGCTTGATTTATGTATGAGTAATTACCACTTCATGTACAGTGAAGAGCTGAGATTTTCTAAAGGTGGGCTAATTGTTGTAGATAGCTCATAGGCTCCAGAAAGGAGAGTTATGCAATATATTGATGAAAAGACAGATGAAATAAGAGATGGGGTTTATGCTGTTTTACCTCTTCGTGATATTGTTGTTTTCCCCCATATGATTGTTCCGCTTTTTGTGGGCCGTGAAAAATCAATTCGTGCTCTTGAAGAAACGATGGTTGTTGACAAGCAAATACTCTTGGTGACACAAAAAAATGCTTCTGATGACGATCCAAAATCAGAGGATATTTATCATATTGGTACATTTGCTAATATTCTTCAACTTTTAAAGCTTCCTGATGGTACTGTAAAGGTTTTGGTTGAAGGAACTGCACGTGCAAAAATTAGTCAATTTGCTTTAAGTGAAGATTATCATCAGGCTTTTGCAACTGTTATAGAAGAACCTAGAGAGAGTGACGTTGAGATTGAGGCTCTTTCAAGGTCAGTGATTGCTTATTTTGAAAATTATGTAAAGCTTAATAAAAAAATCTCTCCTGAAATTGTTAATGCAATTGGCCAGATTGATAATCCTTCTAAGCTTGCAGATACGATTACCTCTCATTTGATGATTAAACTTGGAGAAAAACAGGAGATACTAGAGCTTTTACCTGTACGAGCCCGTCTTGAACGTATTTTGTCCTTCATGGAAGGGGAAATTTCCGTTTTACAGGTTGAAAAACGTATTCGTTCACACGTTAAACGACAAATGGAAAAAAACCAACGAGAATATTATCTCAATGAGCAGATGAAGGCTATTCAAAAAGAGTTAGGAGCCGGTGATGATAGTCGAGATGAGCTCTCTGAATTAGAAGAACGTATAAAGAATACGAAACTTTCCAAGGAGGCACAAGAAAAAGCTGGAACAGAATTGAGAAAATTACGGAATATGTCTCCTATGTCTGCAGAAGCGACAGTTGTACGTAATTATCTTGATTGGTTATTAGCAATGCCTTGGGGTAAAAAATCTAAGATTAAAAACAATTTAGATTTTGCTGAAAAGATCATGAATAATGAACATTTCGGTCTTGAAAAAATTAAGGAGCGAATTATTGAGTATTTGGCTGTACAAAGTCGCGCATCAAAGATAAAAGGTCCCATTATTTGTTTGTTAGGTCCTCCTGGTGTGGGGAAAACATCATTGGCTCGCTCTATTGCAAAGGCAACAGGGCGTGAATATGTTCGTATTTCGTTGGGAGGTGTACGGGATGAAGCAGAAATTCGCGGACATCGCCGAACATATATTGGTTCGATGCCTGGAAAAATTATCCAGTCTATGAAAAAAGCAAAAAAATCTAATCCGCTTTTCTTGCTTGATGAAATTGATAAAATGGGACAAGATTTTCGGGGAGATCCTTCATCCGCTTTATTAGAAGTTCTTGATCCTGAACAAAATGGTACATTCATTGATCACTATTTGGAAGTTGAATATGATCTTTCTGATGTCATGTTTATCACGACGGCAAATACGCTTAATATTCCAGGTCCATTAATGGATCGAATGGAAATTATTCGTATTGCGGGTTATACTGAATGTGAGAAAATGGAAATTGTTAAACAGCATCTTTTACCAAAGGCACTAAAAGATCACTGTTTGTCTAAAAAAGAACTCAGCATTTCTGATGGAGCGCTCAGGTCGATTATTCAGTTTTACACACGTGAAGCAGGAGTTCGTAACCTTGAGCGTGAACTCATGAAAGTTGCCCGTAAATCTGTTACAAAAATTCTCAAAACAAATCAAAAATCTGTAAAAGTTACAGAAAATAATATCAATGATTTTTTGGGTGTTAAACGTTACCACTATAATCAGATTGAAGGAGAAAATCAAATTGGTGTTGTGACAGGCCTTGCGTGGACAGAAGTTGGTGGAGAGTTATTGACCATTGAAGGGGTCATGATGTCTGGAAAAGGTAAGATGACTGTAACTGGAAATTTACGTGATATTATGAAAGAGTCCATTTCAGCGGCAGCATCTTATGTACGTTCTCGTGCTATTGATTTTGGTATTGAACCTCCACTTTTTGAAAAACGCGATATCCATGTTCATGTTCCAGAGGGGGCGACACCCAAAGATGGCCCATCTGCTGGGATTGCAATGGTGACAGCAATTGTTTCTGTACTTACAGGTATAGCGGTGCATAAAGATATTGCAATGACTGGTGAAATTACTTTACGTGGACGTGTTTTACCAATTGGTGGATTAAAAGAAAAACTCTTAGCAGCTCTTCGAGGAGGGATAAAAAAAGTCCTTATTCCTGAAGAAAACGCAAAAGATTTGGTTGACATTCCTGATGATGTCAAAAATAACATGGAAATTATTCCGGTAAGTCATGTGAGTGAAGTTTTGAAACACGCTTTGGTTCATTTTCCTGATACTATTGAATGGAAGGAGCCTTCTGCAGTGGCTGTCCCCATCAGATCAGAGGGCAGCGATAGTGAAGGAATACAGATTGCGCACTGATTCATTCGTCTCATTTATTGAGTGCATTTTTTAAAGTAGCAGAAGGCGTTGTCGTGGTTGTGATTCCGTTTTTTGTTGAAAAAAGTGAAAAAATCCGTGAATAACTGTGATTATTGCTAAAAAAACAATGTTTTGTATAAAAATAAGACTTCTGTTTGCTGTACTTTTCAATAAACTGACTAATAACATGATTAAGTCATGTTGTCAGGTAATATAGGGAAAGGAAATGTTCTATGAATAAAAGTGAATTGGTTAGCTCCGTTGCTGAAAAGGCAGGCGTTTCGAAAGCGCAAGCTGGTGCTGTTGTTGATGCTTTTATGGCTTCTGTAACAGAAGCTTTGGCTTCAGGGGGAGATGTTCGTCTTCCAGGTTTTGGCTCTTTTGAAGTTTCTCATCGTGCTGCTACGAAGGGGCGTAATCCTTCAACTGGTGCTGAAATCAATATTCCAGCGCGTTCTGTCCCAAAATTTTCTGCAGGAAAAAGCCTTAAAGAAGCAGTTAATAAAAAATAATTTAAATGACATTTAAAAAACCCGATTTATTTATAAGCGGGTTTTTTTAACGCGTATATTATGCGCGTTTTTCATATAAAAATTCTGAATCTTTGCGGTATTTTTCTTATTTATATATTTTGGTATTTTTAAATGATTTTAAATATTGCGTAAAATACCGTAGATTTGGAGTGGATTGTTTTTAGCCATTTTTAATGGAATAGAGTACTGTATCGTTTATAAAATGTGATGGGAGCTTTTATTATACTTAAAGTGCTTGGTCTTTATTTAAAAATAAAGACCTGTAAATAGAGTAAGACACAAAGCTCTATGAAGTGTATAAAAGCTATTATGTAGAACCATTTTTACGCTTAATAAAAGAGTAAGGTTGGTGTCATCATGCTATTTTTCAGTTTCTATACTGTTATGACGAGCTTTCCGCATTTAAGATGAATTCACAAGGAGTAGTTTTATTCATTTTTTCATAGTTCTTTATTTACACACTAACTTCGCTTGTGAAGCACCAAGCGGATGATTTTCATTGTTTTACTATAAGATGAGTTTGAAATAAAAGAATTTTACGATATTCAGGTTTTTCATGCAATATAGAAAGATACAAATTATTATTATAAATCAATTCATTGTAAATTGATAAAGTAGCATCATCATTCTTTTTCGTTTTTAATATTGTGATTTTTCTTGGTGCTTGAAATGAAAGAGAGATTGGGCTCTGTCTTAAAATATTTTTTCTTCCTGTCTTTATTTTACTTGTGATATGCAGGCGAGCGTTTTTTCTTCATCATACAGGAGTTAAAATGAGAGAATATCACAAATTTTGAGGGAGGAAGTTACAAAACAGAAAACTTCTGTTATCAAATAATATATATTATATAGTATAAAGTTATTAATAGTTATAAAATCACAGCTTTATTTGCGTATTTTCTATCTATTTATTCTTTATTACTATAATATATTTTATATAATTATTTTATTTTTAGTCATTGAATCATAGTAAATCGTTTATAGCGAGAAAGTTTTTTATAGCATCTACGTTATAGAATAAATAACGAAACATAGAGAAGTATTCATGGATTGGAGAAGACAGTAAAAGACTTTAGAATGACTTTTTCATGAGAGTCATAGAGATTTATTAGAGAGGCGAATCGTGTGTTTTTGATCAACAGAAGCTCTTTGATTCTTTATTTGCTAACCACTGAATACAATCATTGAGGGCTCTCGCTGTTATAACTTGCTTTTTTGCTAATTTTTTTTCTTTACTTGGTAAGCGTTTTTCTGAATGTTTAATAGAAGTAATAGGGGGAAAGAGTCCGAAATTGATATTCATTGGCTGAAAGGATTGTCTTTCTGTTTCTTCTATTACAATATGCCCCCCCGTAATATGATGCAAAAGGGCACCAAATGCAGTGGTTTGTGGGGGGAGGCAAGGACAGTTATGATGATATTCGGCAGCAGCAAAACGTCCAGCAAGAAGCCCTATTGCCGCTGATTCTACATAACCTTCACATCCGGTAATTTGCCCTGCAAAGCGTAGTTGTTTTTTTTGTTTTAAACGAAGGGTTTGATCAAGAATGATTGGCGAGTTGAGGTAGGTATTGCGGTGAAGACCACCAAGACGCGCAAACTCTGCTTTTTCAAGACCGGGAATCGTTCTAAAAATGCGAATTTGTTCACCATATTTCAGTTTTGTTTGAAAGCCGACCATATTATAAAGCGTTCCAAGTTTATTATCTTGGCGTAATTGAACAACAGCATAAGGTTTAACTGTAGGGTTATGGGCATTGGTTAAGCCCATAGGTTTCATAGGTCCATGTCTTAAAGTTTCAAGTCCGCGTTCAGCCATAATTTCAATGGGTAGGCACCCATCAAAATAGGGTGTTTTTTCAAAGTCACGAAACTCTGTTTTGTCGGCATTTTTTAACGCTTGAACGAATGTTTCATACTGTTCTTTATTTAAGGGACAATTAAGGTAATCTTTTCCTGTTCCTTCAGGACCAATTTTATCATAGCGAGATTGATACCAACAAATATTCATATCAATACTATCGGTATGGATAATAGGTGCAATAGCATCAAAAAAAGAGAGCGATTCTGTTCCGGTTATTGCTTGTAATTCTTGAGCAAGTGCAGATGAGGTAAGGGGACCTGTTGCGATGATAACATGTTTCCAAGCTTTAGGAATTTTTTGAACTTCTTCACGTTTGATTGTTATAAGAGAGTGGTTTTCTAGTGCTGTTGTGACGGTTTTTGAAAATCCATCACGGTCAACGGCAAGAGCACTCCCTGCAGGGACTTTATTGGTATCAGCAGCTTTTATAATTAATGATTTCGCTAATCGCATTTCAGCATGGAGAAGTCCTACGGCATTTGTTGATGAATCATCGCAACGAAATGAATTTGAACAAACTAGTTCTGCTAAATGATCGGTTTTATGGGCATCTGATTTTTTTAGGGGTCGCATTTCATGCAAAATAACAGAAATTCCTGACTGAGCGATTTGCCAGCTTGCTTCACACCCTGCAAGGCCGCCACCTATGATATGGATTGGAGTATCAAATGTTTTTAACATAATCGACTTTTAGCGTAAGCAACCGTGTATGAAAAGCGTAGATTTTGTTTTTTTTAATATATTTGTTTGCTTTTTTTCTGTAATTAATGGTATAGAGACGCCGCTTGTATAAGGTTATTAGCTTGTCAGTTTGGCGGATGTGGCGAAATTGGTAGACGCACCAGATTTAGGTTCTGGCGGGAGACCGTGGGGGTTCGAGTCCCTCCATCCGCACCAAAGCAATCCCTTAAGTGCTACGGATTTCTACGTGTCTGGAATTCCGCTTCATGGTAATGTAACACTCGAAGTGTTAGAATGTAATGATTATTAGAGTGGGCATATCCCTCTCCTTAGAAAAATGAAGGTGTTTAATGCAGGTTACCGAGACGCTTAATGAAGGACTGAAGCGCGAAATTAAGATCGTGGTTCCAGCGAAAGATTTAGAAGAAAAGTTGAATGAACGGTTGGATGATACCAAGGGAAAAATCAAGCTTAATGGTTTTCGTCCGGGTAAAGTGCCTAGTGGGCATTTGCGAAAAATGTATGGTAAATCCTTTATGGCGGAGATTCTCAATGAGATACTCAGTGAGGCGCCTAGTTCTATTTTAGCGGACCGTAATGAACGTGCAGCGATGCAGCCAAAAATTGACATAGATGAAGATGAAAAAATTCTAGATGGCAAGGCTGATTTTACTTTTAGTTTAAAGTATGAAGTTTTACCAAAAATTGACATTAAAGATTTTAAACATATTGAAGTTATCCGTGAAATTGCAACTATCCCTGAACAGGAGATTGATGATCAAGTCAAACGCGTCCTTTCTTCTACACGTAATTATTCCCTAAAAGAGGGGGCTTCTGAAGAAGGTGATCGTATTACCATAGATTATCAAGGTAAGCTTGAAGGCGTTCCATTTGAAGGTGGGACAGATAGTGATTCACAACTGATTCTTGGGTCAAAACAATTTATTCCTGGCTTTGAAGAGCAATTGGTCGGTGTGAAGGCTGGGGATGCAAAAACGATTTCTGTTAAATTTCCTGATAATTACAGTGCGGCACATTTGGCGGGAAGAGAAGCAGAGTTTGATATTACTGTTAAAGCTGTTTTTAAACCAGATGAATTAAAAGTTGATGATGAAGCAGCGCAAAAAGTTGGTTTAGAATCTCTAGATCGTTTACGTGAGGTCATTCGTGAAAAGATTGAAAGCCAATATGGTTCAATGACACGTCAAAAAATTAAGCGTCAAATTCTTGATGCTTTAGATGCTGATTATAATTTTGAGATTCCTGAAGAGCTTTTAGAAATTGAGTTTAGCAATATATGGGCTCAGGTTAATGATGATTTGAAAAAGGCTGGGCGCAGTTTTGAAGATGAAGGTATTACAGAAGAAAAGGCAAGGGAGGAATATCGTGTCCTTGCACAGCGTCGTGTTCGACTTGGTTTAGTGCTTTCTGAAATTGGAGTAAAGGTTGGTGTTAAAGTTAGTGAGGATGAGCTAAAGGCAGCTGTTTTTGATCAGGTTCGCCAGTATCCTGGACAAGAGAAAGAAATTATGGATTTTTTCCGTAAGACGCCAGAAGCTGTTGAAAATCTGCGTGCTCCGATTTTTGAAGAAAAGGTCATTGATCATTTATTGGCACAGATAAAAGTCATAGATAAAGAAGTGACGGTTGAAGAGTTGATGAAAGAATATGACGAATCAGATGTTATTGAAAAAAAGCCAGCAAAGAAAAAATCTGCAGTGAAGGAAAAGTCCGCAGAGAAAACATCAGTTAAGAAAAAGGCTCCTAAAAAAGCTTAATATTTATGCAAACAACACAAGCCCGATAAAAATCGGGCTTGTGTTGTAAGATTTATATCCTAGGATTGCACTGAGAATGGTTTTAGATAAGCCATGAGTGAATTTTAAATATTGGTAATGGATTGGCAATGAGCATCATTGATACGCGTATTCCTGATTCTAAGCGTTTTATTTCTGGAGTTACAGGTGATTGGGAAGTCATAATTGGCATGGAGGTTCATGCGCAAATCATATCAAATTCGAAACTTTTTTCAGGAGCATCCACCAAATTTGGAGCAGAGCCAAACAATCATGTATCCCTTATTGATGCAGCTATGCCAGGTATGTTGCCTGTTCTTAATCAAGAGTGTGTTCGTCAAGCGATTCGAACGGGGTTAGGATTAAAGGCGCGTATTAATTTAAAATCTGTTTTTGATCGCAAAAATTATTTTTATCCAGATTTACCGCAGGGATATCAGATTTCTCAGTTTCACTATCCCATTGTAGGAGAGGGGAAGATTATCATATCTGTTGGTCCAGATTCGAATGGCCAATTTGAGGATATAGAAGTGGGAATTGAGAGGTTGCATCTTGAACAGGATGCTGGAAAATCGATGCACGACCAACATCCAACGATGTCTTTTGTGGATCTTAATCGTTCTGGTGTTGCTCTTATGGAAATTGTTTCCAAGCCTGATATGCGCTCATCAGATGAAGCCAAAGCCTATATGACAAAATTGCGTACAATTGTTCGTTATTTGGGCACCTGCGATGGTAATATGGATGAAGGTTCTATGCGTGCGGATGTCAATGTATCCGTTCGTCGTCCTGGTGAAAAGTTTGGAACGCGTTGTGAAATCAAAAATGTTAATTCTATTCGCTTTATTGGCCAAGCAATTGAGTATGAAGCGCGTCGTCAGATCGCAATTTTAGAAGATGGAGGCGTCATAGATCAAGAGACTCGGCTTTTTGATGCCGCTAAAGGTGAAACGCGCTCTATGCGCTCAAAGGAAGAAGCGCATGACTATCGTTATTTTCCTGATCCTGATCTTTTACCATTAGAATTTGATCAAGCATTTGTGGATGCTTTGGCAGCAGACTTACCAGAGTTGCCTGACGCTATAAAAGCACGTTTTGTTAAGGAAATGGGATTGACAGTGTATGATGCTTCCATTCTTGTGACAGAAAAGGCTATTGCTGATTATTTTGAAGAAGTAGCGCGTGGGCGTGATGGAAAAATAGTTGCCAATTGGGTGATTAACGACCTTTTAGGGGCTTTAAATAAAGATAATCGTGAGATTGAAGAGTCACCAGTATCGCCAAATCAATTAGGAAGCATTATTGATCTTATAAAAGAAGGAGTTATTTCTGGAAAAATTGCCAAAGATCTTTTTGAGATTATTTGGAATGAGGGGGGAGATGCACGCCAAATTGTAGAAGAGCGAAATATGAAGCAGGTAACGGATACAATGGCTATTGAAAGAGCTGTTGATGAGATCGTTGCCAATAATTCTGATAAAGTTGCGCAAGCAAAGCACAAACCTGCTTTAGCTAGTTGGTTTGTTGGACAGGTAATGAAAGCAACAGGTGGTAAGGCAAATCCCCAAGCTGTTAATGAATTGGTTAAGATGAAACTTGGCATAGATTAAATTTTATGGGGTGGAGAAGAAGCCATACATATGATATCTTCTTGAAATTAAAGGATAGCACGTTAACCTATCAATTGGAATTGTAGTTGAATTTACTAGTAACTTTTTCGATAATTTCAATCGTTAATAATTTTATTCAAACGATTAATTTCATGAGCGCACTAAATGAATGGAATAGCAGATGGCTCGTTTTTTAAAGCAAATCTTCACATGGTGGAATGGCAATACCATTGGTACGCGTTTTTTCACATGGCGCAAAGGTAAGCGGATAGGGGAAGATCAGTTTGGAAATATATATTATGAAGGAGGACTTCATAAGGATGGTTATCCGCATCGTTGGGTTATCTATAAAGACTATTCTGAGGCCTCTACTATTCCACCAGGTTGGCACGGCTGGATTCATCATCGCTGTGAGTGTCCACCAACACAAGAGGATTATCATCCTTATGAATGGGAAAAGCCTCATGTTGCAAATATGACAGGAACAAGTGAGGGCTATCGACCAAAGGGGGCTATCACTTTCAATGGAGAGCATTCTTGTGTGCATGAAGATTATGATGCTTGGTCACCTAAAAAATAACATGTTTTTTAATGTACGTGTGTATTTTTGTCTTATTTGACTCTATGTTATGAAAAGAATTATTTTTTAAGGTGCGATTGATTTTGATATGATGAGATTTTTTTTATTGTTAGGGGTGAAGCATTTTATATATATTTTTTTTATGGGAATTTTAGTGTTTTTATCCTTAAATAATGGAGTGCGGGCTGAGCGTATTAGCAATGGAATTGCTGTTTTTGCAGGTCTTGACAAAATCACGGGACGGACCACACGTTTTGAAGTTACTCTTGGTAAAATTTATCAGTACGGCGCATTACAGGTAACACCACGTGCATGTTATACGAGTTCTAAAGATGAACCCACGCGTACAACTGGTTTTGTTGAAGTCAATGAAGTAACATTAGATAAAAAAATACGGCGTATTTTTACAGGATGGATGTTTGCAGATAGTCCTGGTTTGAACGCTGTTGAGCATCCTATTTATGATGTGTGGTTAAAGGATTGCAAGCAGAGTTCTCAAGATCGTTCTCTTCAATAATTAGTGTGTTATCTATTTATAATACATTGATTTATAATAGTCCTTTATCATTTTACAACTTAATAGCAAATTCCTATGATTACCTCATTTAATTTTTTATATTAAATAATCCAAACTATTCTCTTGCGCGTTACAAGTGGCGGATGTGTCAATAAGACTGTCTGAGAAAGGAATAAAAAATTCCGTCATGAACTGTTTAAATTCAAAGATGCATCATTAGAATCAACATGTTTTTTCAGTGTTTCATAAGAGATAGTTCTTGAATTATATCTGTTAAAGGTTGAAATGAAAGGCTTGTTTATATTTGTTAAAGAGATGAACTGACGCTTTTGCATGTATGAGGGAAACAGACTATCAAGTAAGTAATTCATCATGAAACACCAATTATTATATCTAGAGAACGCTGTATTGGTATTTTTTCTCATAGAGATGTCGTTTTTCGTTCAAAGCGTAGAAGCAATGCAGGCCATATTAATGGAAAAATTGAGATTTAAGATTCTTTAAAGTTTATCAATCGAGGTATAGCTTGTTTAAGAAATGCAATAATCAATATATTTCTAGTAAGAAAAGAATGTTTATATATTTTTATTATACACCACCTCATAAGTGAGTTTGTCTATTCGTAAGTTCTTGTATATTGCATGGTAATTTCACATTTAAGTAAGCAGGATACCACTAAGTTTGTAAATCATATTCTTGATATCCATACTTTTTAAAATCTTTTGTATAAAATACACGTGTTTTCATGTAGAGCTATTGAAAATTTAAAAAGGGGCTTCGGAGGCGTTGAGAAGATTCTGCATCACTGGGAATGGTATATTTATTTTGTATAAAGAATAACCCATTTTCTAAAAAATACGAGATTTTATACAATGAAAGTTTCTAGTCACCAACATAATGATGTTTCCCGATTGCCGAAACAACCTAAAGAACCCTTATTGAATGTTCCATTTATTATAGTTGTTTTGATAGCATTTTGTTTTTGTCTTTATTGCATTTCTCAGTATTTTTTTTCTCATCATGTTTATGTTGAAAGCCTTGAGTTTTTTTCATTTATACCAGCATTGTTTAAGAGGCATCCTGTAGCATTTTGTTATACCATGGTAAGTTATTCATTTATGCATAGTAGTTTTAAACATGTTGCTCTTAATATGGTTTGGCTTTTGGTTTTCGGCTCTCCTTTAGCAAGGCATTTTGGTGTTTTACGTTTTTTAATTTTTTGGGTGTTAACGGCAGTTATTTCTGTTTTGACTTATTTTACATTTCATCAAGAAAGTACCATATCACTTATTGGGGCGTCAGGTGCCGTATCTGGAATGATGGGTGCTATTGCACGTTACGGTTTTCCTAGTGGTAATCTAGCTGTCAATGCGCAGAACGAAAAACTTTTGGGACCTTTATTGTCTGTCAAAAAAGCTCTGTGTTCTAAGGGAGTTCTTGTTTATATGAGTGTATGGCTGACGACTGATTTTATCATAGGTATTTCTTCTATTTTGTTTGAAGAAAATGGCATCTCAATAGCATGGGAAGCTCATATTGGCGGATTTCTTGCGGGTTTTTTGTTGGTTGGTTTTTTTGATGTTTCACAAAAAATTAAAAACTAGAATCTAAGATATTGATGTGCCACATAAAGAGCTATTGTTGCTGCATTTGAAACATTTAATGATTTAATATGTCCAGGCATATCAAGGCGTGTTAAAGCGCAAACGGTTTCGCGTGTTTTTTTACGCAAGCCTTTACCTTCTGCTCCTAAAACAAGAGCAATTTTATTTCCTTTTAATGCTGTTTCTAGAGGTTGTTCACCTTCTGAATCGAGACCAAAGCTTGTGAAACCTGTTTGATGAAGTTCTTGAAGAGCTTCAGCAAGGTTTCGTACGGTAATATAATGAATCATTTCCAGAGCTCCAGATGCTGCTTTCGCAAGAACACCGCTTTCGTGGGGAGAGTGACGGCAAGTTGTAATAAGCGCTTTAGCTTTCAATGCGACTGCAGAGCGCATAATAGCGCCAACATTATGTGGATCGGTAATTTGATCCATGACAATGACCAGATCAGTATTGGTTAGTTCCGACAGTTTGCATGGTTTGAGGGGGAGAGTTTCCAACACAACACCTTGATGAACTGCTTCACTTCCAACAAGCGAATCAAGATATTTGGGCGTGCATAATGTAACAGAGCAAGGATAATCTGATTCGGATATATTTAATCGTTTTAAGGCATTTTGTGTAACGTAAAGACATTTTAAAATTCTTTTTGGGTTTTCTAAAGCAGCCTGAACAGAATGAATGCCATAAAGATGGATGATCTCTTGCTGTAAAGAAGCAGCTTTCTTCTTTGGGTATGTAAAAGATTGAGAAGGAGAGCCTTTTGTATCGCGATATCGGCGACGCAAACGAGCATAATGAGAATTTTGTGATGTTTTTTCTTTCATAGCTTCTTTATAACGTGTTAATAAGAAAAATAGAGAGAAAAAATCTATGATTTAAAATTATGAGCAGGAAATTTGTACAGAATTGTATTTATTCTGTTGACAGATACAATAGTAATCGTCATAACCACTTCGCAATCAGATTGAATTGAATGGGTATTCAAGATGGTTGTCGTGATGTCTCATTGCGCGACTTTATCGGTGTAATGGAGGGGTGCCCGAGTGGTTAAAGGGGGCGGACTGTAAATCCGTTGCGTATGCTACGTTGGTTCGAATCCAACCCCCTCCACCATTCATCGAAGGAGAGTTAGTACGTGGGTCATGCGGGTATAGCTCAATGGTAGAGCAGCAGCCTTCCAAGCTGAATATGCGGGTTCGATTCCCGCTACCCGCTCCAAATGGTTGTTGATGATTGGGCAAATAGGTATGATGGAGGATATTCCATTTATAGATTTTGTGGGGTTTTCCGTCTAAGAGTTGTGGTGATTGGGCTGTTTACAGTCTGGTCAGATTTAAGTTTTGCAGAACTGTCCCTAGGTGCTAATAAAAATAGGGAATAAAACAAGAGATTAATAGCAATGGCGAAGAGCAAGTTTGAACGAACAAAACCGCATGTTAATATTGGTACGATTGGTCACGTTGATCATGGGAAGA